>CAZVBD010000273.1:0-1540 GCA_964625255.1 uncultured Thiohalobacter sp. | reverse complement strand
AACTTGGTGTAACCTCCGACTCACTGATCAATGTAGAACCCAAAGAAGATTTCGGTGGCGGACACCCTGATCCCAACCTGGTCTATGCCAAACAACTGGTTGATATTCTGTTTGCGGGTAATGGCCCTGATTTTGGTGCAGCATCAGATGGCGACGGTGACCGTAATATGATCCTTGGACACCAGTGTTTTATCACCCCCAGCGACAGCCTTGCCGTACTGGCGGCCAATGCACACCTGACACCGGGCTATAAACAGGGGCTGGCGGGTATCGCCCGCTCAATGCCAACCTCACAGGCTGCTGACCGGGTGGCGGAACGGCTCGGTATTGAGCTGTTCGAAACCCCTACCGGCTGGAAGTTCTTCGGCAACCTGCTGGATGCCGGTCGCGTCACCCTGTGCGGTGAAGAAAGTTTTGGTACCGGTTCCAGCCATGTCCGTGAAAAAGATGGCCTGTGGGCGGTACTGTTCTGGCTCAACCTGCTCGCGGTGCGCAAGATGTCGGTCCGTGAAATTATCGAACAGCACTGGATCAACTTTGGTCGCAACTATTACTCACGCCACGACTACGAAGGCGTCAGTGCCGATGGCGCGGGTGAATTAATGGACAAGCTGCGCAAACTCACCGGCACCCTGAATGGCAAACGGTATGGTGACTACGATGTCGCCTTCAGTGATGATTTTTCCTACACTGACCCCATTGATCACTCGGTGAGTGAGCATCAGGGCATTCGTATTGGTTTCAGTGATGGCTCACGTATCGTGTTCCGGTTGTCCGGTACCGGGACCGAGGGTGCGACACTGCGCGTCTACCTGGAACGTTATGAAGACAATCCGGAAAAACAGTCACTGGATGCGCAGGATGGCCTCGCCGACCTGATCCGGATTGCTGAAGAGATCGCACACATCCGTCACCACACCGGGCGCGATGCACCAACCGTCATCACCTGACGATTCCCTGCCTCTTATTATCCCATGGACCGTGATACTTTCATTGCCGGACTGCACGACTTGCCGGCTCGCTGCATCCTGAAAGACGAAGCCGAACTGCGCCCCTATGAATGTGACGGCCTGTCGGCCTACCGGCAATTACCCTGGCTGGTGCTGCTGCCGGAAACCGTCGAGCAGGTGCAGTCTGTTTTGCGCCACTGCCATGCTCACAAGGTACCGGTCGTCGCTCGCGGTGCCGGTACCGGACTGAGTGGCGGCGCACTGCCGCTTGATAACGGCGTACTGCTGAGCCTGGCAAAGTTCAACCGTATTCTCGATATCGACCTCCCTAACCGGCTGGCACGTGTACAACCGGGGGTGCGTAACCTGGCTATCACAGAAGCCGTAGCCGCGCATGGCTTTTACTATGCCCCCGACCCTTCCTCGCAGATTGCCTGTTCCATCGGCGGTAACGTAGCGGAAAATTCCGGCGGGGTGCATTGCCTCAAATACGGACTCACCGTCCATAACATTGCCGAACTGAAACTCATCACCATCGAAGGTGAACTGCTCACGCTTGGCAGCCCCTCACTGGACAGCCCGGGTTATGA
>CAZVBD010000272.1:0-1565 GCA_964625255.1 uncultured Thiohalobacter sp. | reverse complement strand
GCAGGGCCGGCGCATCACCGAGGGGCGGTGAGAAGTTACAGGTCAGGTAGGCCACGGGCACCTGCTGCTGCTCGTCAATCATCAGCCGTGAGGCACAATCGTCCATCCAGGCGCCGCCGCGCTTGTCGGCACGGGCGTACAGATCCAGGTAGAAACGGCCACGCAGTATCCCGGCGGCATCGTGGATGTCGAAAAAACGCACATCGGGGTGCCAGACCGCAACGTCATGGCGTTCGCTGACATGCATGCCGTACAGGCGTTCAGTCACATCAAAGAGCCCCTGGATCACACGTGTATCCGGGAACCAGGGTTTCAGCATTTCCTGTGACAGGTCATGGCGCTGTTGACGCAGTTTCTCGGACCAGTAAGGGACATCCCAGGCCTGGAGGTCGTAGTCAGTGCCCTGTTCACGGGCAAAGGCGCGTAACACCTGCATATCCTGTTGCGCCGGTTCGACAGCGTGTTCGGCCAGTTCTTCGAGGAACTGCAAAACCTGTTGTGGTGAGTCGGCCATCTTGGTGGCCAGCGAGTATTCGGCATAATTCCCGAAGTTCAGCAGGCGGGCTGATTCATGTCGCAGTGCCAGAATCTCATCCATTAATGTGCTGTTGTCCCACTGCCCTGCGTGCGGACCGGTGTCCGAGGCGCGTGTCAGGTAGGCGGTGTAAAATTCCTCGCGCAAGGCACGGTTGTCGGCATAGGCCATGACGGGAAAGTAGGACGGGAAGTCGAGGGTGAACAACCAGCCTTCCTGCTGTTCGCGTTCCGCCTGCTGGCGTGCCAGATCGCGGGCGGATTCCGGCAAGCCGGATAGCAGGGTTTCATCGTTGATGGACTTCTTCCAGCCGTGGGTGGCGTCGAGCAGGTTCTCCTGAAAACGTGACTGCAATTCGGACAGGCGCTGTTGAATATCCTTGAAGCGTGCTTGTCCTTCGGGGTCCAGTTCTATACCCATCAGGCGGAAGTCGCGCAGGCGGTGACGAACTGATTGCTGCTGGGCGCTATTGAGATCTTCGAACGCATCACTGTCGGCAATCGCCTTCACCGCCCGGTACAGTTCTTCGTGTTGCCCCAGTTCTGTTTCGAAAGCACTGAGTTTCGGCAGGCAGGTGTTGTAAGCGGCGCGTAATGCATCACTGTTCATCACGGCATTGAGGTGACTGACCGGTGACCACACACGGTGCAGGCGGTTGAGCGCCAGTTCAAGTGGTGCCAGCGTATTGTCCCAGCTGAAGGGCGGTCCTGCCTGTAACAGGCTTTCGATTTGCTCGCGCACCCCGGCCAGTGTTTGGTCCACGGCAGGTTCCACGTGCTCAGGACGGATACGGTCAAAGGCGGGGAGTTCAGTCAATTCCAGTAAGGGATTCATGGTGTCTCGGCAGCTTTCCAGTAGAATGCATCCCCTGTTTAACAGCGGGGTGTGTGATGAGTCAGCATTATGACCTGATTGCAATCGGGGGTGGTAGCGGTGGACTGTCGGTCGCGGAACGTGCGGCACGTTATGGGGCGCGATGTGCTGTTATCGAAAAAGGACCGCTGGGCGGCACCTGTGTGAATGTCGGTTG
>CAZVBD010000271.1:0-1576 GCA_964625255.1 uncultured Thiohalobacter sp. | reverse complement strand
TACGGCTCACGCCGTGTGTTTCTGGGTATACGGCGCGAGCCGTCTAATAGTAGTTGAACTAAACCGCTGTCGCGGTAGCGACTGTAGCCCCTGATTTTCCTGTTGATACCCACTTCATCGTCCACACTCGACAGAGACCACTGTTGGTCTTTAACCGAGGAGAAGGACGATGACCCCCTTACGTCAAAAGATGATCGACGCCATGCAAGTGCGTGGGTTTGCGGCACGCACGCATGAGAGTTACCTGTCAGCCGTGGCAGCACTGGCAAAGCACTACCACCGTACACCAGAGGATCTCAGTGTTGACGAGATTCAGGCGTACTTCCAATACCTGGTCAAGGAGCGAGGACTGTCCGGTGCCACGTGCCGACTGTACCTGAATGCCATCCGCTTTCTCTATCTTCAGGTCCTAAAACAACCGACGTTTGATGTGACGTTTCAAATGCCGAAGAAGCTCTATCGTATTCCGGAGTTGTTAACCCGGGGTGAAGTCGGTCAGATCTTATCGGCCGTGAGTAATAGCAAGCACCGCATCATGCTGATGACCTGCTATGGCTGTGGCCTGCGCGTCAATGAACTGGTACACCTGAGGGTGCGCAACATTGATGGTGAGCGCCAGTTGCTGCGTGTTGAACAGGGCAAGGGAGGCAAAGATCGGCAAGTAATCGTGTCAGACGGTTTGCTGCACCCGTTACGGGCATACTGGCGGCGGTATCACCCAACCGACTGGCTCTTTCCGGGTCGCGAGCCAGATCAACCCATGGATGTTTCCAGCCCGCAGCGGGTGTTTACCGTGGCCAAGTGCCGAGCCGGTATCGACAAGGTTGGTGGTATCCACAGTCTGCGTCATGCCTACGCCACGCATCAACTGGAGGCCGGCTTACCGGTCCACCAGCTGCAACAGTTACTGGGGCATCAGAACATCCACTCCACCTTGCATTATGTACACTGGGTACCGGGGCTGTATCAGGAAGGGAAAGCCGGTATCGATCTGATTGCAGCACTGGCGGTGGATCATGGAGGCCATTAATCTGCAAGGCGTTCTGGCTCACTTCCTGGATCGTGATCAGCCACTCAGTCCCCGGCAATGGCAAGTGTGCAGCCATATTCAGGCCTGTCGTACCGCCGCACTCGGTGGGTTAAAGCGACACTGTGACCACTGCGACTATGAAGTCCCTCAGTATCATGCCTGCCGGGATCGACATTGCCCGCAGTGTCAGTGTCGCGCCTCCAGGCGCTGGTGTGAACAGCAACAGGCGTCGGTCTTGCCCGTTACCTACTATCATCTGGTGTTCACCTTGCCGCATACCCTGAACCGCTGGGTGCAGCTGCACCCCCGGGTGATCTATGGTCTGCTGTTTCAGTGTGTCTGGGCGACCCTCAAGCGCTTTTCTACCAACAGCAGACGCCTCGGGGGTGAGCCGGGCATGACGGCGGTCCTGCACACCTGGGGTCAGAACCTGAGTCAGCACGTTCACCTGCACTGTCTGATCCCCGGTGGCACCTTGAACCCGGACGGTCAATGGACGCAGGCCAGAGGCGACTATCTATTCCCGGTACGGGCCTTGTCACGGGT
>CAZVBD010000270.1:0-1608 GCA_964625255.1 uncultured Thiohalobacter sp. | reverse complement strand
ACGTTTTTTCGCGTTGTGCGGCAGAAGCCCAGGTGTTTTATCAAATGAATTGCCGACGGGGCTTTCTGCCGCTGGATGTTACGGATCAAGGTGTACGTGTCATGAAGTTGCCGAAAATGGGCGCGTCACTTGCCGGGCAGAATGCCACTAACCAGGTGCTTGAGCCGTTTGTCGAGATACCTGTGGAGTAGCGGCGGAGATACCGCTGAAATATGATAGGCTTAAACTGCCGTTGAACGAGGACCCCGTGATGAGTGCAAACGCCCACGACATCAAACGGGAATCTCCAGCAGGCGTTTATTTTTATGGTCGCTGCAACATCACCGCAATGACCTGATCGATATCCTTATTGTCTGTTATACCTCAAATCTTCTCGATCTTGATGATCCCTGCGAACCGTTCAAAGTCTTTCACATTATGTGTCATCAGCGTGGTAATGCCATAGGCTTTCATAGTGGCGACGACATTGGCATCGTGCACCTGTTTGCCGCCGATCTTGTAATTGGCAAGCAGTTGCAAGAGCTGTTCGGTGACAGCGGGTGTGTCATCTGCAACCTGGAAGCGATCTTCAAAATACCGTATCCATTCGATCACCACGTCAGGTGTGGAAGTCTGGGCAAAAGTCTGTGGACGAGTACGTGCGGCAATGAATTCGCGCAGTATCTGACGGCTGATCCATAAAGGTTGCCCGGTCTGATACACAGCTTCTAATGCCTTGAGTGCAACCTCATGCAGTGGCGCTGTGGCCACGTTGGCATAGATCAGGATATTGGTATCGACGAAAAGCGGTTCAGCGTCCGTCATCGTTATACATATCCTCTCTGCGCAGGCTTAATCCCTCCGGCCAGGGGCCGGGATCGTCCACCGGAAAATCCAGTGATGTTTTGCCGGTTACGGCAGACTTCCCCTGTCTTGTTCGTTGCTTTAGAAAATCCACGAAATCCGCGACCTCATTGAGGCGTTCGGCTGGCAGGGTATGCAGCTTGTCGATAAGCGCCTGAATGGTCTGTGCCGGAGTGGCCATGGTGTTTACCTCTTTAGCCGCCTGTGAGTTGATCGACGGGTTGTAGCGCAACTTCAACGCGCCGTTTAGCAATATTGTGAATCACGGTTACACTATACCCGTTCCATAACGACAAGGCACCGTCGCTGATGTTGATTGGGCAGTAGCTGTCAGTCACCCTCACTTGAACCGAGTTGTTCACGCAGCTGATCCGGATGGTTGATGGGTGGCAGGCATTGCGTACCCTGGCACAGATAAGCCACACCACCGCCCTGCGGTTTGCGCCCGGCCAGCAGACCGGGAAGGTTACAAATTTCGTCCGGGATAAAAAAGGCCATGCGACGTGGTGCATAGTTATTGCCAGCCGCCTGTCGCCAGACGCTTTCATGATCACCCGGGCGTATGATCAGCGTTTCGACCGGGTTCAGGTATTCTTCCAGTGCCAGTAATAATCCGGTGTGACCATATGGGCCTTGCTGGATGTATTCCCAGGCGGCTTTCAGTGTGCCTTCCGCCGCATCGCTATAACGGGTATCGCCAAGCAAATGGCCGAGCCGGCCGAAGACTTTGGCGGCAACGGCATTGCCCGCCGGCATGGCATCATC
>CAZVBD010000269.1:0-1615 GCA_964625255.1 uncultured Thiohalobacter sp. | reverse complement strand
CGCCCACCAGGCCCGCTTCGCTGTCGCCCCAGAAACTACCGGGAATGTCACAACGATCAGCCACCTTTTCACAACGCAGACCATAGCCGCCCAGCAACACCTGCAAGGCATCCATTCCGAGTTCCCGAACACTCATCACGTCCGGCGTCTGTAGCGCATCTTTACTGCTCATAACGGTAAATTCTCTGCCGCTGCCGCTTCACTTGCAAATCCCCGCCCGACCCGTACCCTGAGGCGATGGAACTGCAATTCACCAAAATGCACGGTCTCGGCAATGACTTCGTCGTGATCGACGCAATTAATCAGTCGGTCCGGCTCGATACCCACCAGTTGCGGTTTCTGGCGGATCGACGTCATGGGGTGGGCTGTGACCAGATCCTGCTGGTGGAAGCTTCCGACCGGGACGACAGCGAGTTCCGCTATCGCATCTACAACGCCGATGGCGGTGAAGTCGAACAATGCGGCAACGGCGCCCGCTGCTTTGCGCGCTTTGTTCGCGAAAAGGGACTCACCAATGCCGAACATATCCCGGTACACACCCGCGCCGGGTTGATTGAACTGACGATCCGGGATGATGGCCAGGTGACGGTCAATATGGGCGTCCCGGTACTGGAACCGGCAGACATACCCTTTCAGGCACTGGTGCGTGCACCACAATATGCACTGTCCGTAGAAGGCGAAACACTGGAAATCGGTGCCGTGTCACTGGGCAATCCGCACGCCATACTGGAAGTCCCGCACATCGATTCGGCGCATGTTGCGCAACTGGGGCCACTGATTGAATCACACTCGCGTTTTCCCAACCGCGTCAACGCAGGGTTTATAGAGATCGTCGACCGTAGCCACATCAACCTGCGCGTTTACGAGCGCGGTACGGGAGAAACGCTGGCCTGCGGGTCGGGGGCCTGTGCTGCCGTTGTCGCCGGGCGCCTGTGGAAAGTGCTGGATGAACGCGTGGAAGTGCAGCTGCGCGGTGGAAATCTTATGGTAAGCTGGGCAGGCGAAAACCAGCCGGTGCTGATGACGGGGCCGGCCACCTTTGTCTTCGAGGGCACAATAACATTATGACATCCCAGGCCAACGCCGAATCCGCCACTGCCCAGGAACCCGATGCCGAACAGGTCACCCGGTATCTGGCCCACCATCCCGAATTCTTTGAGAACCAGGCGGATCTGGTTGCCGAACTGCGTTTGTCACATGCCAGCGGCAGCGCGATTTCCCTGATCGAACGCCAGGTGCAGGTACTTCGCGAGCAGAACGAAGGCCTGAAAGACCGACTGCTGGCACTGGTCGACGTCGCACGTGACAATGACCGCCTCAGCGACCGTGTGCATCGTATGACCCTGGATCTGCTCGCAACCGACAGTGCAGTCGCACTGACCGATACCCTCGAAGACCGATTGCGTAACGAGTTCAACGCCGATGCCGTCAGCCTGTTTCTGACCGATATCGACGACAGCCTGCAACGTGAATGTGGCGTGTTAAAGCTGGAGATCGACGATGCACTGAAAGCCCTGTTCGGGCCGGCTTTCCGCGAAAACAAACCGCAATGTGGCCGACTGGATAGGGAACAGAACGAATTCCTGTTCCGGGAACAGGCCCATGCGATCGAATC
>CAZVBD010000268.1:0-1659 GCA_964625255.1 uncultured Thiohalobacter sp. | reverse complement strand
TGGCTGTTTGGTTCTGGCCTGCTTGGACTGGTTGGTGTGGTTCGACGTCGCAAGTAGACACCATCCTGCTTGATAGTGAAGAACGGGACTTTCGGGTCCCGTTTTTTGTGGACGACCAAAAACTGATATTCCAGCATTCCAAAGGCTTTCGGGTTGACTAAAGCCGGTATTTTCCCATACTGGGGTTATGCTTGAATTAATACTGATACGCCACGCAAAAGCGATTTCGCCGGAGTTGGGATATACCGACTTTAACCGTACGCTGAATGCGCGCGGTGAGCGGGACGCAGAGCGAATGGGGCGTCACCTTGCCGGGTTGCAGGTAAAGGCTGACAGGATGTTGTCCAGCCCGGCACAGCGCGCCAGGGATACGGCACGGCTTATTGCCCAAGGAATGGGTTACCCCGTGAATGAAATCCTGGAAATCGATGCTTTCTATAATGCCAGTGCCGATACCCTGCTGGCTGAAGTGCAGCGTACGGATGCCGCCTGCCGGCATCTTGCGTTGGTCGGGCACAATCCAGGTATAAGCTGGCTACGGCAGATGCTTACCGGTGACCCGACTGATATGCGAACCTGTGCTGTTGCAGTCATTCATTTTGATCTGGATGACTGGCAGGCCGTACACAGTGACACCGGCTGGATTGCGCACGATGAGTCTCCCGCCGGTCTGCCGCCGGACAGCTAGCACGCTGTCAGTTGGGGGCCAAACGCAACACCTCGAAATGACTGATGAATTTGATGCGCAAGCCGCGCACCTTTTGATATGCTGCGAGTGCAGGATGCGGCGTGTGCCGTGCTGGAGCAGAACATGAGCAGTGATCGATTAATCATATTTGATACCACCTTGCGCGACGGTGAGCAGAGTCCCGGCGCGTCCATGACCAAAGACGAGAAAGTCCGTATTGCCCGGGCACTGGAACGTCTGCGGGTTGATGTTATCGAAGCGGGTTTTCCCATTGCCAGCCCCGGTGACTTTGAATCGGTGCAGGCTGTCGCGCGCGCCGTGAAGGATTCCACTGTGTGTGGACTGGCGCGTGCACTGGATCGTGATATCGATCGTGCGGGTGAAGCACTGGTTGATGCAAACTCGGCTCGTATCCATACGTTTATCGCAACCTCGCCAATCCACATGAAGATGAAGTTGCGCATGGAACCTGACCAGGTGGTTGAGCAGGCGGTGAAGGCCGTGAAACGGGCGAGTAAATACACCGACAATATCGAGTTCTCACCGGAGGATGCCGGTCGATCGGAACTGGATTTTCTGTGTCGTGTACTGGAAGCGGTCATCGATGCCGGTGCTACCACGGTGAATATCCCCGATACGGTTGGCTACAATCTGCCGCACCAGTTCGGTGAGTTGATCCGGCAGTTGATTGAACGGGTGCCCAACTCGGACAAGGCCGTGTTCTCGGTGCATTGTCACAACGACCTTGGCCTGGCAGTGGCCAACTCACTGTCTGCCGTGATTAACGGTGCGCGCCAGGTGGAGTGTACGATCAACGGCCTGGGTGAGCGCGCCGGTAATGCGGCGCTTGAGGAAGTGGTCATGTCGGTACGCACCCGGCGTGATATTTTCAGTTGTGATACCCGGCTGGAAACGCCGGAGATCATGACCTGCTCACGGCTGGTGTCGAGCATTACCGGTTTTGCGGTACA
>CAZVBD010000267.1:0-1809 GCA_964625255.1 uncultured Thiohalobacter sp. | reverse complement strand
GCGAGTGCGATCCATTGCATCAGGTCGCCGAAGGTCTGGTGGGTATTGGAAATCAGGCCGACGCGAATGGTTTCATCGATCTGGTTGAGCAACTGGCGGATGAGCGTGGTTTTACCCGTACCGATGTCACCGCTGATAACAGTGAAGCCGGCCTGGTTCATCAGGCCATACTCCAGCAGGGTGAGCGCCATACGATGCTTGTCGCTCAGATAGAGGAAACCTGCATCAGGCAGCAGAGAGAAGGGCTTTTCCCGGAAGTTATAAAAACTCTCATACATCGTGGGTGTCACACCTAGCCGGGATTGCCAGCTTTGTTGAGTACTGTGCCGAGAACATTGGTACTCGAAAGCAGATTGAGCGCATTTTCAACTTCCTGTCGCGATGTTTTTCCTTCTTCAACCACCAGCAGTGCTGCATCGACATAAGGGGCAAACGCCAGGGCATCGGCTGCACTCAATACCGGCGGCAGATCAAATACAATGATGCGCCCGGCATAACGATTCTTCAACTCATTGACCAGATGAGTCATTTTTGGTGAGTTCAACATTTCCGCCGAGTTGAACATGGCCGCGCCTGCGGGCAGGAAGGTGAGGTGATCGATGCCTTTAGGGTGTACGAGTAGCTCGCTGAGGGACGTATCCTTTGTCAGGTAGTCATTCAGTCCGGGGCCATCCGGCAAGCCCAGATGCTCGTGCAGGCTGGGATGGCGCAGATTGGCATCTACCAGCAGTACCGTGTGGTCGATTTCCATCGCCATGCTGGCTGCCAGGTTGAGTGCAGTCAGGGATTTGCCCTCACCGGAGCCAGGGCTGGTGACAGCCAGAACATTCCAGTCGTTCTCGTTGAGACGCTGTAATACCTGGGTGCGCAACATTTTGTAGGCATCGGTGAAATCGCAGGGATCAAAGCCGGTAATGACGCGGTTTTTTCTCAGTGTGATACGCGATACCTCGACGTTGCGGGTCTGGGAATAGGTGACTTCTTCCGCAGGTACATGTGCGAGGGATTCTTGTGCCGGGATGCTTGTCGGCTGACCCTGGCGTTCGGCGCGCGCACGTTCGAGAGCTTGTTTGATACGTTCCATTGGTATTTTACCTTAACGTGACCGCATTAAGTATTGATGACGACGTCGGCCTTTCTTAATGCCTTGTACCAAAGTACGTCGAGTGGCGTCCAGAAATTATGGAGTAATGTGATGGCGATAATGATGGCGCCGATGGCAGCAGCTACTCGACGGGCTGACCTGTTTTTTCGCCGGGTTTTTTCTTTGTCAGTTTCCAGGTAGGGGATGATGGCAAGCGGCGGTGAGCCGGTTGCAGTTGCTATTCCTTTGCTTCCGCGAATTGAGCTGTCGAGGCTTTCGGCGACGGCAGCGTAGCCAATGCCACTGCCCAGTGCCAGGACAAAACTGAGGAACAGGATGGCCGGACGGTTTGGGCTGATAGGCTCTTCCGGCAGTATAGGGGGTTCGACAACCACAAAGCGCTCACCCTTGCTGTCTTTTTCCAGTTGTTGACCAATTTCGGCAGATGTCAGTTTAACGCGTATATTCTGATACTCGGCGACGGTGTCCTGGAGGTCTCGTTGTAAAGTTATGTACTTGCGTTCGACCTGCGGCATCTCGGTCAGGCGCTGTTCATAGTCGTCCAGTTTTTTCCGCAGTTCTGTTTTTTTTTCGTGTAAGGCCCGGATTTCAGTACCAGCGGCCTCGATCTGGGTCTGGATCTGGATGTAGACCGGGTTATCCGGGTTGTCGGCGGCCGAGGAGGCCAGTCTGGATATTGCAGGGGTACTGTCTGCCGACTGCTC
>CAZVBD010000266.1:0-1814 GCA_964625255.1 uncultured Thiohalobacter sp. | reverse complement strand
GTTCTGCAGCATTCTCGGAATTCAGGTAATTCTCCGCACCGGCTGGCGCCCATATTTCTGCACCTTCCGCCTCGAATACCTGTAAGCCATAAATATGATCAGCATGGTAGTGACTGGTTATCACCCGCACGATGGGTTTGTCGCTGACCTTACGGATCAGTCCCAGCAGCTTGTGAGCCAGCGATGGCGTACCGAGGCTGTCAAAAATAACAATACCTTCGTCGGTTATAACAACACCGGCATTGGAAATAAAACCTTCATTATCCGTTGCAATCCCGGCCTTTCCCTGTACGAAGTAAACGTGCTCAGAGATTTTTTGCAGTTTCATTTCGACCTGGCTGGGTGCGTATACGACTTCCTCACCCGCTATTGCCGAGAACCCGGTAAAAACCAGCAGCGCCAGCAAGAAGAAGGAGGGCCGTTTGCGGAGATATTTAAACATCAAGTATTCCTGTTTTCGATAGCATGTCGGGTTTGACGCGAAACATACCCGGGTTGTTCCACGGGATCCCCCGTCCCTGGCCTGTACCTGCACACAAACTGGCTCAGGAACAGAACAGCCTCAAATAATCGGCGTAATTATCGCGTTTTCGGTGCAACGTCTCGCCTTCCTGCAGCGTGTAGCCACGACGTAATTTTGCTCGAACCGCCTCAAGTTGCTTCCGCCGATTCCAGCAAGCCGGGGTTTCCTTTAGCGTTTTCCTGGCCTCACTATGAGGCTTGCGGCGCCGCGCTGCATCTTTTTTACGATAGCGCTTCAATAACGCCTTCTCACCCGGACGCAAGGACGACCAGCCGCTTCGCGTATTTCTCAGAATCAGTGGTTTGTCTTTACTGTGGCAACGAATCTGCTGGTAACTGACAAGGCCATCATCCCCGACACAGCGATACACAGCGGCACGTGCAACGGGAACCAGGAACGGAAGAACAGAAAGCACAACCGTAAGGGAAAAGCAGGGGGAAATACGCATTGTTTCCTCCGTGAAACAATATAGGGAGCCAAGTATCCAGCTGCACTGTCAGCGTAACAGAAGCGATGCTGTCCGGTAAATCAGTCCCTGCGTCTGTCCCGAAAGAACGCCTGCAACAACGCCGCGCCCTCCTTCGCCAGCACACCACCTTCCACCGCGACACAGTGGTTCAAGCCCTGTGTCTCGAACGCGTGCGCCGTACTGTTTATGGCACCCCGCCGGGGATCACTGGCACCGAACACCAGCCGGCCAATACGCGCATGAATCATCGCGCCGGCGCACATCAGGCAGGGTTCCAGCGTGACATAGAGGGTGGCACCGCTCAGGCGGTAGTTGCTGCTGCGGGTGGCAGCATCACGCAGCGCGACCACTTCGGCATGTGCGGTGGGGTCGTTGCTGGTTATGGGGCAATTCCAGCCTTCCCCGATGACCTGGTCATCCCTGACGACCACAGCACCGACCGGGACTTCATCCCGTTCAGCGGCCTGTTGTGCCAGGCTCAGTGCGTGGTGCATCCAGCGCAAGTCAGATTCCTTGTTCATCCGGCTGCCGATCTACTCCTGCTCGATTGTAAACGAACCTGGAAAGGTTGCCGACAGAATGCTGCCACACAACACCCCGGGCCACCTTCCAGGCTGTCGTAGGTCGTATCGCCTGTGATACGACATTTCCGTGATGCCCCCCTGGTTTGACGTCAGAATGCAAAGTGTTACGGATGTAGAACAACAAGTACAGGCAATTTACGCCAGTGACTAGTTGTTATTCCAGATACCTTGCCATACTGCAAAATCGAACGTGCAATTTGTGGCGTATGCAACCGGGCGGTTTACATCAGTCAGACCG
>CAZVBD010000265.1:0-1829 GCA_964625255.1 uncultured Thiohalobacter sp. | reverse complement strand
TGTTGTCGTGTTTGTTGTGGAGGGTACACGCTGGCAGGATGATGATGAGTGGGTACTGGAAAAACTCAAGCGTTTGTCCTGCCCGGTCATCGTCGCCATCAACAAGATTGATCGTGTTGAAGACAAGGAAACATTGCTCCCGTTTATGCAAAAACTGGCAGAGCAGGGGGATTTCTCCGCCATCATCCCGATCTGTGCCCGACGCAGTGAGCACCTTGACGATCTGGAAGCTGCTATTCGCAAACACCTTCCGGTATCCGCTCCGTTTTACCCTGAAGACCAGATTACTGACCGGAGTGAGCGTTTTCTCGCGGCTGAGCTGGTGCGTGAAAAGCTGTTCCGCAAACTGGGTGATGAAATTCCTTATGGCCTTACCGTTGAGATTGAACGTTTTAAGGATGAAGGCAAACTGTTTCACATTCACGCTCTGATCTGGGTCGAAAAAAGCAGCCAGAAGCCTATTGTTATCGGGCATAAGGGCGCGCTGCTCAAGGCCGTTGGCAAGGAGGCCCGTGAAGATATGCAAAAGGTCTTCGACCGGAAAGTTTTTCTGCAGCTCTGGGTAAAGGTCAAGGAAGGCTGGGCGGACGATAATCGTGCGCTACGCAGTCTGGGCTACCAGGACAACTGATATGCGGGTCGAGCTGACCCCCGGTTTTGTATTGCACCAGCGGCCTTATCGGGAAACCAGTGCTTTGCTGGAGGTTTTTACCCCGACACATGGCCGTGTCGGGTTGGTGGCCCGTGGCGTGTATTCGCCAAAGTCACGTCGACGTGGTGAATTACAGGCTTTCCACGCCTTACGCCTGTCCTGGAATGAGCGTGGTGAGCTGGGTACACTGATCGAGGTTGAAGCAGACGGACCTGCGGTCAACCTGACCGGCACAGCGCTTTATAGTGCCTTTTACCTGAATGAATTGCTGGTGCGCCTGTTGATACGCCATGACCCGCATCCACCACTGTTTGAACAGTACAGACTGGCCCTGCAGGCATTGTCGGATCAGCCGGTCGGTCTTGAATTAACGTTGCGGCTGTTCGAAAAACAGCTCTTGCAGGAAACCGGTTATGGTCTGTTACTGGATGTGGAGTGCGAAACCGGTGAGCCGGTACAGGCTGACAGGTTTTACGATTACCGGCTGGAAGCCGGGCCGGTAGAGGTCGCTGAGGGTTCCGGAGAAGGGTTTCTGTTTCCCGGTTCCAGCCTGCTGGCACTGGCGCAGGAACAGAATATCGATGAAAAGGTATTACGGGATGCCAAACGCCTGATGCGGGCGGCGCTGTCTTTGTATCTTGGCGGGAAACCCCTGAAGTCACGCGAACTGTTCGTGAAAGTGTAGGCGAACGAATTTTTATCCCGGGTCTGCTTGCTGATAGAATGCCATGCATCCTGCAGATCGCCAATCATGTGTGACCACCAGGCGTTTGCTGAATCAAGGAGCCTCATCATGCGTAATATTCTGCTCGGCATTAATATCGATCACGTTGCCACCCTGCGTCAGGCGCGCGGCACCCGCTATCCCGACCCGGTACAGGCCGCCATCGAATCAGAGCAGGCGGGTGCTGACAGCATTACACTGCACCTGCGCGAGGATCGTCGCCATATCCAGGAACGCGATGTGGAGATGCTGAAAGAGGTATTGCAAACGCGCATGAACCTGGAGATGGCGATCACCGATGACATGCTGGCCATTGCATCGCGTATCAAGCCCGCCGACTGTTGCCTGGTACCGGAACGGCGCGAGGAACTGACAACCGAAGGTGGGTTGGACGTGGTGGGTCAGGTTGAACGAATGCAGGATGCCTGTGAGCAATTGGCGGAAGCCGGTGTG
>CAZVBD010000264.1:0-1884 GCA_964625255.1 uncultured Thiohalobacter sp. | reverse complement strand
CCCGGCCCGACTGGTGGATTATCAGCGAAGTCGGGCGGCGCATGGGTTTCGAATCAGCATTCGATTACCCGGGTGTGGATGACGTCTGGCGTGAACATGCCGCCCTGTCCGGTTTCGAGAATGACGGCGAGCGTGATTTTGACATCAGCGCACTGGCCAGCATCAGCCACGAAGACTACCAGTACCTGCCCCCCGTTCAATGGCCGGTTAATCGCGCAGCCCCGGAGGGCACTGCACGCTTGTTCAGTGACGGCCACTTCTTTACCCGCACCGGCCGTGCCCGCTTCGTGGCAGTGGACAATCCGCAACCGGCCCACGCGGTCAGTGATGACTACCCGCTGGTACTGAACAGTGGCCGGGTCCGCGATCACTGGCATACCATGACGCGTACCGGCAAATCACCGCGCCTGTCCGGGCATACCATCGAACCCTGTGCCGAACTGCATCCTGACGATGCTGCACAATATGGTATCAGCGACCACACCCTGGTCAGGCTGCACAGCACATGGGGCGAGATCACCGTGCGTGCCCGGATTACCGATGCACAACAACGCGGCAGTGTCTTCGTGCCCATGCACTGGAATCAGCAATTTTCCAGCGTGCCGAGCGTTGACTGTCTGATCAGTCCCGCCACCGACCCGCTCTCCGGTCAGCCCGAGTTCAAATATACCCCCGTGGCGATAGAGCCCTTCCCGGTGGCCTGGTATGGCTTCATCCTGTCGCGCCGCCGGCTGGCACTGGAAAATGCCTACTGGTCCTGCGCCAAAGGACAGGGCATGTGGCGTTACGAAATTGCCGGCAAGCAAAGCCCCCGGGACTGGGCCGATTGTGCGCGCACCCTGCTGTGCAGCCACGACACCGAAGTCGACTGGCTGGAATATTTTGATTCAGCCGTCAACCGCTACCGCGCCGCCCGGCTGGTGGACGACCAACTGGAAAGCTGCATCTTCATTGGCCCCGACGTTAACCTGCCATCGCGCGACTGGCTGTCAAAACTCTTCGAGCAGGGGCCGCTTGACGATGCATCGCGCACCAGCCTGCTCACCGGCAAACCCGCCATCGGACAGAAAGATGCCGGGCAGATCATTTGCTCCTGTTTCAGCGTTGGCATCAATACCTTGAAAGAAACCATAGAGAAGCAGCATCTCACCCGTGTAGAACAGATTGGTGAAGTGTTAAAAGCCGGAACCAACTGCGGATCCTGTATTCCCGAACTCAAGGCGTTGCTGGCAGACAGGAAAAAGACAGGTTAGACATGGCCCAATGCCTGTAAAGGGCTGCAAACAGAAACTACCAGTGTATCCGGCAGGATCGTTACACGATCCTTGTTACCCTTGCCGGCACGGACCAGAATGACACGATGTTCCATATCGATATCCTTGATACGCAGCCTGAGTGTTTCCATCAGGCGCAGACCGCTACCATACATCTCTCCTCGCGCGACATGACAACCGGTATGCGCCGGCTTCGTTTGGCGCGGATCACATTTTCAATATTGTCCAGAGGGGCTTCCAGTACTCTGCGATACAGAAAGACAATTGCATTCAGCGCCTGGTTCTGGGTAGATGCAGAAACTTTTCGATTAACGGCGAGAAATGTCAGGAAGGAAGAAACGTCCGAACAGTTCATTGTAGAGGGGTGCCGATTTCGATGGTAACGAATAAAAAACCGAATCCAGTAACAGTAGGCGTGTTCCGTTTTTCTGCTGTAGTGCAGCGCCCGTATTGTGTTTCTGACCTGATCGAGCAGACGAACTTTCGACATGGTTGTTTCCTCCCTGAAACAATGACTGTAAATATATACAGTATAGATTCAGATATCAACCAGCCGGAGTGAAGAAAATAGCTTGTATAACACCTCCAATATCCAGGCGTTATTGGAATT
>CAZVBD010000263.1:0-2040 GCA_964625255.1 uncultured Thiohalobacter sp. | reverse complement strand
TCCTGGCTCCGGTAAACAAACCAGCCGCAGCACGCACGGTGCAATCGTTAACGGCGGCACCCCGTCACATTTTAGAGCAACCGCGTATCGGTGAACGGCTTGACGAATTCGAACCGCGTGAAGTTCGCCGTATCCTCGTCGGCCAATACGAAATACGCTACGAGATTCAGAAGTCCACCATCTATGTGTTGCGACTTTGGCATACGCGAGAAGACAGGTAGCCACCTCGGCTTATAAAATGTCAGGCCTATTCAAAACTATATCGGCAACAATTACCGGCTTAGTCGTTACAGTTACACTATTACTGGCAATCCTGCCTCTGTCTGTTTCCGCAGAAACAAAACAGCAGCCGGACCACCTGACATTTGGCTTCCTGCCCATCGTCAGCCCAGAACGCCTGGTAAAACGATTTGCCCCGCTAACAGCTTATCTGTCACGCCAGCTGGGTATCGAAATCCGTATGGAAACAGCACCGGATTTCCTGACATTTGTGCAGCGTACGCACAATGAAAAACGCTACGATATTTTGTTTACCGCACCACACCTGTACTACCTTGCCCACAAAAATCATGGTTATCACGCCATCGCACGTGTCGATCAACCTGGTATGCAGGCCGTTATCGTTGCACCACATTCGCGGGGTATCGTGTCTGTCGAGGATCTGCGCGGTCGACGGCTGGCAACGACTGACCCGTTGGCATTGGCAACAATGCTGGTTCGGGCACGGCTTGAAGAAGCCGGTATTGATCCGGACAAGGATCTGACACTGATTCCAACGCCGAGCCATAACGCATCACTGCTCTCGACATACCAGGGGGCCAGTGATGCAGCAGCATTGATATTGCCATTGTTTCGTCGCGCGAGTCCGGAAATCCGTGAATCAATGATTATTGTAGCCAAAACACGCATGGTGCCACATATGCCTATCTCTGTTGCACCCTGGGTCGATAATGTGATGGCTGACCGTATTGCACAGGCCCTGATTATGCTGGACAAATCACCGGAAGGCCGCTCCCTGCTGGCACATCTTGACTGGCCCGGTTTTGTCCCGGCACATGAAGAGGAATATGCAACCCTTGGCTGGATCACTGAACAACTGAAGGTTCATTGATTATGCTGGTTTCCCCTTCCCGCTCCTTGCGTGTACGGCTTATTGTCGGTGTCGTGCTGATCGAGATCGTTATGCTGTCGCTACTGGTGTGGAGCAACCTCGGCGTTATCCGGCAGGCACATGGTGACCGCCTGCGTGACAGCGCCAGCAGCATCCTTGAGCAGATCACAACAACGACGGGCAGCTACCTGGTCGAGGTAGACTATGCTGCCCTGGAAGAGTACCTGCGCAATATTGCTAATAATGATGAATTGACCTACCTGGTGGTTCTCGGTCGAGACCAGCGCCCGGTTGTTTCACTCGGAACATTACCTGAGCAACGTTGGCCGGTGACAGAATCTGATCCACTGGCAGTAACGGATGGCACACTGGATGTGGCAGGCGATATCCGTATTGGTGGTCAACTCATGGGGCAAGTAAGGCTTGGCTTCTCGCTCAAACGAATGGAACAATCTATCGAGGCGGCAAAACTGCGCAGTATCGTTATTGCAGGCACTGAAATTATCCTGACTATTATCGTTACAGTTTTCTTCGGTGTACACCTGACGCGGCGTATCGGACAGCTCGCCAGTGCCGCGCAGCGGGTCGGTGCTGGTGATTACAGTGTCGAAGTAAAAACAGGAACACCCGATGAGGTCGGCGTAACGGCACAGGCCTTCAACCAGATGGTCACAGAGATTTCACGTCGTACCCAACGATTACAGGAAACACTGGCACGCGAACGTGTTATCGAGGAAACGGCTATTGACGGTATGATTACCTATGATGCACAGTGCTGTATTCTGTCTGCCAACCCGGCCATGACGCAATTGTTTGGTTACCCGGAGAACACACTGATTGGGCGCCGGACTACCCTGCTGCTGGAAGATACAGACCAGGCTGAGTGGACAAAGGAAACCGGTTCACGTCGTGATGCATTTGGCCTGCGC
>CAZVBD010000262.1:0-2076 GCA_964625255.1 uncultured Thiohalobacter sp. | reverse complement strand
ATGAAATGCCAGTTGTAATACGGGAAACTGGCGATATCTTCAAAGCGTACCGGCACCCAGGTGTTCGGGTAATACAGGGCGCGCCAGACGTTATTGTGGTGTCTGTCAAGATAGCGCTGCGCGTAGTCACTAAACAATGTCTTGAGGCGCGCGTCACCGGTAATGTTGCTTGCCTGCTGCACCATGAACCAGAGCATCGGGTTGTTCTCACCAAGGATTTTTCCCCGGTGGTCGGTCAACCACTGAATCCCGTTTTCCAGAGAGGTATTCAGCCGATCATGATTAGCCGGTGCCGCTGACCGGTTGTTTTTCCAGATGAAATAACCGCTGGATAGCACCAGCAAGGTGACAACGACCAGAATCCCCCGTAACAGAAAACGCATAATAGCCCCCGACCTCAGATATTGTCATTTTGCACAAGCATACTTGCCGGGCGAGACTGATTAAAGCTCGTTATGGAGCGGTGGGGGTTTACCCTGTGATGTCGAACACCTAAACTTCGCCAATCCGGGGGGTGTTGGGTCTTGAACGTTAAAAATATCGACGTTCGGCCGCTTAACTGACCGCGAAACAATGCTGGCAAACCTGTTTGATAACATGAAATTGCGGACTTTCTGGGCCAATGGGACATACTGAATTTTTTATAAAGCCGCATGGCGGCAAGCTGGTCAACCTGCTGGTTGATCCAGATAAAGCCGAACTTCTTAAGACGGAATCTCAGCAATATCCATCACTTACACTTACTCAGCGACAGGTGTGTGATCTGGAGTTGTTGATGAACGGCGCCTTTTCACCCTTGACCGGGTTCATGAACCAGGCTGACTACGAGGCAGTCGTCGACAACATGCGACTGGCGGATGGCAGCGTCTGGCCGGTACCCATTGTGCTTGATGTCGATGAAGTATTTGCCGGTAAATTGCAAAAGGGTTCGAAAATCGCCCTGCGCGATGGTGAGGGTTTTATGCCCGCAGTACTGACCATCGAAGACATCTGGCAGCCGGATAAGGTTCGGGAAGCGGAAAAGGTTTACAACACCACCTCAGATGATCATCCGGGGGTGCGCTACCTGCACGAAGTTGTTAAACCCGTCTACCTCAGTGGCCGGATCGAGGGTATCCAGTCACCGGTACACCACGATTTCGAAAGTTTCTGGGACACGCCGGAAGAGCTGCGGGCCTTGTTCAGGAAGAAAGGCTGGCGCCGGGTGGTGGCATTCCAGACCTCGAAACCCATGCACCGTTTGCAGCGTGATATTACCCTGCAGGCCGCCAAGGATATCCAGGCACACATTCTGCTGCATCCCACGGTGGGCATGACCAAACCCGGTGACCTGCAATACTACGCGCGCGTGCACTGCTATCAGGCGATCCGACAGCATTATCCACAGAATCTGGCCATGCTGTCATTGCTGCCGTTGGCCATGCGTATGGCCGGGCCACGCGAAGCCTTGTGGCACGCGATTGTCAGCCAGAACTACGGTTGTTCACATATGATCGTGGGGCCAAAGCATGCTTATCCGCCAGCCAATAGCGGTGGTGAGGGGCACCAGTTCTATCCGCCGGAGCAATCACGTGAGCTGATCGAAGCGTTCAGTGCTGAACTGGATGTCGAAATTGTCCCCGTGGAAGCCATGCGTTACGTCCCGGTGAAGGATCGCTTTCTACCCGCCTCAGTGATCGAGCGTGAAGGCCTCCAGGCCATTGACTACACTGATGCGCAACTAAAAGAGGATCTGAGTCAGGGCGAGGAAATACCGGCCTGGTTCAGCTTTCCCGAAGTTGTGCGTGGGTTGCGTAAAGCCTATCCGCCACGCAGTAAACGGGGTTTAACACTGTTTTTTACCGGGCTTTCCGGCTCGGGAAAGTCCACACTGGCCAAAATTATCTATGCCAAATTGCTGGAAGCGGGGGGGCGGCCAGTTACACTTCTGGACGGTGACATCGTGCGACTGAACCTGTCCAGCGAGCTGGGGTTTTCGAAAGCACACCGTTATCTCAATGTTAACCGTATCGGTTACGTGGCCAGTGAGATCACCAAAAACCGTGGTGTTGCTATCTGTGCCCCGATCGCCCCCTA
>CAZVBD010000261.1:0-2104 GCA_964625255.1 uncultured Thiohalobacter sp. | reverse complement strand
GCCTGTGATCAAAACAGGAAACAGATGGCGGGGGGTATACAGATTTATCATTTTACATTTCTCCAATCAGGGAGTCCGATCAATTCGTTCCCTGAATATTTTCAGTGGTTCCATGGGTATTCGGTAGTAATTTCCTGAGTTGTTGCAATTTTTCTCTGGTATCAACAATCGCTTTATCGCTGGTATCTGTGGTTTGCAATGCGCTGATTACCTCGCGAATATGTTGACAACGTTCAGCTTCGACAGACTGCCAACGGCATGCGGCTGCCAGGACAGCATGATCTTCAGCTACCGGACAATGTCTGGAAAAATCGAGTGCCCCGACACGTTTCAATACCTGCCGTAGATCCCCGGTGATATGGTTGACCCGTCGACTCCATAAACGATCAGCGACAAACACAGCGAACAGATTGACCAGAAGCAGCCCGCCCAACAGGCGCAACGTTACCTGCAACAGAGCGGGCATATCCCCACCGGGATCCACATGAGCACTATAGAGCCGAGCTTCCACAACGGCATTAAGATCCTGATAAAGTATTAACATGGCAATGCTGAACAAGGTGACTTCGAGAACAATCAACCCGACCAGCAACCAACCCTGCAACGACCGATCCAGATAATGGCGACGGCGACGCACCGGTTCCTTTCCTCTCTTGACGGTTTCGTTCGTCATATATCGTGACACTCCAGGCACAGGGCTGAACCCTGATTAGACATCACTAATGCGCCGTGGTGCTCGCTGTAACCAACATGGCAGGAAATACAGCTCAGCTTGCCTTCCGGCAGCATGATATTTTCCCGCAACAGCGCCGGGCGTCGATAGCCACCGAAACTCATGGCGTCCGCGTAGCGACGACCGATGGGATGATTCACCGAGTTACCGGCATGCCGCACAATACCCTGCACATCAATATCCACCGGCAGATTGTCTGATTTTTCATTATGGCATTCCATACACTGGAGTGAATAACTGTCCAGCGGTAGCGGCAAGGGGTCAGTCCGGGCATCCAGGTGCCCTCGTGCCGTGATGGAGACCCCCTGATCCGGCATGCGGTCGAAGAAACTCTGATCGTGGCAAGCCAGGCACAGCGCCTTGCCGAGCTGGCCGCCACGGATCAGGGTTGGCTGGTCACCGTGTATCCGGTGGCAACTGCTGCAGGTGAGATCGCCTTTCCAGTCCAGAGGAAACCGGGCTGGAATGTTCATGCTGGGCGTCACGCCACTGGGGTGGCTGAGCTTCAGGGCCGGTGCATGACAGCGGCCACACAGGGTTTTTTCGTCAGCAACCAGCTTGCCGGCGTTCTCCACGGTAATCTCCGCGCGTGCCAGGTGACAGGAATGACAGTCGGAATCCGCCAGATGTGCAGCAGGCGACAGGGCGGCATGCAACCAGGCTGTCGCCGATAAAGCCAACCCCGCCATAGCCGCAACGGCAAGCAGCTTACCCCTCCAGTCGAACACGCTCATCCCGTTCCCTGAGTTGTTTAAGGATGAGGCCGAGTTCACTGCGGGACGTTTCGCCTTCACGCTCAATAAGGGCAAGCGCCTGATCGCTCAGTTGCTCTATTTCATCGTAGTGGGCATGCAACTGTCTGACACTATCCTGCAATTGTTCAGAGAGTTCATGCAGGCAATCCTCATTGCGGATACTCGGCAGTTCAACGGTGTCCGAGGCCAGTTCAAGATTGCGAGTAAAACGGAACAGCGGGCCTGCTACGCGGAAACTGCTATAGAGACAAATCAGCCAGGTAATAATACCGGTGGCAGAAGCCACGAACAGTCCGGCGACGAGGAAAGCAGGTCCCAGGTTCTGCTGTGTGATGCGCTGTGCGCGCACCAGCTCCGCATAGGTTGCACCATTCTGGTCAACAACAACCAGCAGCATCAGCAGAAGCGCGCTCACCGCCAGCACTGCGGTACCCAGCGCAATACGGGCAACCAGTGAAAGGTGTAGAGAAAACAGTCGGTGACCGGGGTGTCGGGATTCATTCATCGGCATCAGTCTTTCGCCCGGGATAGAATGCACGCCGCACATAAGCGACGATCTGCTGTGTTTGCTCCTCCGTCAAAACATTCTTCCAGGCCGGCATACCGGTGCCGGGCA
>CAZVBD010000260.1:0-2113 GCA_964625255.1 uncultured Thiohalobacter sp. | reverse complement strand
GCAATACGCCACTCGATAAACGCCAGCGCCCCGGCAGTTTCTTCGATTGTTCGCGCTTTTCCCTTTTTATTCCAATGACTTCGAATACGCACTTAAAGTACTCCAGTATCTTGCTGGCGCCTCAGATTACATCATGCTAGCATCAAAAACCATGGTGGTTTATTCGGGTATTTCTCCGCACATGCAAGCCTCCCAAACAATCTTGTCGCCTCGTCTGCAAGCTGTGCAATCCACGATTCAGCACAACTGCCACATTGCGGACGCACGCTTTGCCAGCGACTACACGCTGTGCGTTTACCTGCTGAAAATGCGCGAGTACTACCGCTGGGAGCACCACCTGGCTTATGGCGCCAACATTTCCAGCGAAGACGTCGGTGACTGGTTGAGTGCACGCGAGGATTTCTGGGAAACGCTGGAAGATGAAGATTTCCAGCCAGTTGTCATTGACGGGCAGAGCTTCGATCCTTTCGATGCCGATGCAATCAACCACGTACTGCGTGCCGACCAGTTGGTGTACAGCGCAGGCTATGGCAATAAAACCCGGCCACTGTTCATGCTGGCGCACCTGGCGCATACATTCGACCGGAACGGCAGCCCCGTTTATATCACTGCGCAGGAATATGCACGGGACCTGATCGCACCACCGGCCATGTCGCTGGGCGGCAAGATGTTTGTCCGCCAGGAATCCCTGCGCCGCATGCTCTGGGAGCGTTATGAAGAGTGGCGCTGGAATCGCCCGGATAATGCCATGGCGCGCGCACTGGGCTGCTACGACTTTGACGGGGATCTTGATGCAGCACTGGACGCGATGACCCGGCATGAAACCGACTCGCTGATACTGCATGAAACCGGTGAAATCGAGGCGGGAAAACTGCTCGGTGAAAGCTGGGAAGACATGCTCGACAGCTTCCCGCGCTCACGCCTTGAATTGATGGCACGCGCGGTACGCGATCATCTCGCCGATGCCCTGTCGACCTTGCCCGCCCTGCTGGAACAGCAACACCCCGCATCACTGCATTTTTATTTTGGCAATATGTCGGGTATGCGCAAACAGATCTACCCGGCCCTGTTACAGGCCTACCATCATTGGGTAGAATGCGGGGATCGTGATGAATTGCAGCAACAGGTGGAAACCGGTCGCCGACACTGGCTGCAGGTCGCCAACGAACTCACACAGATCCACGAAGGCCGTGTCAAGAAGGCCTGGGCTGACATGGAAACACTCATCGAACAGAAAACGCTTTAGGATGACAGGCAATGGCACAAACCCGACTGACAACACCCCTGCGAACCCTCGTGGAGGTTCAGCCCAATACGTTTATTTTTGAAAAACACAATGCGCTCTCACCGGCATTGTGCCAGACGGCCATCGAGCGTTTTGAAGCGCGCACCGACGAACAGTACGAAGGCCGAATCGGTCAACTGGCCGAAAAGGATCGCAGCATCAAGAAATCCACCGACCTGGTGGTTAGCGGCAAACCCGACTGGAAAGACATCGACCAGGCACTGTTCCGTTCCATGGGTCAGGCCATACTCGAGTTCCGCGACAGCTATCCCTACTTCAAGGGACCCTTCAAGGACATGGGCTATGCGATCCAGCGCACCCTGCCCGGTGAGCACTATCACTGGCATATCGATGGTGGCAGCCATGATTTCAGCCAGCGCCAGCTGGTCGCCGTCTGGTATCTCAATGACGTGGAAGGCCCCGGCGGTGAAACCGAGTTTCTGTTTCAGGACATCAGGGTTAAACCCGAACAGGGCAAGCTGGTACTGTTCCCCCCCTTCTGGACACACGAACATCGCGGTGTCACGCTGCAGGCAGGCGTCAAGTACATCGCAACCACATGGGTGGTGTTCGCCTGAACGTGGCGCAGAACGTGGCACAGAACCCGGCTCAGACAACGCGGCCCGATGTTTTCTTGCTATCCAGCCAGTCCTGTAATTCAGCGAGTGGCAGCGCATCGCAAATATAACGACCCTGCGCATAATCACAGCCCAGCTCGCTGAGCCGATACAACACCTCGGCATCCTCAATACCTTCCGCCACTATATCCAGTCCCAGACTGTGGGCCAATTGTATGGTGGCAACAACGATGGCCTCGTCATTCTCATC
>CAZVBD010000259.1:0-2116 GCA_964625255.1 uncultured Thiohalobacter sp. | reverse complement strand
GCATCCGCGAATTCGTGAATGTCCATTCCGTCTGGGTGAATAAGCTCGACTAGAGATCCCTGATAAAACCCGACTGTCATTCCAGGATTAAACCGTCATGCCGGCGCAGGCCGGCATCCCGTGCGACATAGCCATGAAATAATCAGGGTTATTTGCAATCTAAATGCGAATCATTATAATTTAAGGCCTCGTTACCCCGGATTATCTGTGTCCCTCATGAAACGTGTTGTCCTGGTTCTGTCGCTCCTGATGTTGTCCTCTGTGTCACGCGCTGGCGATATCCAGCAGCTGTTGCAGCTCATTGACTACGTGGGGGTCGACTATGGTGAGGCTGTCAACAACGGCGAAGTGGTCAATCCCGGTGAATTCGAGGAAATGCAGGATTTTTCCCAGGGTATTGTGCGGCAGATCCCGGATCTCCCCGAGGGAAGTACACGGGAGACGCTGGCTGAGCAGGGTGAGCAGCTCGCCAAACGCGTGTCTGCCATGGCGGATCCTGCAGAAATTCGCAACCTGGCCAGCAAAATGCGCCAGACCATTATTGATGGCTACAAGGTGACTGTGGTGCCACGCAAGGCGCCGGATCTGCTGCGCGCCACTCGCCTCTATAGCGAGAATTGCGCCAGCTGTCACGGGGTTACCGGTGCGGGAGACGGCCCGCTGGCTGCCGGTATGCAGCCACATCCCATCGATTTTACTGATCGCAAGCGCTATGCCCAGCGTAATCTCTACGGACTCTACAACACGATTACCCAGGGCGTACCGGACACCGCGATGTCATCGTTCCATGAAATGCCCGCCGAGGATCGTTGGTCGCTGGCTTTTTACGTGGGCAAGCTTGCCGCCAGTGACATTCAGCGTAGTGGCAGTGAGGCTGACTTCTCCAATCCGAAGCTGGCCCCGTTACAGGATATTCGTAAACTCACCGTGATGACGCCCGCCGAAGCCGAACAGGAATTCGGCCCCGAGGGTGGCGAGATGATGGCCTATCTGCGGGCCAACCCGGCAGCACTGTTTTCCAACCGTTCGCCACTGGAGTTTTCATTACACCGGCTGGACGATGTGGTTGCTGCGTACAAGGCTGGCGATCACAACAAGGCCTATCGCATGGCCGTGGAAGCCTATCTGGAAGGTTTCGAGCTGGTCGAGCAGGGACTTAATGCCGTCGATGGCAAACTCCGGCTGCAGATCGAACATGCCATGACGATGCTCCGGAACCAGATTCGCAAGAATATACCCCCTGAACAGATCGAGCTTGCTGTGATTGACATCAAGGGCATGCTTGAACTCGCTGGTCAGCGCCTGAGTGACCGCAGTCTGTCGGGGACGGCGGCGTTTGCCAGTGCCTTCTTTATTCTGTTGCGCGAGGGGCTGGAAGCCTTGTTGGTGGTGGCTGCACTGGCGGCCTTTCTGGTCAAGACCGAGCATCGTAACAATATGCGCTACCTGCACTACGGCTGGATTGGTGCGCTGGCAGTGGGTTTTCTGACCTGGTGGGCGTCGGTTTCACTGATCGAAATCAGTGGGGCAAGCCGTGAGATTACCGAGGGTGTGGCCGCGCTAACGGCTACCGCAGTCCTCTTTTATGTTGGCTTCTGGCTGCACGATAAAACCAGTGCGGCGCAGTGGCGGCAGTTCATCGAGCATAACGTGCAAAAGGCGCTTGGCGCGGGTGCGCTGTGGGGTCTGTCCGGTCTGTCGTTCATTACCGTGTACCGGGAAGTTTTCGAAACCATCCTGTTTTACCAGGCACTGTGGGCGCAGACCGACGAGGCGGGCAAGAGCATGGCGCTGAGTGGTTTTGGCACCGCCGTGGGTGCGTTGGTCATACTCGGCTGGCTGGTGATGCGCTACAGCATGCGCCTGCCACTGCGCCAGTTCTTCAGTGTGACCGGTATCCTGATGTTTGTGCTGGCTGTGATCTTTGCCGGCAAGGGTGTGGCTGCCTTGCAGGAGGCCGGTTATATCCCGGTCAGCCCGATCAACTTCCCGCGCTTTGATCTGCTGGGTATTTATCCGAACCTGCAAGGGCTTGCGCTGCAACTGGGGTTGTTGTTACTGGCAATGTTTCTCTGGTACGGTTTGCCGTCAAAGCGCCGGCCTGCGGCGTCTTCCT
>CAZVBD010000258.1:0-2138 GCA_964625255.1 uncultured Thiohalobacter sp. | reverse complement strand
CTGGGATTATCACTTCGATCCACAGACCAACATCATCGATGTACACATCAGCCGCTTGCGTAACAAGATTGACAAGGGTTTTACATCCCCCCTGCTACAGACGGTACGTGGTGCCGGTTATTGCCTGCGCGAACCGGCTGCGGAATCCGGATAATCCATGCAACACCGCCTGCTGCGCAGTTTCAGTTTCCGCCTGGCCTTTACCTACATGGCATTGTTCGGTGCCTCGGTACTGCTGCTGCTGTGGTTTATCTACTGGTCAACAGCGGCCTACATGTCGAGACAGACCGATATCACCATTGCCGCCGAAATCACCGGCCTGTCAGAGCGTTACGATATGGATGGCCTCGCCGGCCTGATCCAGGTCATCAATGAGCGTCTGTCGCGTAAACCCACCGGTTCGTCTATCTATCTGCTCACCACGGCCATCAACACACCCATCGCCGGCAACCTCAATCGCTGGCCGACAGCCAGGGCCGACAAGGAGGGATGGCTGAACTTCAGGCTCGAAAACGCCGGCCATAGCAAGAATGAAATCCACCTGGCCCGTGCGCGCAGCTTCACCCTGTCCGGAGGCTTTCACCTGCTGGTCGGTCGTGATATCTACGAACTGGAAGAAACCCAGCAACGTATTATTCACACCCTGATCCTCGGCTTTGCCATCACACTGGTACTGGGTGGCGTGGGTGGCTTTGTGCTCAGCCGCCGGGTCATGAAACGTCTTGAAGCCATCAACACCACCAGCCGCGAGATCATAAACGGCGACCTGTCACGCCGCATCCCCCGGCAGCACAGTGGTGATGAATTCGACTCCCTGGCCAGCAACCTCAATGCCATGCTCGACCGGATCGAGGAACTGATGGAAGGTGTACGACGCGTTTCCGACAGCATTGCCCACGATCTGCGCACCCCCCTGGCACGTTTGCGCAACCGGCTGGAACTGCTGCGTACCGAACAGGAAAAGAATCACCAGGACCCTGATCTCACAGAACAGGCCTTGAACGATGCCGATGGTCTGCTGAAAACCTTCAATGCACTGCTGCGTATCGCCCGCATTGAAACCCGCCAGCATAAAGAAGCCTTCCATGAAACAGACATGAGTGCGCTGCTGCACGACGTCGTTGAACTCTACGAACCCCTGGCCGAAGAAAAAGGCCAGTCACTGAGCCTGCAAGTGGATGCCGATGTAAACATGCAAGGCGACCGTGACCTGCTGTTCCAGGCCATGGCCAACCTGCTGGACAATGCCATCAAGTACACCCCCTCGCAGGGGCACATCGAAATCCTCCTCGAAAGACGAGACAATGGTGGCCGAATCAGCATTGCAGACAATGGCCCCGGCATACCTGAATCCGAGCGTGAACAGGTATTCCAGCGTTTTTACCGACTGGAAAAAAGCCGCACCACACCCGGCAATGGACTGGGTCTGAGCCTGGTGGCTGCTGTAGCGAGGATCCACGGTATGACGCTAAGGCTGGAAGATAACCAGCCAGGTCTCCGAATTGTATGTGAATTCCCGGTAAACCACTAACAGGGATAAACGGATAGCGACTTGCTTGCATTGATCAACAGGTACTATCATCAAGATATCCTGGGCGGCAACCCTGCAAGCATAAGCAGGCTTTCGAATAAAACCAACCCCCTGGATCCGTGGCTCATAATGGTGCAAAGACGAGAGACAGATATTCTGTATAGCATCAGCTATCACGCGATAGACTGCGTCGGTCTATCACTCAATGGTATGGCGTCGTTACATTGGACTGTTAAGCGGCGATGAAGAATAGAAGATTAACATACCCAATAATAGTTGGTTCAAACTATGACAATTTATGAAATAGCATCATTAATCCTTGGCGGTGGTACGGCTGCTATTCTCATTATTCAATTGGGAATAGTAATAGTTGCTTTAAACGCAGACCATGAAAGAAGAAAAAAACAATCTACTCTAGAGACTGCTGCAAAAATGCTCCGGGAGGCTCGACATGTTTTGCAGCAGGAATTTGATGTACTAAAAATCACAGAAAAAGAAATGGAACGGCTTAAGGAAGATAAAATTCTCTTGGCAAAGATTAATAATGCTTTTGGTGTTTTCGAGCATATTTCTGTAGGCGTAAAAGCAGGAGTGTATGATAAGGATT
>CAZVBD010000257.1:0-2150 GCA_964625255.1 uncultured Thiohalobacter sp. | reverse complement strand
GCACCGAACGGGGCTGTCCTAAAAACGACATCCTCTCTGGCCTGACCGTCGCCCTTGCGCTGGTGCCTGAAGCTGTGGCGTTCGCTTTTGTCGCCGGTGTGGATCCGTTGGTAGGGCTGTATGCGGCGTTCATGGTCGGCCTGATTACCGCCGTTATCGGTGGCCGCCCGGGCATGATCTCCGGGGCGACCGGCGCACTCGCCGTGGTCATGGTCAGCCTGGTTGCCGAACACGGCGTCGAGTATCTGTTTGCTGCCGTGGTACTGATGGGGGCCATCCAGATCACCGTGGGCCTGCTAAAGCTCGGAAAGTTTATTCGCATCGTGCCACACCCGGTGATGCTGGGGTTCGTCAATGGACTGGCCATTGTCATCTTTCTCGCACAGCTGAATAACTTCCAGATCGAGGATGCGACCGGCAACATGCAGTGGATGCAGGGCCAGTCACTGTGGATCATGCTGGGACTGATTGCATTGACTATGGCCATTATTCACTTCCTGCCCAAGCTGACCACGGCCGTACCTTCGTCGCTGGTCGCCATTGTGGCGGTTTCACTGCTGGTGATTTTTATTGGCCTGGAAAGTCGCACGGTCGGCGACCTGGCCTCTATTGCCGGTGGGCTGCCGGACTTCCACCTGCCGATGGTGCCGTTTAATCTGGAAACCCTGAAAATTATTCTGCCCTACTCGATTATTCTCGCCGCGATTGGCCTGATTGAATCGCTGCTGACCATGAGCCTGATTGATGAAATCACCGAAACCCGTGGTCAGGGTAATCGTGAGTGTATTGGCCAGGGCGTCGCCAACAGCGTTACCGGCCTGTTCGGTGGCATGGGCGGCTGCGCCATGATCGGCCAGAGCATGATTAACATTAACTCCGGCGGCCGTGGCCGGCTGTCCGGTATCAGCGCTGCACTGTTTTTATTGCTGTTCATTCTGGCAGCCTCCGACCTGATCGAAATGATCCCGCTGGCCGCACTGACCGGGGTGATGTTCATGGTAGTCATCGGTACCTTTGAGTGGTCAAGCCTGCGCATTTTCCGCAAAATACCGGCCAGCGACGCCTTTGTGCTGGTGCTGGTCTCCGGCGTCACCGTCGCTACCGATCTGGCTATCGCGGTGGTGGTCGGCGTTATTGTATCGGCACTGGTCTTTGCCTGGGAACACGCCAAGCACATCCGTGTCGACAGCTACATCGACAAGCAGGGTTCAAAAGTTTATGAGCTGCATGGCCCGTTATTTTTCGCATCGGTAAAAAACTTCCAGGACCTCTTCAATATCAAAGAAGACCCCAACGATGTTATTATCGAGTTCCAGCATTCTCGCGTCATGGATCATTCGGCGATTGAAGCCATAGATACGCTGGCTGAACGCTACGTGAATGCCGGAAAAACCCTGCATCTGCGACACGTGAGTCCGGATTGCCGGCAACTGTTGCACAAGGCCGGGAACCTGGTGGAGGTCAACTTCATGGAAGACCCCCGCTACCATATCGCCGTTGACGAGCTGGGCTGAACCAGGCGTCACCTTAACCCATTCATCTCTCCCCATATTCCCAAACAGGTTAACGACCCACCATCCGGTGGAGCATATACCTCAAGCGGCATCAAGGAGAGTTCAGGGACAACAAAGAAGTTGCCCCCTCTCCCTTCCTCACACCACGACGGTGTACAGGAGCGTTACGCCCGGCACAGGCCGGGTAACAGGTATACAAACCATGTCCGACTCCAATCAAGTCACCCGTTTTTCTGATCTGGATCTTGATCCAGCCCTTTTAAAAGCCATCGAGGATGTCGGCTACGAACAGCCTTCTCCCATTCAGGCGGAAAGCATTCCCATCCTGCTGGAAGGCAAGGACATACTCGGCCAGGCACAGACCGGAACGGGGAAAACCGCTGCCTTCGCACTGCCACTGCTGTCACGCCTGGACCTGAGCCGGCGCGAACCGCAGGTGCTGGTACTGGCACCGACACGCGAACTGGCCATCCAGGTTTCCGAAGCGTTCCAGACCTATGCGCGACACCTGAAAAACTTTCATGTGCTACCCATCTATGGCGGTCAGTCCTATGAGATCCAGCTGCGCCAGCTGAGGCGTGGCGTGCATGTTGTGGTTGGTACGCCGGGTCGCGTCATGGATCACATGCGCAACGG
>CAZVBD010000256.1:0-2152 GCA_964625255.1 uncultured Thiohalobacter sp. | reverse complement strand
GATACGGCGGCAAGATCAGATTCCAGTCTGCGAGCCATTTCATCGATACGTTGGCGCTCACGTTTTCTCAGCTCCTCTCTGAGAAATACCGCACCTTGCGGGAATGCCATATCGGTGAAACCACCTGCACGCTCCAGCAGTTTGCTGAGTTGTTCACCGCGTGCGATAGGATAAATACCCGGGAAACGGACCTCGCCCCTGATCTCTACCGTCTCTGCCGTGGCCCATTCAGGCAGGCGTTTGATGCTGAGAACGTCGTGGGATTGCAGGACAAAATCAGCATCGTTTTCGCCCTTAAGTATCTTTTCAAGATCGACGTCCACGTGTGCAATCTCACGGTAACGGCCATCGATCACAGCATAGCGCGTCAGCTCAGCACCAAGCGCATAGGCTGCTTCGGCCAGCCCACCACTGGCCCGGACCAGATCGCTTACCTTCATGGTCGTTTCAAGCGGGTAATCGCCGGGGTGGCGCACAACTCCACCGATATGCACTGCTCGTGTAGGCTGTTGAAAACTGGCTTGCTGCCTAAGCAACCCGACCAACTCATCAACTGCCTCACGCCGATCTTCACTGGCACCGAAAACAATCACTTCATCACGTGACTGGAGCTGAATATTGTCCTTCGATTGCGGATGCAGCAAGGCCTGTCCCAGCTGTACAGAAAGGACATCAATCCGGTGGTCCGGCATCAACTCACGCCGAATCAGGGCATAGCCGAGATCAGGGCGTGGCCGCAGATCATCCTTGATGGAATGAATCAGGTCCGACAGACGCATGCCTGCGTGCCACTGATAGCCACCCGGCCGATTAACATGGCCTGACAACAGAACAATATCTTCCATCTTTTCCAGAATGGAAAATACGTTGAGCGTGTCACCGGCCTGTACATGGCTCGCGAGTACCGATTTATCGCTGAGATCCACATCTACCAGCGTGCGTTCGCCACGCGCATTAATACGGTCTATCTGCGAAGCCTGCGGATAGGCGGTAGGCAACAGCCCGCCAGACAGTTCCAGCAGTTGCTGGATCGTTCGTTCTCGTTTGAGTTCATAAATGGCTGGCCGTCGTACTTCACCCGCTACGCCAACGGTACGTTTAAGCGGCGGCACAAAGATGACATCACCCGGTTGCAAACGGACATCATTGCCGGTATCGCCGTGTAATAACAGGTCGTACAGATCCAGGTGTGTAACCACTTTCCCGCGACGTTTCAACTGAATATTGCGTAAGGAACCGATCGCATTGACGCCACCGCTCACAAACAATGCGTTAGTCATGGTCGACAATGCACTGACGGTATAGGAACCGGGCTGATTAACATCACCCAGAATAAACACACGGATTGACCGCAATGCACCCAGGGTAATAACGGCCTGTTCGCCGATCATCTGTTTTTTTATCTGGGTCTTGACGACATCCTGCATTTCCCGGAACGTCATCCCGGCCACCGAGATCGGTCCAAGTTTGGGGAAATGCAGGCGACCTTCGCGGGATACGACCAGGCTGTACTCGGCATTCGACTTGCCAAATAACTGGATTTTTACGGTATCGCCGGGACCCAGAACATAATCAACGTCGATGGGGATATCTGTCGCGGGTGCAAAGGTGGTGGGTACTCCGGCGAACAGATCGTAGCCAAACGGTTTGAGAGGAACTCTCGCGTCATTACTATCATCAACAGCTTTCGTGTCTGTACGGCCCGGACCTGTTTCCGGACGATCTTCAGGTGGTGAAGGCAATGGCACAACCAGCCGTGGCTCCTCAAGGGCAGGCTCATCCACTACTACCCCCCCGGTCTTTTCCTGTCCGATAACGTCCATCACCCTAGCCTGCTGCTCGGGCGTCAGCTGCTCAAAACGCTGCATCTGCTGCACGGTAAGCGTTTGTGCCAGCGCAACCGTTACCAGGCAGAACATCAGAATAATGCCAGCAAAGCGGGATAAAAAACCGGATTTTACATTTCTTGTCATGAGCATTTTCGTTATACGGTCAATCATTGGCCCAGTTGGCTGGCGACGCCATCACCGGGAATATCCAGCATGAGTGTACGTTCGGTCATAGTGTACAGATCACCGGGCGAAACCACCATTTGTCCGACATCCCGTGCCCAGGGCGCAAGTGAAAATTCACTGCGCGCCCGGGTATCCCG
>CAZVBD010000255.1:0-2165 GCA_964625255.1 uncultured Thiohalobacter sp. | reverse complement strand
GATATCTACCAGGTGCCGGAGGAGAAGATCGCCCTCATACACCACGGTATTCCTGATGTACCCTTTATCGAATCCGATGCCTACAAGGACAAGTTTGGTGTGTCCGGAAAGAAGATCATCCTGACCTTCGGCCTGCTTTCACCGGGTAAGGGTATTGAAGTGGTTATCGATGCTCTGCCGGAGATTGTGAAGGCTCATCCGCAGACTATCTACATGGTGGTCGGTGCCACCCATCCGCACCTCAAGGCGGAACAGGGTGAGGATTACAGGAACAGTCTTCACCTGCGGGCAAAAGCGCTCGGTGTTGCAGATCACATCGTTTTCCATGACCGTTTTGTCGCCGACGAGGACTTGCTGGAGTTTATCGGTGCGGCAGATATTTATGTCACTCCCTACCAGAATGAGGCGCAGATAATTTCCGGTACGCTCGCCTATGCGCTGGGGATGGGCAAAGCCGTGGTATCCACACCCTACTGGCACGCCCAGGAGCTGCTCGCTGACGATCGGGGCAGGCTGATTCCTTTCCGGGACCCGGTTGCTCTGGCGCGTGAAGTTATCGACCTGCTGGATCATCCCGATGAGTGCCGCGCCATTCAGGAGAGAGCCTATCTCTACGGCCGCAAAATGATCTGGAGCAATGTGGGGCGTCGCTATCTCGACATCTTTGCAGAAGCCAAACGTCAACGATTGCGGAAGAACGTACCCGAGCGCCGGCTGGAGACTCTCGGACTACGCCAGCAACGGTTGCCGGAGATCAAGCTGGAATATTTACGCCGAATGACCGATGACACAGGCATGTTGCAGCACGCCAAGTACACGGTGCCAGACCGGACACACGGCTATTGCGTGGATGATAATGCACGCGCATTGATCGTTGTCGTCACGTTACAGGACCTCCAGCCCCTGGATTCGGCACTGAGCAGCCCTGCTGCCATTTATCTGAGTTTTCTGGGTCATGCATTCAACAGCCAGACTGGCCGTTTTCGCAACTTCATGTCCTATGATCGCCGTTGGCTCGAGGAAGCAGGTTCCGAGGATTCTCACGGTCGCGCCGTGTGGGGACTGGGCGTCGCGGTGGCGTTGGGTCGGGATAAGGGACTGGTGGGTTTTTCGGTCGACCTGTTCCATCGGGCGCTGGGGGCCACCGAACATTTTACCGCCCCGCGTTCGATTGCCTTCGCCATCATCGGTATCCATGCCTATCTGAGCCGCTACAGCGGGGACAGTCGTGCAAAAAGAATGCGCAAGATACTCTCGGACCGGCTGATGCAGAAGTTCAGGGATTGCGCTACCGAAGACTGGCCCTGGTGTGAAGATATCCTGACCTATGACAACGCCCGGTTGCCACAGGCGTTACTGCTGTCCGGGCAGTGGCTGCCCGACCGCGAGATGCTGGACATGGGGCTGCGCGCCCTCGACTGGTTGAAGCAGGTTCAGACCGATGCCAAGAGTCACCATTTCTCCGCCATCGGCAATCACGGCTGGTTTCCCAAAGGGAGTGAAAAGGCACAATTCGACCAACAACCCATTGAGGCGGCCGCGATGGTGGACGCTTGTATCGAGGCATTCAACTGTACACGGGATGAAGAATGGGTTGCTTATGCTTACCGGTGTCTCAACTGGTACCAGGGTGAGAATGACCTGCGGGTTCCGCTCTATGACCATGCTACCGGGGGGTGCCGGGATGGACTGGAAGCACAGGGTGCGAATGAAAATCAGGGAGCAGAGTCCACGCTTTGCTGGCTCATGGCACTGCTCGCCATCTACAACCACCGCGGCTGGGACCAGGTTACCCTGGGGGATGAGTCCGCCCGGCCTGATGTTCAGAACGTATCGTCGGAATAGCGACGACAACCTTCTCTAGCGTGCTGTCAGCCTGGCCATCAGCTCCGGTACTGGCAGAGTTGCTATGCCGCAGCGCTGGTCGCCCGAGGCATACGGGATGATCAATTCATCCTGGTGGATGAGTGCGCCGCAACTGTACACCACGTTCGGGACGTAACCTTCCCGCTCATGCGCATTCGGCACCAGGATCGGCTCATCAATCCGGCTGATAATTCGGGTCGGATCCTCAAGGTCCAGCAACTCGATGGCAAGACTGTAGGTCCGTAGCGGGCCAACCCCGTGGGTCACGACCAGCCAGCCTTCAGGCGTCTCGATGGGTG
>CAZVBD010000254.1:0-2219 GCA_964625255.1 uncultured Thiohalobacter sp. | reverse complement strand
TGATGCCAAGGCCGACCGGACGGTGGCGCAGGTTGGAGTTGCGCGCCTGTGGTACCGAATAGTAGTTGTAGTCGATTACATTATCGAGCATACGCATGGCAGTGTTGATGGTGTTCTCCAGCCTGGCTATATCAAGTCCGTTTTCATCTACATGTGCGGCGAGGTTGACCGAGCCGAGGTTGCATACGGCAATCTCGTTGTCGTTGGTATGCAGCGTAATTTCTGTACACAGGTTGGAACTGTGTACTACACCAACATGCTGGTTGGTGTAGCGCAGGTTGCAAGGGTCTTTGAAAGTCATCCAGGGATGACCGGTCTCGAACAGCATACCCAGCATTTTACGCCACAGGTCGACGGCCTTGAGGTGTTTGGAGATACCCAGTTCACCGCGCGCCGCTTTGGCTTCATAGTGTTGATATTTTTCACGGAATGCCTGGCCGGTGAGGTCATGAAGGTCCGGGACTTCCTCCGGTGAAAACAGGGTCCAGTCACCGTTCTCCAGGACACGTTCCATGAACAGGTCCGGTACCCAGTTGGCACTGTTCATGTCGTGGGTGCGACGGCGTTCATCGCCGGTGTTCTTGCGCAGCTCGAGGAATTCCTCAATGTCGATATGCCAGGTTTCCAGATAGGCACAAACAGCACCTTTACGCTTGCCACCCTGGTTGACAGCCACGGCTGTATCGTTGGCCACCTTGAGGAACGGCACCACGCCCTGACTTTTTCCATTGGTCCCTTTGATGTGCGCGCCCAGTCCCCGTACACGGGTCCAGTCATTGCCCAGGCCACCGGCAAATTTGGACAGCAGTGCATTGTCGCGGATGGCGCTGTAAATGCCGTCGAGCTTGTCCGGCACCGTGGTCAGGTAGCAGGAGGACAGTTGCGGGCGCAAGGTGCCGGCATTGAACAAGGTCGGTGTAGAACTCATGAAGGCAAAGCTCGACAGCAGGTTGTAGAACTCGATGGCACGTGCCTCGCGGTCAACTTCGTTGATGGCCAGCCCCATCGCCACGCGCATGAAGAATGCCTGTGGCAGTTCAAAGCGCACACCGTCCGTGCTGTGGATGAAATAACGGTCATACAGTGTTTGCAGGCCGAGATAGGCAAACTGATGATCACGCGCTGTCTGCAGGGCGGCGCCCAGCGTGTCGAGGTCATACAGCATCAGTTCACGGTCGAGTAATTCAAGCTCGGCAGCGTGCTGGATGTAGGCTGAAAAGTAGGCAGGATAATGTTCGGCCATGTCGGACTGGCGGCTGTGTGGCACATCCAGCTCCAGAAACACCATGGCCTCATGGCGCATGTTGTCCAGCAACAGACGTGCGGCAACCTGAGAGTAGTTCGGTTCACTGTCGATGAGGGTACGGGCACACATTACCTGTGCAGCACCCAGATCCTTTTCACTGATACCATCGAACAGACTGCGGAGGCTTTCATCCAGCAGGCGCTGGGCATCGACATCCTCCAGTCCTTCACAGGCTTCATCGAACTGAGCCTTCAGGCTGTTGATATCCAGCGGGCGTTTTTCTCCATTGGCCCCGGTAACGTGCAGCAGCGGTTGTGCCGCCTGCCCGGACGTTTCCTGCTGTCTGGCGGCACGCTTTGCCGACTGTTGTTCGCGGTAGAGCACATAGGCGCGGGCGATCTTGTGTTCACCACTGCGCATCAACTCCAGTTCCACCTGGTCCTGGATGTCTTCGATATGTACGACACCACCCTCCGGTGAGCGACGGAACAGGGCTTCTTCCACACCCCGGGTAAGACGTGCCACCGTTTCGTGGATACGACGGGAGGCCGCCGCATGCCCGCCTTCCACCGCGAGGAACGCCTTGGTCAGCGCCACGGTAATCTTGGAGGCATCAAAGCGGGTAATCTTGCCGTTGCGACGAATAACCTTGTACTGGTCGCTGTACACGGTGGCAGGTGTTTCCGGCAGTGCACTGTCGGCAATCACCGGGTTGATGGAAGGGGTTGAGCGGGTATCGCCCTGGGGATCTGTGTGCATCTGCGCTCCTCGTCCGGTTCTTTTATGGTGACCGGGACGGCGCGGGCAGAGTGGAGAACGAAAGGGCAGTTATGGTTGCCGGCAAGCGATTCTCCACCCGGCAGTCTTGACGCGAGACCCGGGTGAGGGAATCCAGTCGGATTCCCGGCTCCCAGGTATTCGGACTCGGGGGGTGTGTAGATCCTGCTCCCCCCCATACCGCTGCGCGACAATC
>CAZVBD010000253.1:0-2220 GCA_964625255.1 uncultured Thiohalobacter sp. | reverse complement strand
ACGGCTTCCTCACCGTGAACGGGCAGAAGATGTCCAAGTCACGCGGCACCTTCATTAACGCTAGCACCTGGTTGCAACACCTCGACCCGGAATACCTGCGCTATTACTACGCCGCCAAGCTGTCTGGCGGTATCGATGATATTGACCTCAATCTTGAAGACTTCATCGCACGCATCAACAGCGACCTGGTTGGCAAGTATGTCAACATCGCCAGCCGCACCGCGAATTTTATTGTGAAGCAATTTAACGGCGAACTGTTACCGCTAGACAAGGCCATTACAGATGACAGTGAATGCGACACCTACCTGGCCGATGCGCTGGGGGTAGCCGACAACGTGGCGGAGCATTATGAAGCACGCGAATACAGTCAGGCGATACGCGAAATCATGAAACTCGCCGACCATATCAACCAGTACTTCGACAGCAACGAACCCTGGAAATTAGCCAAAGACCCGGAACAAAAAGACAAGCTGCACCGGATCTGTTCACGCATCCTGCACGGTTTCCACACCCTGTCGATCCTGCTGACACCTATCATGCCAACGCTGACCGAACGTGTGGCAAAAGAACTGTTTGGCAAGGCGCAGACCTTTACCTGGAACGACCTTGATGCCAACGCATTCCCCGACACGCTGAACAAGTTCAAACACCTGGCCAAACGCGTTGAACCCACCGCCATCGAAGCCATGCTGGAAGCATCGAAAGAGGATCTGAAGGTGACTGAAACCCGACCTGCCAACGGCCCACTGGCCGACGACCCCGTCGCTGACACCATCGACTTCGACACCTTCGCCAAACTCGACCTGCGCATCGCGCGCATCGTCAAAGCGGAAGCCGTCGAGAAAGCCGACAAACTGCTACAACTGACACTCGACATCGGCGGTGAAACCCGCAACGTATTCGCCGGCATCAAGAGCGCCTACGCCCCGGAAGACCTCGAAGGCCGCCTGACCGTGGTGGTCGCCAACCTGGCGCCGCGCAAGATGCGTTTCGGTATATCCGAAGGCATGGTGCTGGCGGCTGGGCCGGGCGGGAAGGATCTGTTTATCCTGTCGCCGGATGAAGGAGCTGAACCGGGGATGCGGGTTAAGTGAGGGTGTAAACGCGTACCAAGGTATTGATTTCGTCATTCCGGCGAATGCCGGAATCCAGAGAACGAAGCCATTGAGGCAACAACTGGATCCCGGCCTGCGCCGGGATGACGGCAGTTTTCGCTTAAGTTAGTGCCATTCTGGTCTGCACCAATTCCCCTACAATCCACCCGAACACCTTCCCCCGCTCCACCCATCGCAGTACCATAACCCCATGACCGAAATCACCTTGATCCTCATCAGCACCGTGCTGGTCAACAATTTTGTGCTGGTGAAGTTCCTCGGCCTGTGTCCGTTCCTCGGGGTCTCCCGCAAACTGGAGACCGCTACCGGCATGGCACTGGCGACGACTTTTGTACTGACGCTGTCTTCTGTGTGCTCTTACCTCGCCAATGAATACCTGCTGGCGCCGCTGGGCCTTGAATACCTGCGTACCATTACTTTTATTCTGGTCATTGCCGTGGTCGTGCAGTTCACGGAAATGGTGGTGCATAAAACCAGCCCGGTGCTCTACCAGGTGTTGGGGATTTTCCTTCCGTTGATCACAACCAACTGTGCTGTGCTGGGTGTGGCGCTACTCAATGTGCAACAGGATTTCGGTTTCGTCCAATCGGCCTTTTATGGTTTCGGCGCCGCCGTAGGCTTCTCCCTGGTGATGATCCTGTTCGCGTCCATACGTGAACGTATCGCTGTCGCCGATGTACCGGAACCCTTCCAGGGTTCAGCCATTGCGCTGGTGACGGCTGGCCTGATGTCACTGGCCTTTATGGGCTTCTCCGGTTTGATCAAGGGCTGACAGCATGCTGACTGCGATGATTGCCATTGGTGTACTCGCCGCCCTGTTCGGCCTGCTGCTCGGGTATTCGGCGATTCGTTTCAAGGTTGATGCTGACCCCATTGTCGATCAGATCGATGCCCTGCTACCCCAAACCCAGTGTGGACAATGCACTTTCCCCGGCTGTCGCCCCTATGCGGAAGCTATTGCCGCCGGTGAAGCCGATATCAACCAGTGCCCCCCCGGCGGCGAAATCACCATTCAGGCGCTGGCCGATCTGCTCGGTGTCGATCCCAAACCACTCAATGAGGAGCATGGCCAACATACTGAAAAAATGGTCGCGGTCATCGATGA
>CAZVBD010000252.1:0-2262 GCA_964625255.1 uncultured Thiohalobacter sp. | reverse complement strand
TCCACTCCGTTGGCGGTGCCCAGCAACAGCACATCAGCGGGCCGGTTGGCGAAAAGCCCAACCGTAACAACGCCAGGTATATTGTTCAGTTCGGTTTCCAGCGTGCAGGGTTCCATGATTTCCAGACCCTTGACGTCCAGGATAATATTGCCGTTGTCTGTGGTAAAGCCGGTGCGCAGCTCTGGCATGCCGCCGTACTTGATCAGTTCACGCGCCACGAAACTCTGTGCCATGGGAATAACTTCGATGGGCAGCGGGAAGGCGCCAAGCATTTTGACCAGCTTGCTTTCATCGCAGATGCACACGAACTTGCGACTGGCGCCGGCGACAATCTTTTCGCGTGTCAGCGCACCGCCACCACCCTTGATCAGGTGCAGTTGTTCGTTGGTTTCATCGGCGCCATCGACATAGACCGACAAATCACCAACCTCATTCAGGTCCAGTACCGGGATGCCGTGATTTTTCAGCCGTTCGGCACTGGCAATCGAGCTGGCGACGGTGCCGTCGATCCTGGCCTTGATTTTCGCCAGGGCGTCGATGAAATAGTTGGCTGTCGAACCGGTACCGACACCGATAACAGTGCCTGTTTCAACATACTCGATAGCCGCTTCGGCAACCTGTTTCTTGAGTTCGTCCTGGTCCATTGTGTGCTCCTGGAAATCGATTACCCGGATAATACCGGACAATCAAATTGACTCCCACCCCGTTATGTTTATTATCCGGGTATGCCTGATAAATATCTGAAAATGATCCTCAATTCACGGGTCTATGACGTTGCTCACGAAACGCGGCTGGATTATGCGCAGACCCTGTCAACGCGGCTGGGCAATGCCGTATGGCTGAAGCGCGAAGACCTGCAGCCGGTGTTTTCGTTCAAGCTGCGTGGTGCCTACAACAAGATCGCCAACCTTGATGCGGCAGCTTGTGAGCAGGGCATTATCACCGCCTCGGCCGGTAATCATGCACAGGGCGTCGCTCTGGCGGCAAAGCATCGTGGAATCAAGGCCCTGATCGTCATGCCGCGCACTACGCCTGGCATCAAAGTCCGATCAGTGCGCGCGCTGGGGGGCAAACCGCTGCTGCACGGCGACACTTATGATGAAGCCTTTGAGCATGCGCACAAACTGGCGGAAGAACGCGGTCTGGTGTTTATCCATCCCTACGATGATCCCGAGGTCATTGCCGGGCAGGGCACGGTGGCGATGGAACTGTTGCAGCAACAGCGTGACCCGATACATGCCGTCTTTGTCCCGGTCGGCGGTGGTGGTTTGATTGCCGGCATGGCGGCCTACATCAAGGCCCTGCGTCCGGATATTCGCGTGATCGGTGTTGAACCTGATGATGCGCCGTGCATGTATGAGGCACTAAAACGGAAAAGGCGGGTAATACTCGATCAGGTTGGTATCTTTGCCGATGGTGTGGCAGTGCGCCAGGCCGGCAAGGAGCCCTACCGGTTGGCGCGCAAGTTTGTTGATGAAATGATTCTGGTCAGTACTGATGAAATTTGTGCTGCGACCAAGGATATCTTTGATGATACCCGTGCCATGGTCGAGCCGGCCGGCGCACTGGCCGTAGCCGCTGTAAAAAAATATGTCGAGCGCGAAGGTTGCAGTGACGAGTGCCTGATCGCCATCAACAGTGGTGCCAATATCAACTTTGATCGCCTGCGTCATGTAGCCGAGCGCGCTGAAATCGGTGAGCGTCGCGAAGCCTTGCTGGCCGTTACCATTCCCGAACAGCCCGGCAGTTTTCTGAAATTCTGTCGCACACTGGGCAAGCGGGGTATTACCGAATTCAATTACCGCTACGCCGATGCCGGTGAAGCCCAGGTGTTCGCTGGTGTGCAGTTAAGCGGTGGTGATGAGGAGCGCATGGAGTTGCTCGACACACTGCGCAGCGAAGGTTATGCCGTCATCGATATGACCGATAATGAAATGGCCAAGACCCATGTCCGTTTCATGGTGGGTGGGCATGCGACCGGTATTGAGGATGAAGTATTGTTCCGCTTCGAGTTCCCCGAGCGCCCCGGTGCGTTGCTGAAGTTTCTTTCAAGCATGGGCAAACGCCGGAATATCAGTCTGTTTCATTACCGAAATCATGGCGCGGCCTACGGACGTGTGCTGGTCGGTGTTCAGGTGTCGCCCAAGGATCGAAAGGGCTTCCGCACCTCGCTGGATGATCTTGGGTATACGTGGTTTGAGGAATTGGATAATCCGGCTTATACGTTGTTTCTTGGGTAGGGTGGTTATTTTCGTCCCGGGC
>CAZVBD010000251.1:0-2284 GCA_964625255.1 uncultured Thiohalobacter sp. | reverse complement strand
ATAATTAAAGAGTGACTCTTTAAGGTTACAAGTTAAGCACAGGGTATAAACAAGTCTGAAAGCTGCTGGTTTATACCCTGTGTCTCTTTTTACAAACATTCTGTTACCCTGAAGCTGTTCCGAAGTGAGACATGTTATGCCCGAACCGATAACAATAGCCGTGGTAAGAAGGCTATCGCCGCTGCTGCTGTTATTTTTCCTTTTCACGGGGTTTACCCCACAAGTACTGGCAGATGACAGTACAGGCGATGCCTCACTGCAAAATGCCTGGAAGACACTGACAGACAAGAGTTACAGCAAGAAAGAAAAGGCGATAACCCTTATCGCCCGGCAGAATACTGCTGACGCCTACCCGGTCATGAAAGCCATGCTGGAAGGGAAGCTGTATTTTTCCACCCGCGACAAAACGCTTTATGCATTAAGCGAAGAAGACAACAATTATTCCTTTACTCCCCTGTTTTCCGGTCAGACAGTGACACAGGAAAGCAAACGGGGTTTCAAAAAAGTCAAAATCAACAACCGTCTGAGAACCCGACTGCGCCAGGCGCTGGCACTGCTGCAACTTCAACACGAAGATAAAAACCTGCGACTGGCCGCTGTGCAGGAGTTGCTGAAAAACCCCGACAGCAAAGCCGCCGGCCTGATTCAGGATGTGGTTGAAACAGAAACCGATGCGGAAATTCGCACCGCCATGCGCACCTTGCTGGCTATTATCCAGCTGGACAGCGTGAATGAAGCTGAACAACAGAACGCTATCGAAAAACTGGCTGATAGCCTGAATCCTTCTGCCCTGAATGCACTGACCGTATACAAGCCTCCGAACACGGCACTGAAAAAACTGGCCGATGCCGCCATACAAAAAATCAACGACCGGCGTGCCCGCTATGCCCGCGCCGAGATGATATTTTTTGGCCTGAGCCTTGGTTCAGTACTGGCGTTGGCCGCCATCGGGCTGGCCATCACTTTTGGTGTGATGGGTGTGATCAACATGGCACACGGTGAGCTGATTATGATCGGCGCCTATACCACCTATGTGATCCAGTTACTGATGCCGGAGCACATCGGTATTTCCGTGATCGTGGCAATCCCTGCAGCCTTCATTGTCTCGGGGCTGGTCGGCATGGCGATAGAACTCAGCGTGATCCGGCACCTCTATGGGCGCCCGCTGGAAACCCTGCTCGCGACTTTCGGTGTCAGCCTGGTATTGCAGCAATTGGTACGCTCCATTTTCTCACCGCTGAACCGTAGCGTGGAAACCCCGCAATGGATGTCCGGCGCCTTTCAGATCAATGAAGTGCTGGCGCTGACCTGGAACCGCTTTTACATTATTATTTTCTGCCTGGCGGTGTTCGTGGCGCTAATCCTGGTGATGAAGAAAACCCTGCTGGGCCTGCAGGTACGCGCGGTATCACAAAACCGCCAGATGGCGCGTGCCATGGGCGTGCGTTCCAAGTGGGTCGACGCCCTCACCTTCGGCCTGGGGTCAGGGATTGCCGGCATGGCCGGTGTGGCACTGAGCCTGCTGACCAACGTCGGTCCCAACCTTGGCCAGGCGTACATTATTGATTCCTTCATGGTGGTGGTGTTCGGAGGTGTTGGCAACCTGTGGGGTACGCTGGTAGCCGGCATGAGCCTCGGTGTCATCAACAAGGTGCTGGAACCCTGGGCCGGTGCCGTACTGGCAAAAATCCTGGTGCTGGTATTCATCATCCTGTTTATCCAGAAGCGTCCCACCGGCCTGTTCCCGCAACGTGGCCGTGCGGCGGAGGACTGATTCGTGTTCATGCTGGATCTGTTACGTAATGACAAGCCCGGCAGCTGGATGCTGGCGACCCTGCTGGTGATCAGCATCGCGGTGCCGGTGTTAAATCTGCTGGTGCCCGAGGGCAGTATCTTTCACCTGTCCACCTATACCGTCACCCTGCTGGGCAAGTACCTCACCTATGCCCTGCTGGCGCTGGCAGCCGACCTGGTGTGGGGTTACCTCGGCATTCTCAGCCTGGGACACGGTGCATTCTTCGCACTGGGTGGTTACGCCATGGGCATGTACCTGATGCGCCAGATCGGCGAGCGTGGCGTCTACGGCGACCCGCTATTGCCGGATTTCATGGTGTTCCTGAACTGGAAAGAACTGCCGTGGTTCTGGCATGGCTTTGACCAGTTCTGGTTTGCGGCATTGATGGTGCTGCTGGTGCCCGGCCTGCTGGCCTATGTATTTGGTTACCTGACATTCCGCTCGCGTGTCACCGGCGTGTACCTGTCCATCATCACCCAGGCCATGACC
>CAZVBD010000250.1:0-2367 GCA_964625255.1 uncultured Thiohalobacter sp. | reverse complement strand
GCCGATGGCCCCGTTCTTGTAACGGGTGCACAGGTAAGGGTGAAAAGGCGCGGTAAGAGCGCACCGCGCGACGGGTAACCGTCGTGGCAGGGTAAACCCCACCCGGAGCAAGACCAAATAGGGGAACATTGGCGTGGCCCGCGTCGTTCCCGGGTAGGTCGCTTGAGGCGCATGGTGACGTGTTGCCCAGATGAATGGTTGTCCTCGACAGAACCCGGCTTACAGGCCGGCTTCATTATTTTTTGTTCCACCGTATAATGGCGGTGGAATTTGCTATGTAGTTGAAGTAACGTGAGTTCCTGTTAGGTTGAAACGCGGCGTATGGCTGGAAAAGTTTTTATAAAAACCCACGGATGTCAGATGAATGAGTACGATTCCGCAAAAATGGCGGATGTGCTGGCTGATGCGCATGGTCTGGAGCTGGCGCAGTCGGCTGAAGAAGCCGACGTGCTGTTGCTGAATACCTGTTCGATCCGTGAAAAAGCGCAGGAGAAAGTGTTCTCCCAGCTCGGCCAGTGGCGTGAGCTGAAAGAAGCGCGTCCCGATCTTTTGATCGGTGTCGGCGGCTGCGTGGCCAGTCAGGAAGGTGAAGCTATTCGCAAACGGGCACCGTTTGTCGACCTGGTATTCGGCCCGCAAACCCTGCACCGTCTGCCGGCCATGATCAATGAAGTGCGTGCAAAGCAGGGTGCTGTGGTCGACGTATCATTCCCGGAGGTCGAGAAGTTCGACTGTCTGCCAGAGCCACGTGCGGATGGCCCGACGGCATTCCTGTCGATTATGGAAGGTTGCAGCAAGTACTGTACTTTCTGTGTGGTGCCCTACACGCGCGGTGAGGAAGTCAGCCGCCCGTTTGATGATATAATTGCCGAGGCCGTCACGTTGGCGACCCAGGGCGTGCGTGAAATCACCCTGCTGGGCCAGAATGTTAACGCCTATCGCGGTACAATGGACGACGGTTCACTGGCCGACCTGGCCCTGCTGATTACCTACATCGCTGCTATCGAAGGTATTGATCGTATCCGCTACACCACCTCACACCCGCAGGAAATGAGCGACAGTCTGATCGCCGTATACGGTGAGGTGCCGGAGCTGGTCAGCCACCTTCATCTTCCGGTACAGAGTGGTTCAGACCGTATCCTGGCTGCCATGAAGCGCAACCACACTGCACTGGAATACAAGTCAAGGATCCGCCATCTGCGCGATGTACGCCCGGACATCAGTCTGTCTTCGGATTTCATTATCGGGTTCCCCGGTGAGAGCGATGCCGACTTTGAGGCCACCATGAACCTGATTGCCGATATCGGTTTCGACAATTCATACAGCTTCATCTACAGCCGACGCCCGGGCACACTGGCGGCCGAGTTTCCCGATGACGTGCCGCACGAGACCAAGAAACAGCGCCTGGCACGCCTGCAGGCACGCATCGCCGGTATGGCGGCTGAACTCAGCGCTGCCATGGTCGGTACTGAGCAGCGCATTCTGGTGGAAGGCCCGTCGCGCAAGGACCCAGCACAGATGGCGGGTCGCACCGAAAATAATCGGGTGGTGAACTTCGACGGTGGACGTGATCTGATCGGTCGCTTCGTGCGGGTGCGTATTATCGAGGCACTGCCCAACTCACTGCGCGGTGATTTTATTGCGCTGGATGATCCACTTACTGCCGACAGCCTGGTTAACTGGGGCTGAAGCCTCGTAACATACGACAACTCTTGGATCCCGAACCCGCCTCTTATTCGCTCACGCTCGAACCCGTTGATAATCAGCGGCTGGCCTCTCTGTGTGGCCAGTTTGACGAGCACTTGCGCCAGCTTGAACGCCGTTTACACGTCGAGATCAGCAATCGCGGCAATCGTTTTCATATCGTCGGTGCCGACCAGGCACCACACCTGGCCGGCGATGTCTTGCAGGATCTTTACGACGCCACGCGCGAAATGCCGTTAACACCGGAGCGTGTACACCTTTACCTGCAACAGGCCGGACTCGATGTGCGCGACATCTCACCAGGTGACGATGAACCGCAGGATCTGCTGATCCAGATACGCCGCTGTACCATCAAGGCGCGGGGTGGCCATCAGCAGGATTACATTCGTAATATTCTCAAGCACGATGTGAACTTTGGTATTGGCCCGGCCGGGACCGGCAAGACCTATCTTGCGGTGGCCTGTGCTGTACAGGCGCTGGAGCATGAAAGCGTGCGGCGTCTGGTGCTGGTGCGGCCAGCCGTGGAAGCTGGCGAGCGGCTGGGTTTTCTCCCCGGTGACCTGACGCAGAAGGTGGATCCTTATTTGCGGCCCCTGTACGACGCACTGTACGAAATGCTGGGTTTCGAACGTGTCGCGAAGCTCATTGAGCGCAATATTATCG
>CAZVBD010000249.1:0-2439 GCA_964625255.1 uncultured Thiohalobacter sp. | reverse complement strand
TCATCGTATTCAAGCCAGTACATATCGAGTTCGCCCAGCTTCGAGCGCAGCTGGCTGAACAAGTCGAAGCGGTCATCAAAATCCGCCAGCCCTGGAGGAAAAGAGCTTCCGCCGGGGTCATGCAGTGCGACAATACTCGCGTGCATTTTCGGCAGTACCTTCACCAGGGGGCCGAGCCAATCTGAACGATCAGCACTACACTCAATCATTTGACAGTACTGGCGCGCCGTATCAATTAATTCCAGAAACTTAACGCGTTCGGGGTCTATCATAGCCCCTCCCTTTCAACGTACCCACAACGACAAGGAGGCGTCCGTCACGTTACTGCAAACAGGCATCTCAGCAACAAGTGTAGACGGGATTGCGGAATTTTCCCGTCAGGCCTGGATCCCGGCCTGCGCCGGGATGACGGTGCTACAATAACCCGGGTGCTACAATAACCCGCCTGAAACAGGGCAAAAGCCAATTCAACAACACTTTTCTCACCAGGAATACGTATTTCGATCCACCCGTCAGGACCTGATAGCATGAGCAAACAAAACAGTCCCGTACCCGTTGTCATGGTATTTTCCGGCAATGACCCGAGCGGAGGCGCCGGTGTACAGGCCGATATCGAGGCACTGATCAGCCATGGCTGTCACACCACGCCGGTGATCACCACGCTGACCATCCAGGATACCCGGGATGTGATCGGCTATACGCCACTGGATGGGACGCTGATCGCCGAGCAGGCGCGCGCTGTGCTGGAAGACATCCCGGTCAACGCGTTCAAGCTGGGCCTGCTGTCCAGTACCGAAGCCATTGAAGCCGTACACACAATACTCAATGACTACCCGGAAATTCCCGTGGTTACCGACCCGGTGCTGGCGACCGGTGGCGGCACATTACTGGTCGATGATGAGGTGGTCGATGCGATGAACGAACTGTTGCTGCCCCTCACCACCGTGCTGACACCCAACAGCAACGAAGCACGCCTGCTGGCACCGGAGGCTGACTCTCTCGGTGCCTGCGCCATGGCATTGCTCGACAAGGGTGCCGAATTTGTCCTGATCACCGGCACGCATGAAAATACGCCCACTGTCGTCAATTCGCTGTACAGCAACCGCCGCCTGATCGAAACCTTCAACTGGGACCGGCTGGACGGCGAATTCCACGGCTCCGGTTGCACACTGGCCTCCAGTATCGCCGGCCTGCTGGCACAAGGCATGGAACCCTTCTCGGCCATTCATGAAGCCCAGGAATACACCTGGCAGGCACTGGCTGAAGGCTACCGTATCGGCATGGGTCAGCGGTTACCCAACCGCTTATTCTGGGCGCGTGAGGAACAGGATTGAGTCCGTCATTACGTCATAACGGGATTGCTGGTTTACAGGGGCTATATGCAATTACCGACGCCGGACCGCAAAAGCCCGGACAACTGGTGGCGCACGTACGACAGGCCATTGAAGGTGGTGCGGTACTGGTACAATACCGCAACAAATCGAACGATACGGTATTGCGGGAACAACAGGCACGCGCGCTGCTTGAACTGTGTAATACCCATCGCGTGAAATTGATTATCAATGATGATGTGGCACTTGCGGCAACGGTTGGCGCACACGGGGTACACCTCGGTTGCGATGACACGACCATCACAGCGGCACGCGCAACACTGGGCGATACAGCCATCATCGGTATCTCCTGTTACAACCAGTGGACACTGGCGCAACAGGCGGCCGGGGCCGGCGCAGACTATATCGCCTTCGGCCGTTTTTTCAGCTCGCGCACAAAGCCGGGGGCGGTAGAGGCGGACCCGGCTTTATTGCAGCAGGCACACCGTGAACTCGACATACCGGTGGCGGCTATCGGTGGCATCACGGCGGATAATGGCGGCGCCCTGATCGATGCCGGCGCCGATCTGCTGGCTGTCGTACATGACGTTTTCGCCGCTGATGATATAGGCGCAGCCGCACGGCGTTACCAGACATTATTTACAAGGAAAGCAGGACATGAGCAAGTCGGAAGAACTTTTTAGGCAGGCGCAAAAAGTCATCCCCGGAGGCGTTAACTCGCCCGTGCGTGCCTTTAAGGGCGTTGGCGGTGACCCGGTCTTTTTTACCCGGGGCGAAGGTGCCTGGCTGTATGACGCCGATGGCAAACGTTACGTCGACTACGTGGGATCCTGGGGGCCGATGATTGCCGGCCACTGTCATCCCGACGTAGTACGCGCCGTCCAGGACATGGCAGCCAACGGTCTCGGCTTCGGTGCACCCACCGAAATCGAAACACAGATGGCAGAATTGCTGTGCGATATGGTGCCATCACTGGAGCTCGTACGCATGGTCAGCTCCGGTACCGAAGCCACCATGAGCGCCATCCGCCTTGCGCGTGGTTTCACCGACCGTGACAAGATCGTCAAGTTCGAGGGCTGCTACCATGGCCACTCCGATTCACTGCTGG
>CAZVBD010000248.1:0-2448 GCA_964625255.1 uncultured Thiohalobacter sp. | reverse complement strand
ACACGTGAGGCGTGTGCATACAGCACTTCATCCTTTTTGACCGATTCATAGGATGGCATACGGATAAAACTGCGCTCACGGTCAATCTGTGGTCGACGCAAGACACGAACAGTGACTTCACCATCAATGGCCGTCGCTGTATCACAGGGTTTGCTGTCGGTCTGCGACGCATAGGGGTTGGAATGCGGTTCCACCTTGCCGGGTGAATCAATCGCCTGCGAATCAATTTCGGCCCAGCCGTCAGGAAGGGTATTGGTCACAAATCCGGTACCACGGATATCCTGCAACTGGTCGACCGGTTCACCCGACGCCAGCCGGTGTGCAATCTCTGTTATCTGGCGTTCACCGTTGCCATACACCAGCAAATCGGCCTTTGCATCCAGCAGTACCGAACGGCGCACGGTGTCAGACCAGTAATCATAGTGGGCAATGCGCCGCAGGCTGGCCTCGATACCCCCGATGATCAACGGCACATCGGAAAATGCTTCACGACAGCGTTGTGCATAGACCAGGACGGAACGATCAGGGCGACTACCGCCCTCGCCGTCCGGTGTGTAGGCATCATCGGAGCGCACCTTGCGGTCCGAGGTATAGCGGTTAACCATGGAATCCATATTGCCGGCCGTCACACCCCAGAATAGATTGGGGCGCCCCAGTCGCGCGAAGTCATCAACACCGGTCCAGTCCGGCTGGGCAATAATCCCGACACGGAAACCCTGTGCTTCCAGCACCCGGCCGATCACTGCCATGCCAAAGCTGGGGTGATCAACATACGCATCACCGGTCACCAGGATGATGTCGCAGGAATCCCAGCCAAGGTCGTCCATTTCCTCACGCGTACACGGCAGCTGTGACGCCGTGCCAAAACGCTTTGCCCAGTAGGGCCGGTAGGAAAAAAGGGCTTTGGGTTGTTGCATATTGCTGGAGACCCGTCAGGCGGAGATCCGTCGAAATGACGGACTGCATAGTATATCAGTTACGGGCAGTTTTGACGCCTGTCGCAGCATACGGACTTGACAGACCTCATGTTTAAATATAACGTTTACGTTAGATTTTGACAAGCGGGAGAGTTGACTATCACTGTCACTGATCAAAACAGACCCGTCTACAAAATAGGCGAAGCCGCCAGGCAACTGGACACAACGCCACGCACGCTACGATTCTATGAAGAACAGGGCATGTTGACACCGTTCCGGACCGCCAGGGGAACCCGACTCTATTCGAAAGACGACGTCGCCCGTTTGCGTGTCATTCAGCAGCTGACAAGACTCGATGCACCCTTGCGTACGGTTCGCAAGCTGGCCGTCGCCCGACCCGAAAGCCGTAGTGGTGACGAGGCCAGTCATAAAGTTTCCACCCTGTTGAGTAACCTCCGCCTTGATGTGGAGAAAAAGCGGCAGGAATGTGAGGACACACTGCAACAGATTTCTGCCGCACTGCAACTTGTCGAACAGTGTTTCGGCTGCCGGAACAAACCCACCTTTCAGGGCTGTAAAGACTGCCCGGTGGAACAACAAACTCACTCATCACGCCTGTTCCATTTGATATGGGATCAGCATCAGGTCAGGGATTAAAGCCATGCAGCCAGCAAAGAACAGCAACTTGTACCCGCACAACAGGGAAATACCCTCTCTCGCTATCCCGGTCACCTACCGGCAGGAGTGGCAGGATGGATTTGGTGCACGCGGCTGGAAGCTGGACTGCGCCCTCGACGACACACATGTTATTGCTGCCACACCCGAAACGGGCTGCCAGATAAATACCTCTGTATTGGTCCACGACATTCTTGACCATCATCTTTCCGGCTTCCCCTTAAGCGGGCACCGCAATGAGGCCATGGCGCTCATCCAGTTAGCCAGTCGCACACGCGCTGATCCGCGCCCCGATTATGAACAGATGGTCGATGAAGATCTGATGCGGGGCACGGTATCCGGGGAATCTTTCCGTTCATTTTTACCCGGACATCTTGTAGACTTGTTACCCGCCGATTCCCTGTCCGGAAAAGAAATTGTCGAATTTCTCACCGAAAAAACAGGAAAAGAATATCTGCGTACTGCATTGGTCGAACAGTTTTTCGCGCTGGGCCGGCAAGGGGTACCGATGGCTCGCGCCAACTGGCAAAAACACGGGCTTGAGTACGACCGGCGGGAAGCCTTCGGGTTGTGCCTGCAAAAGCTTCTGGTCTGGGGAGACAGCATTGTTCAGGCAGGTAACTATCGCCAGGCAGGCGGTGCATTTATGATAAATAGTGCATTTTTCCAGTTACACATCCAGTCACCTCATGCACACACCCATGAGGAAACCGTTACGCCCGCGAAATAAACTCGCGCGTTTCACTATTCACCTTGATGACTTCACCGGGTGTCAGATACTCAGGCACCTGCACAATCAGTCCGGTGTTGAGTGTAGCCGGCTTGGTCCGCGCTGAAGATGACGCCGCCCTCATAC
>CAZVBD010000247.1:0-2452 GCA_964625255.1 uncultured Thiohalobacter sp. | reverse complement strand
ATAGCCGAAGCCATGAAGATCAAGCTGCATGACATGAGTACACGAACTAAAATCGTCTGACCTTTCCCAGGCGCGCTATCCGTTAATGGCATGATTGATCTCCTCTCAGACAGGGTTATCCAAACATAAGAGAGGATCGGGGAGGGTATTTTATTCCTGACAGCGTATTAGCCGGCCGTCCTCAGGGCGCTATCCATGTTCAGCCACCGGCAGGCTCAGTAAATTGCCGGCTTCCGAAAATACAAAATCTTTGAAGGCCGTAGCGGAGGGCGAGAGCCGTTTGCCATGTCGGTAAACCATAAACCAGTCACGTTTGATGGGGAAGCCGGACACGTCGAGAACAACAAGGCGTTTGGTCTCCAGCTCCAGTTCAATTGAATGCAGGGATACCACACTCAAACCCAGACCGGCACGCACGGCCTGCTTGATGGCTTCATTGCGGGTCATTTGCATACCGGTTTTTAGCGTAAGGTCCCGTTTACTGAAAAACCGTTCCATGGCTGCACGGGTGCCGGAGCCGGCTTCGCGGATAACGAAGATTTCTTCTGCCAGTCGTTGCAGGGGAATATTGCGTTCTTTTGCCAGTGGATGCTCAGGAGGGGCGATAACAACCAGCGGATTTTCCAGAAATGGCTCAGATTCCAGATTGATCTGTTTGGGGGGGCGGCCCATGAGCACCAGGTCTTTTTCATTGGCGCTCAACATGTGGATCAGGTTCTCCCGGTTGGTGGCTTCCAGGCTGAGTTTGATTCCCGGGTAACGGTGGCTGAAGGCCGCCAGTAGACGTGGCGCAAAATAGTTGACGGTACTGGCGACTCCAATATTAAGGTGACCTGTATTCAGGCCTTTGAGGGCTTCCAGCACATCTTCAACCTCGTGCAGGTCGTGCAGGATGGCGCGACTGTATTGGAACAGTTCGCGCCCTGCTTCCGTAAGGTGCAGTTTTCTACCAAGTTTTTCAAATAGTTGGAGTCCTGCCTGGTCTTCCAGCTGATGAATCTGCATGGAAACAGCCGGCTGGCTGAGGTGCAGTTCCTTGGCTGCCCGTGTATGACTAAGCAAGCGGGCGGCGGATTCGAAGACGCTGAGCTGTCTCAGAGTTACGTTCATCGTATTTTTCTCTACCAGGAATCATAAGCAATAGCTTATCACTGTAATCAATAATACTGAATATAGATTATCTTACGGGGCTGTTAGAATTCCCCCACTTTTACACGAGGTGTCAGTTACAAGGGCCGATTACAGCGCCCGGATAGCTGACCCGGCAAACCAGAGGAAAGCAGCATGGCTCTTGACCAATCCGCGCGTTATTCAGACCTGAGTCTGAAAGAAGAAGACTTGATCGAAGGTGGCAAGCACATTCTTGTCGCCTACAAGATGAAACCGGCAGAAGGCCACGGCTACCTGGAGGCCGCGACACATTTCGCCGCTGAATCATCCACCGGTACCAATGTTGAGGTTTGCACGACTGACGATTTCACCAAGGGTGTTGATGCGCTGGTCTACCATATCGATGAAGCCACTGAAGATATGCGTATCGCCTACCCGATAGAATTATTCGACCGCAATATCACCGACGGTCGCATGATGCTGGTTTCTTTCCTGACACTGGTTATTGGTAACAACCAGGGTATGGGCGATATCGCCCACGGTCAGATGATCGACTTCTTTATGCCGCCTCGTGCCATTCAGCTGTTCGATGGTCCCTCCAAGGACATCACTGACATGTGGCGTATCCTGGGTCGTCCGCTTGAGAATGGTGGTTACATTGCCGGTACGATCATCAAGCCGAAACTTGGTCTGCGTCCCGAACCATTTGCCGAAGCGGCCTACCAGTTCTGGCTGGGCGGCGACTTCATCAAGAATGATGAACCACAGGGCAACCAGGTATTCTGTCCTGCGAAGAAGGTTTACCCGCTGGTCGCTGACGCACTCAAGCGTGCCCAGGACGAGACAGGTGAAGCCAAGTTGTTCTCCGCCAATATCACGGCTGACGACCATTTTGAAATGTGTGCCCGTGCCGACTTCATTCTGGAAACCTTTGGTGAAGATGCCGACAAGGTGGCCTTCCTGGTGGACGGTTTTGTTGGTGGCCCCGGTATGATCACAACGGCCCGTCGTCAGTACCCGAACCAGTACCTGCATTATCACCGCGCCGGTCACGGCATGATTACTTCGCCGTCTTCTGTTCGAGGTTACACCGCTTTTGTACTGGCCAAGATGTCCCGCCTGCAGGGTGCTTCCGGTATCCATGTCGGTACCATGGGCTACGGCAAGATGGAAGGTGGACGCGACGACAAGATCATCGCCTACATGATCGAACGAGAGGAGTGTCAGGGTCCGATCTATAACCAGAAATGGTATGGCATGAAGCCCACCACGCCGATCATCTCCGGTGGCATGAACGCCCTGCGTCTGCCGGGCTTCTTCGAGAACCTGGGTCACGGCAACG
>CAZVBD010000246.1:0-2453 GCA_964625255.1 uncultured Thiohalobacter sp. | reverse complement strand
GACGACTAAAGGCAGGGAAGTGGATATCCTCCTCGAGGATGCAGCCGGTCAACTGGTGGGGCTGGAAATAAAAGCGTCTTCGACGGTAGTGCGAAAAGACTTTTCCGGGTTCGATGCCTTGTCGGAAAATATCGGTGATCGGTTTGTGCGAGGGATCGTGCTGTATTCAGGAGAGCAGCCAGTATCGTTTGGGGAACACTATGTGGCATTGCCCATCAGCGCATTGTGGCGCATGACGGGTAAATACCTTGCGAATCGGTGACGGCATGAATATTAAGCCGGGTCTTGTTACTGCACCAAACCGGATGTTCATGAGATTGTCTCGATGACGTCTGCGTAACCCCGTGGAACGGGACAAAAGGAACCTGACATATCATGCCCTGGCTACAACTCACCCTCGAAGCCGGCGATCTCAACGCGGAAACGCTCAGTGACTGGTTTGAGCAGCACGGTGCTGTATCCGTCACCCTGGTTGATGCGGCGGATCAGCCACTGTTTGAACCAGATCCCGGTACCACGCCTTTGTGGTCTGCCACACGCCTGACCGCCATGTTTGATGCGGGCGCTGATCCTGGATCGTTAAGTGAGCAGTTGGCGCAGACGTTTGGCGACATGGCGGCGAAGCGCCTGACGCACAGCCTGCTCGAAGACCAGGACTGGGAGCGTGTCTGGCTGGACCAGTTCAAACCCATGCAGTTTGGCGAGCACCTGTGGGTCTGCCCGGCCGGCAAGGTACCGCCACACGGTGAAAACCCGGTCATTGTCGATCTGGATCCCGGGCTGGCGTTCGGCACCGGCACGCACGCCACTACGGCATTGTGCCTGGAATGGCTGGATGCCCATCCGCCGCGTGGTCAGGCCGTACTGGATTATGGCAGTGGTTCCGGCATCCTGGCTGTAGCTGCACTGAAACTGGGTGCAGCCGAATTATGGGCAGTGGATATTGATGAACAGGCGCTCTGGTCAACCCGTGACAATGCTGCGCGCAATACTGTCGAGGCCGGTCTGCATACCCTGCAACCCGCCGCACTACCGGCACGAACCTTCGACCTGTTGCTGGCCAATATTCTTGCCAACCCGCTTATCGAGCTGGCGACCGATTTGTCTGCAAGGGTTCGACCGGGTGGAGATATTGTATTGTCCGGCATTCTTGCGGAACAGGCCGATGCGGTTTGTAGTGCCTATAAGCCCTGGTTCCACCTGTCCGATACGGTAGAGAAGGACGGTTGGGTACGTCTGCACGGTGAAAGAATTTGACCGATACCCCCGCCATGTGGTCTGTTAACGCTATGTACGTTGTTTGCCCCACCTGTCAATCTGTCTACCCGCTCGCAGCCGCCCAGTTGCGCGCTGCAGGGGGGCGCGTGCGTTGTGGCAATTGTCATAGCGTTTTTGATGCAGCCAGTGCGCTATTCGACGAACCGCAACAGGCGCTGGCATGTGCAGAGCAACAACGGCACGCCGTCAGTCAGGAAATCGACGATCTGGTTGGCCGGGCACTGGATGAGGTGGCGGCGACAGGTATCAGTGAGCCGGCAAACGATTTGACGTCAACGGGATCAGGTGCGGAGATACAAGGCCAGGATGTACCGGCTGAAATTCACGAACAAAGCCAGACAAACCAGCCGGTTTCCACGCAGCAGGAGAGTGATGCAGCAGATAGTGTTGATATCGCGACAGGGAGTGTGGACACAGGTCTTTCGGCCGATGTGGATATGTATGCCACCCCGACGGCTGCCGAATTTGTGTTTACAGCACCGGCGAAGGAACAGCCAGATAAAGCGACTGTACCAGCAGCCCCGTTGTTTGAACCCAGTGCTGCCGGGGCGCGGACATCCTGGGGGGCTATTGCTGCCACCGTGTTTCTGACATTGCTGCTGTTCGGTCAGTATGCCTGGGTGGAACGCTACCAGCTGGCCAGGGTTCCGGATTTTCGGCCGTATCTTGAAACAGCCTGTGCGGTACTGGGTTGCGATCTGCCACTACGCCATGAGACTGCGATGCTGGAAGTACTGGAACGTGAAATTCGTAACCATCCACACGCGGATGATGCGTTACTGGTGAGTGCCACGTTTGTAAATAGTGCCGACTTTGCACAACGTTACCCGATTTTCGAAGTGAGTTTTTCTGATGTATCCGGCACGCCGGTGGCCATGCGGCGTTTCCTGCCGGCTGAATACCTGGAAGGTGTTGATCCTTCAAAAGGTATGGCGCCGGGTCAACAGACCCGACTGATGCTGGAGGTTGTTGATCCGGGTGACCGTGCTGTGTCATTTCAGTTTGATTTCCTCTAAATGACGTGCAGGTCAATGCTTTTATGGCTGGTTTCAGATAGGGAATATTTCTTCGGCTACTTGCATCGTTCGCCTTTCCTGTCAAGGCTTGACATACAGTAAACCGCTTAAATAAAGGGTTTCCGGCAATTTCCGGGCCACGTTAAAAAAATCATATCA
>CAZVBD010000245.1:0-2485 GCA_964625255.1 uncultured Thiohalobacter sp. | reverse complement strand
GCCGAATATCAACCAGCCAGTCGCCATCTTCCGTCAATTGCATTATGTTTACCGTAAGTTTTGGCCACGTCATTATGGCGCGCCGGCCTGTTCCGTTACAATGCGGCGCAGTTTTGTTATTCAGGCATTATCAGGAGTCCTTGTGAAATCGATTATTCTTTCTCTTGCCCTCGTACTGGGTTTACTCGGCCAGGCCATGGCAGAAACCCGCTACGTCAGCGACCGGCTGGAAATACAGATGCGTGCCGGCAAGGGCACCCAGTTCCGTATTTTGCGCAGCCTGCCCAGTGGAACGCCACTGGAAGTTCTCGAAGTCGACAAGCAGAACCAGTATTCGCGCGTACGCGCGCCGGGTGGTGTTGAAGGCTGGGTACTCAATCACCTGTTGATGTCGGGTCCGTCAGCACGCGACCGTCTGGCGAAGGCGGAAAAGAAACTCGCCCGACTGGAGCTGGAAAACAGCAAGTTGAAAACCTCACTCGCCAAACTGCGCAAGGACAAGGGCAGTACCGACCAGGAACGCAGCACGCTGAAGAAAGAAACCAACAAGCTCAATCAGGAACTGGAGCGCATCCGCCGCACGGCATCGAGCGCGCTGGCCATTGATGCCGAAAACAAGGAATTGAAGAACAAAATCGTTGGCTATGAACGCCAGTCACAAAGCCTGTTGCAGGAAAACCAGAGCCTGAAAGACCGCACCGCACGGGACTGGTTCATGGTTGGTGCAGGGGTGATCCTGCTAGGCATGATTATCGGCCTGATCATTCCACGCATCCGCTGGCGCAAGAAATCAAGCTGGGATTCCCTGTAGGCGCGAGCAAGCTTACTCCTGGAGACTACTCGTCTGTCACACAACCGTGAGACGCATCCTTTACATTCTTGATGTACTTGTAAAGGGTGCCGCGCGTTGCGGTGTAATCCGGCATCCGCCATTCGGCACGGCGCTTTTCCATTGCCTCATCGCTGACGTCCACGTTGAGGCGCTGTGTACTGGCATCAATGCTGATTATATCGCCATCACGGATCAGGCCGATCGGTCCGCCTTCCTGCGCTTCCGGCACCACGTGACCAATGATAAAACCGTGTGATCCACCGGAAAAACGTCCGTCGGTAATCAGTGCGACATCCTTGCCCAGCCCGGCCCCCATAATGGCGGATGTCGGGGTAAGCATCTCCGGCATGCCAGGGCCGCCCTTCGGGCCTTCATAACGAATCACCACCACATCGCCCTTCTGTACTAATCCTTGCTCCAGCCCGGCCAGCATGGCTTCCTCGCGATCGAACACGCGCGCCGGCCCCGTGAAGGTCAGGCCTTCCTTGCCGGTGATTTTGGCCACCGAACCGCCGGGGGCGAGGTTGCCCTTGAGGATCTGGATGTGTGCGGTTTCCTTGATCGCTTTGTCGATGGGCAGGAAAACTTCCTGCCCCGGTTTCAGGCCCGGCACATCGGCGACATTTTCCGCCAGGGTCTTGCCGGTTACAGTCAGACAGTCACCCTGCATCAAGTCCTGTTCCAGCAGGTATTTGATGACCGCAGGTGTACCGCCAACGTTGTGCAAGTCTTCCATCACATATTTGCCTGACGGTTTGAGATCGCCCAGGAACGGTACCTTGTCGCTGATTTTCTGGAAGTCATCAATGCTCAGCGACACATCCACGGCACGTGCCATGGCAAGCAGGTGAAGCACGGCGTTGGTTGACCCTCCCAGCGCCATAACAATGACCATGGCATTTTCAAATGCCTCACGAGTCATGATGTCACGTGGTTTGATGTCGTGTTCCAGCAGATAGCGAATTGACTGGCCGGCCTGCAGGCATTCTTCCAGCTTGCCGGTATCGATGGCCGGAATGGAAGAACTGTAAGGCAGGCTCATACCCATCGCCTCGATGGCACAGGCCATGGTATTGGCGGTATACATTCCCCCACAGGCACCGGCACCCGGGCAGGAGTGAGCGATAATCTGCTTGCGTTCATCATCATCGATCTTGCCGGCGATGTATTCACCGTAACTCTGGAATGCCGACACCACATCGAGCGTGGCATTCTTCCAGTGACCGGGCTTGATGGTACCGCCATAAAGCATCAACGCAGGCCGGTTAACACGTCCCATTGCGATCATCACGCCGGGCATATTCTTGTCGCAGCCCGGGATGGCGATATTGGCGTCATACCACTGTGCACACATCACCGTCTCAATGGAGTCAGCAATAATATCGCGCGATTGCAGCGAGTAGCTCATACCATCGGTACCCATGGAAATACCGTCGCTGACACCGATGGTATTAAACCGCAACCCGACCAGCCCGGCTGTCTGCACACCCTCCTTAACCTTGGCGGCAAGATCGTTGAGATGCATATTGCAGGTGTTGCCTTCCCACCAGACGCTGGAGATGCCCACCTCGGCTTTCGCCATATCGTCGGAGCTCATCCCCGTGCCGATCAGCATCGCCTGTGAGGCGCCCTGTGAGCGGGGTTCGGTGATAC
>CAZVBD010000244.1:0-2512 GCA_964625255.1 uncultured Thiohalobacter sp. | reverse complement strand
CCCTTGAATGGGTTTGCACCTTCAAAAGTACAGAAGAATCTATGGCCACTTAACTGCTTATATCCTTTGCGAGATCCGGATAGACCCAAAAAAAAGGGTGGCGCATACTGCGCCACCCCACACCCGAGTACCTCGGGACTTGCTCAGGCAGTTCCGTTTGCCTGATTAATCGTCATCAACGTTGACGTTAATGGCGCCAACACCGCCAAAGAACGACGGACCTGCACCCTCGGGCATCTGGATCAGCGTCGGGTCGATCGCAGAAACCGGGGCGGGTACCGGCGGATTGCCGGCAATTGTCGAATCAACGGTCTGGATACGGCCAGTGGCTATACTCGCTGCTGAAATGGTATTCAGGGGCAGCGAATCGAGGTAGCGGCGCATGATGTGGACCACGTGGACAAAGCGATCCGGTGCCACCTGTTTTACTCGCGGTCCGGTAATAATGCCCGTGGTGTTCAAAGGACCTACCAGGCTGATACCGCTGGTGTAGTCATCCGCATTAGCCAGTTCCAAGAACTGGTGATTAATACCACCATTGGTACGGCATACGCGATCCAGTGCATCACCGTGCGGGAAGCAGGAAGCAAACGTGTAACGCTTGCTGGGGTCCAGCTTTTGTCCACCGATTCTGGTTTCGATAATACGCCGTCCCGAAGTACTGTAGGGACGATTATCCAGATCGATCTTTTGTGTCATGTTGGCAAGACCGACATACCAGCCACCGCGCTGCAGGAAGGGGTTGCGGTCATATACTGCGGTCAGAACCCGTTCCAGATCATTCTCGATGACTTTACCGGAGAACTCGGCAACAGCAACTGCTGGTGAAATCGGGAACAGCGCGAACAAATCACGCAATGTAATTTCACCCGCCTGTCGACCATCGTTAAAGGTCTGACCCGGGGCAACAACATTCGGTGACAGGATAGCGGTGCCAAAACGGAACCCGTTGGTCATGGAAAGATCTACGCCGGTTGGAACCACCTGGTTGCTGATTGTATAGATGGCATCAGCAATGAAGTTGTTGATGTTGTCTTCCAGCACATTGTCACGGTCCAGTACGGTTTCTGTATAACCGACCACCGTATCCAGGCTTTCCGTTAATTGCAGGCCACGGACGGTGGTATCACCACAATTGTTGGCAGGGCAGTAGCCACCAGGCATAAAGGTGTGTCGAACCACCGTGTTACCGATAAATGGCGCCTCGGCGGCATCGATCAAAGCCTTGGTGGCCGGGTCTTCAGGAACTTCATCATCAACCGGGATAGCTTCCCATTTGAAGCGTTTGACCTCACCGTTTCTTACCACCAGGTCGAGACGACCCAGGTACAGGTCTTCGTTGGTCTCAACCACAATGGTGGCGTGTTCTCCAACGCGTTGACGGCCGACGCCATCAGCGGCATGGACACCATGTTTGTTGGCAATCAGTGCGTTGAGCGTTGTTTCGTGGGTATGCGCAGACAGTACGACATCAACATCCTTGAAGCGTTGACCGATAGCGAGGTTCTGTGACAGCCCCAGCTCTGACTGCACGACAATGACGGTGGCTCCTTGTGCCTTGACTTCGTCAATCATACCCGGCAGCTCCTCGATACCTTGCGAGAAGCGCAGGCCGATGTTGAACGCACTGGCCTGCTGGGGAACGATTGATGCGGTTATGCCAATCACAGCAATCCTGACACCGGAAACATCAAAGATTTTGTAGGGTGGCAGTACTCGCTTGTTGTGCAGCTGCGGCGGTAGAGGGGCCGTATCCGTATCATTGTAGAGATTGATGGCAATGGTCGGGAAAGTGGCGGCAGTAACACCCGGGCCATCAAACGCATCTGCCATTACCCGGATGTTGGCCGGGAGAGGAGGCTTGGGTCCGAAGCTGGCGAAACGGTTGCGGAACACAGCCGGTCCATAACCAAACTCCCAGTTACCCGGTGTGTAGGCATCAATGCCAAAACTGTTAAGCGCAGGCATAATGGCATCGCCAACGGTAAACATGGTTTCTGCCGTCCCGTGTGTCGTGTCTCCAACCGCCAGCAATAGATTGTTGGGGTTATCCGCACGGATCCGGTCAATCAGCGTCTTGGCTTTCGCCATCCCGCCGCCCTGGGTGACATAGCGCTCACCACCACCCGGTGTCTTGATAATGCCGGCATGTGGTGTCAGATTGCCGTGCATATCCTGAAGTTGAATGAGTGTGATGAGTTTTTTCTCGTGCGCCTGTGCGACGGACAGTCCCGCCAACGACAGTGCCGAGACCAGCGCGCAAACGCCTGCCCGTTTGATAAATCTTTGCATAGCCATGTTATGTCCTCCAATGGGTTTTATAAGTGCGTGGCAACGCCAGTGCAGGCTAGCGAGAGCAGGGGGGGAGCGTTATAGGGAAAATCCTTAAAAGGATTGGAATATACCCTGAGTCTACATGACGTCTTTATTTAAGTATATTTACTATCTATATGTAATTACTATATTTATAGTGCTTTATTTCGGGTAGGTTACTCTCGAAACTGAACATGGA
>CAZVBD010000243.1:0-2557 GCA_964625255.1 uncultured Thiohalobacter sp. | reverse complement strand
AAACGAATGCTCTATTACAGTACCGGCAACCCCGAAGTTCCGGCTGGTGTACAAGTGATTAATGCACGGCTACCCGAACAGCGTATCCGTAGCTATTCACATACCTCGTTGCTTCAGTCACCTGAAAATCCACACTATGGTGAGCAGGGGGCATTACGTTTCTGCACGCACTACTACCGGCTTCACCCGGATAAATACCGCCGCTGCAAAGCCGGTGAGGAAGACTGTCTGGGTGAGATGTTTGATGAATCAGATGACTGCCAGGTGATTCGCCGCCTGACCTGGAACCCGGGTTTTACCAACATGCTTGGTGAAATACAGGCGTTTCTTGAAACACTGGGACATCGTGAGGCACCATCGTCTGATGAGCAGGAATTATGACCGCTAGAGAAACGCTATTGTTAAGGCCGGCTACTTTGTTAGCAATGCTGTTGTTGCTGGCTTTCGCGATTGCCTCACCCGTGCATGCCCAGCAAAAAGATCTCAGGGCATTCGGGAAGACGCTGAAAGTCATTGAGGCAAGCCTTGCAAAGCGCCAGGCAGAAGAGAGTGATCTGACAAAGTGGGCCCAGAAAATTTCAGCGGGACGACCGCTGGCACTTGACTGTGTCGAGCAGGGAGAGGCCCAGCAACAAAAGCTGGAGGAAGACCTGGTCAGCCTGGGTGACTATGTTGCGGGCGAGCCGCGAGACGTTACACGCAAGCGTAATGAGGTTAAACGCGAGATAAAAGATATCGAACGGGAACTGGCTGGCTGTCGTTTGCTGGTGCTGCGCAGTGAAGAACTGCAAAACGCCATCAGTGAGGAGATGAAAGCCATGCTCGCGCGCCAGTTGTCTGCGCGGGGAACCAATATTGGCGTATTGTTGCTGGACAACTGGCAGCAACCGGCACTGTGGCTATCGGCCAGTAAGGATTTTCTGCGTCAGCACAGTGGCATCTCACGTCTTGAACCCGATGACTGGGTCATTCTTGTGGTGCTTGCAGTGTTCAGTTTGCTTGCTGGCCTGTGGCTGCGCCGGCGACTGTTGAAACGTGCCAGTGAAGGTACATGGACAGATGACCTGACCGGGCGCTTCTCCTGTGCACTGGTCAGTACCGTGGGACACTATCTGCCCGGGTTGCTGACCAGCAGTATTCTGGCTGTCACGTTGTATTTTATTTCGGGTGATGTGAGGCCAGTCCCCTTCATCAATATTGCATTGTATGCACTGCCGTTTTATCTGCTGACTGTCACCGTGATGCGATTGTTTCTGGCGCCACATCCACCTGCTGCAGTGTTTATTCAGGTGCCGGTCAAACTGGCTGCGCCGTTGGCGCGACGGTTGATGGTGCTGGCCCTGCTCGCCTATGTCGGTGTCTTGCTGTTCTATACACTGCTTGCGCAAAGTCTGCCGGAGTCTGCCTTCCTGCTGGCGCGTGGTGTATTTGCTGCGTTCCTCATTCTGAACCTGATCTGGGCGTTATGGCTGGTGATGCGCTTGCCACACCTGGCAAGTGTCCGTGGTATCAACTGGCTGGTGAACCTGGTGCTGGTTGGTGCGCTGGCTGCAGAGTGGGCGGGATACCGTAACCTGTCAGTCACGGCGCTACGTATACTGCTGGGTACATCGATTGTTATTGGTGTGACGTTGTTTATTGGCCATTTATTCAGGGATTTCTATGACTCGCTTGATGAGGGAAGTCGTCGCCGCACCCGCTCCATTCGTCGCACGCTCGGGGTCCGGACAGGAGAACACTTCCCGGGCCTGATATGGATCAGGATTACCACGGCACTGTTATTGTGGGGTACGGCTGCCCTGGCAGTTTTGCGCGTGTGGGGCGCATCGGATGCCACACTGAAACAGATCAGCGCCTGGTTCACGGAAGGTTTTGAACTGGGGTCGCTCAATGTTGTGCCGGTAAGAATTCTGTTTGCCATTATCAGTTTTGCAGTACTTGTAGCGCTGACGGGCTGGGTAAAAGCCAAACTTGAAAGCAGCTGGCTGAGTCGCGCGCGCATGGAGCGGGGCGCCCGTGAAGCGCTGGTCACTGTCAGTGGTTACGTATTGATTGCCATAGCGATCCTGGTCGCGCTGGGTGTTTCCGGGGTCGATTTTTCCAACCTCGCTATTATTGCCGGTGCACTTTCGGTCGGTATTGGTTTTGGTTTACAGAATATCGTCAATAACTTTGTCTCCGGGCTGATTCTTTTGTTTGAGCGCCCGATCAAGACCGGTGACTGGATCGTGGTGGGTAATACAGAAGGTTATGTCAAGCGTATCCGCATCCGTTCCACACAGATCCAGACGTTTGATCATGCGGATGTCATCGTGCCCAACTCCGAACTCATCTCCAATCAGGTCACCAACTGGATGCTTTACGATATGCGCGGTCGGGTGCGGGTTCCGGTGGGGGTTGCCTACGGGAGTAATACGGACCAGGTGAAAACTATCCTGCTACAGGTGGCCGAGGAGAACCCGAGTGTGATCAGCGATAGTGCCACAAATGGGCCACGTGTGTTATTCCGGGCGTTTGGCGACAGCGCCCTGGCCTTTGAGTTGCGTTGTTTTATCTA
>CAZVBD010000242.1:0-2623 GCA_964625255.1 uncultured Thiohalobacter sp. | reverse complement strand
CCCTTTCCGGATGGCTCGACACCGATCATCTGCACATTGTCATCCTCCAGGAAGGCTGTGAACAGGCCTATGGCATTACTGCCACCACCCACACAGGCGACCAGGTAATCGGGCAGGCTGTTTTCCATTTCCAGAATCTGGGCACGAGCTTCAGTGCCAACAACTGACTGGAAATCCCTGACCATCATCGGGAAAGGATGAGGGCCAACCACAGAGCCAATGGCATAGAAAGAATTAACCGGGTCTTGCAGATAGGCTTCAAAGGCACTGTCAACGGCATCTTTCAGTGTGCGGGTACCACGGCTGACCGGTACGAGATCGGCACCGAGGATTTTCATACGGATAACATTCGGGTGTTCTTTCTCTACGTCAATTTCACCCATGTGTATTTCACATTTGATGCCTACCAGTGAGCAGGCTGTCGCCAGGGCAACGCCGTGTTGCCCAGCCCCTGTTTCTGCCAGCACTTTGGTTTTACCCATATGCTTGGCCAGCAGCGCCTCGCCCAGGCAATGGTTGATCTTGTGTGCACCCGTGTGGTTCAGGTCTTCGCGTTTCAAATAGATCCGGGCACCACCGCATTTCTCACTGAGATTTTTTGCATGGTAAATCGGGCTGGGTCTGCCGGCAAAATGTTCCAGCAGGTCTGCCAGTTCATTTTTGAAGGCATCGGTGTCCTTGATTTCCAGGTAGGCGTTATTAATATCATCCATGATGGCTTTGAGTTCGGGGGGGAGTTGCTGGCCGCCGTATTCACCGAAAAAGCCCTTGTCGTCGGGCATGGGGAGGAAATCAGTATCACTCATGATGTACGACCTCTTTTTATTTGATTAGAATTCGCAAAGGTGCAGTAGGACAGGTTATCAGATTATAAAAACGTCTTAAAGGCGGGCTATGCTAGACTGCTGAAAACAAACTAAAAAGATATGGAGTTGTAACTGAATATTTCACGAATCAGCCCGGCCATGTGTCCGCTCTGGGAGGGAATATACCGGACAATCGTTGTCCTGTTGCTGACAATGTTGGCTCTGGCTGCAGTTGCTTCGACACACAAGCGACTGGAAGTGGTTGTTATTCACTCCTACCATCAGGATTATCCCTGGACGGCTCTCCAGTATGAGGGTTTTACCAGCACGCTGTCCCGCACCTTGCCTGATTATGATATCAATTTCTCGGTCGAGTATCTCGACACCAAGCGGGTCAAGCCCAGCCACGCTTATTTGCAGAAATTCCAGTCTTATCTGCAAGCCAAGCATCACGATGACCAGCCTGATCTCATCTATGTCACAGATGATAATGCCATGAATTTTATGCTGGGAGCCGGTGCGAATTCCTTCCGGAAAACACCTGTTGTTTTTTCCGGGGTCAATAATCTTTCTCTTGCGCAGTGGCTGGATCGACAGCGCATGACCGGTGTATTTGAACGCAAGGGTGTGGAACGTAGTATAAGGCTTGTCCAGCAGATACGACCGGAAACACAGCGTATTATATTCCTGGGTGATGGTGGCCCCACCGACCAGGCTATTGGTGTCAGGATCAGGGAAGTCTCACATCGCTATACCGGGCTGGAAATTGTCCATATCGGCAGGCGCTCGCGGAATGACTTGCTGAAAGCGTTGTACGAGGCCGGACCGGGCGTGGTCATCGTGACCACGATTGGTGGTGTACGTGATATAGACGGGCGTGTACTCGAACTCGATGAGGTCATGAAGCTGATCACCGATACAGGGCGTATGGTACTCATTATGGAAGATGCCTATTTATTTCCCGGTGTGCTTGGAGGCTATGTCACCACGGCCCGGCTTCAGGGCGAGACGGCAGCCCGGCTTGCGGCGCGTATTGTCCACGGTGAGGCGGTTTCCCGTATTGCACCTGTTACGGAAAGCCCCGGTGAACTCATATTCGACTGGAAGGTACTAAAGCACTTTGGTATACGCCCGGATAGCGATCTTCTGGATAAGGCCATCATCATCAACCAGCCATTACCTTTTCTTGATCGCTACCCGCATCTGGTACGCTGGGCGCTGGGGACTTTTGTGGCGGTAACGGTGACTGTTATCGGCGTTTTCATTTTCATTAACCGTCGTAAGAATCGCCTTATCAAGGAACAGACGACCGATGATCTGACCGGGCTGCCGAACCGCACTCACCTGTTGCAGGATACGCTGGTTATGTCCATGCCACGTTTTGCTGTCATTGATATCAATAACTTCAAGGCGATTAATACCTTCTATGGACTGGATACAGGTGATGCGGTACTGATCGCTGTCAGTCAGGAAATCACCCGGTTGCTCCCGGACGGCGTGCGCTTGTATCGAATGGGGCGTGACCAGTTCGGTGTATTGGCTGATTACGCTCTGGGTTTCACTGCCTTCAAGCAGCTGATAGTGAGCATTATCGAAGCACTCAGGCAAAATCACCTGTCGATTGGTAAACCGGAAATACACCTTACTGTGAGTGCCGGTATCAGTGGTCGTGAAAGCACATCGTTAATCGCCGGTGCCGAGCAAGCCCTGCACATTGCCAGAGACCGAAACGAAAGTTATGCCGTCGATGAGGATGCACTGGAAGATGCCGAGCGTCAGAAACAGAATATTCTCTGGGCCAACAAACTGAGTACGGC
>CAZVBD010000241.1:0-2659 GCA_964625255.1 uncultured Thiohalobacter sp. | reverse complement strand
AGCAGGCTCTCGACCGAACCCTTCAGGTATACCACGCGGCTATCACCCCCGTGCAGGGTTGCCATGTATTGATACCGGGATTCGAAGGGGATGGCATCCAGCCGTGGATAAGACGCCTGTGTCTGTTTATTATCCAGTCCCGCCTTGCATGCCGCCACCAGCAGCGCCCCTTCGGTGGGATCACCTTCGATCTTCCAGCCTTCTTCATCCTGTTTCAGGACAGAATCATTACAGAGCAAACCGGCGCGCAGCAGTTCGGCCAGTGCGACATTCCTGTGGCTATCCAGCGCCTGACCACCCTGCTGCAACCCACCTTCCGGCGCATAGCCGATACCACTCACCTCAATGTTTTCTCCTCCCGCCCACAGCTGTTGCACGGTCATCTCGTTGCGGGTCAGGGTGCCGGTCTTGTCCGAGCAGATGACAGTCGTACTGCCAAGGGTTTCCACCGCCGGCAGGCGACGGATGATGGCGTTGCGTTTCGCCATGCGCGCCACACCGATGGCCAGCGTGATAGTCAACACTGCCGGGAGTCCTTCCGGGATCATTGCCACAGACAAGGCCACCGCTGCCATGAACAGGTCGATCCAGCTGTCGCCGTGCCACAAACCCACCAGGAAGGTGGCCGCCGCCAGACCCAGAATGGCGTACAGCAACAGATGACTGAAGCGGGCGATCTTGCGGGTCAGCGGCGTGGCCAGTACCTCGGCGCTGGCGATGAGTTCGGAGATACGACCAATCTCGGTACTGTCACCGATCCCTGTGACCACACCGATACCGGTGCCATAGGTCACCAGGGTGGACGAGTAGGCCATATTAGCCCGGTCAGCCAGGGCAGTATCATGATCCAGAACCCCGGCGCGCTTCTCAACGGGCAACGACTCGCCGGTCAGCGCAGATTCGTCGATTTGCAGACTGCGGCTATGCAGCAGGCGCAGATCCGCCGGCACCTTGTCACCCGAAGCCAGCAGTACGATATCCCCCGGCACCAGTTCCGTGGCATCGATACGCTGCTTTTCCCCGGCGCGCAGCACCGTGGTCCCGGTGGTCAGGGCGCGTGACAGGGCCTCCAGTGCGCTTAATGCCTTGCCTTCCTGCACAAAACCGATTATCGAATTGAGCAGCACCACACCAAAAATAACCCCGGCATCCACCCATGCACCCAGTAACAGCTTGATGATCACCGCCACCAGCAGGATGTAGACCAGTGCCTGGTTGAACTGCAACAGAAACCGCAACAGCGGCCCCTGACCTTTGCGCCGGGTCAGCGCATTGGGGCCGAAATTCTGCTGACGATCTTCCACCTCGAACCGGTCCAGCCCTTTGTCCAGGTCTGTGTCGAGCAGGTCCAGCACCTCTTCCATGGGCAGGTGATGCCAGTGTTTTTCCAGCAGAGTCTGCATGGACTCATTCCTTATCGGGTGACGCCTGTGTAGGTTATCCCTGCCTGAGCTGATAAGCAGCCGATACGTCTTGCGATCACGAATTTTCCAGTGTAACCGGTGTAATGAACCCTTCCGGCTTGACCGTCAGTACAGAGCAATTTACCTCGCTCAGTACTTTTTCCGCCGTATTGCCGATGAAAAATCCGGCCAGCCCGGTGCGACAGACCGTACCCATGACCAACAGATCAATCTTTTTACTTTTCGCCAGTTTTATAATGGCCCTGGAGGCATTGTCAGATCTTGGCAAGTGCTTGTGGACAGTAATCCCGTTCAGGTCGACATCCGCCAGCAGACTGTCCAGCTTTCTTGTGTACTGCCGTTTGGTGTCTTTACGCAGCTTGCTGAGTGAGGTGTCCTCCATCTGGCCACGCACTTCCAGATAACCTTCCGCAAACACAGACCAGACCTGTACCAGGTGGAATTCGCTGCCGTCCATCCGCACCAGTGAACTGGCCAGTTGCATGATCAACGGGTTGAGTGACTCACGGTCACGATCAGGAAAATCGTTTGTTATATCGACAGCGGCCAGAACCCGTTTGTATTTTGCACGTTTCGCGGACTTGACCACCCAGACCGGACAGGGGCATTTGCGCATCAGATGCATGGAAGTGCTGCCGAATAACCGCTCCTTGACGCCGCCCTTTCCTTCCGCCGCCAGAATGACCAGGTCGTGCCTGTCACGCAACACCTGACGGATAATCTCCAGGAACGGTGTTCCGGTCACTACCTGTGTTCTTGCATCAACCCCTTGCCGGGCCATGTCGGCGGCCAGTGCATCAACCTTTTCCCGGTAATCATTAACCACCAGGTCAAGAAGCTCCCGGGACAACAGACCGGTGGTTGCCATGTGCACCTCTGCCGGCAGTTCCCTGATGACAGAAAACACCGTCAGGCGCGCCTCGTTTTGCCTGGCCAGCGACACGGCGCGTTCCACAGCCATGTGCTGTTTCGCATCAAAATTACAAACCAGAAGAATGTTCTTGAATCGTTTCATGGCGCCTCCGATCCTGCAACGTCAGTGTAGCAATAGACAATTCGAAACAGTCAATACAGGTGGCGAATGGCACTAAGTTAAGCCTTAAATGTACGCATTCCCGTCATTCCGGCGAATGCCGGAATCTATACGGCCTGATTAAACAGCCTGGATCCCGGCCTACGCCGGGATGACGGTTGTGGTTTCGGCTTAACTTAGTGCCATTCAATACAGGTGGCTA
>CAZVBD010000240.1:0-2691 GCA_964625255.1 uncultured Thiohalobacter sp. | reverse complement strand
TTGGTGCTCCCTAGGGGAATCGAACCCCTGTTACCGGCGTGAGAGGCCAGTGTCCTGACCGCTAGACGAAGGGAGCAAAGAACGCTGAATGGAACTTGCAGCGGTGCTATTATACGCTCAAGCGATTCAGGGACAAGCTAATTAGAGTGAATAATCAAGGCGATATCGCACCCGACAGCAGTCAGCCAGTCACCATACCCCGGCCGGAGCACGCCATTTCGCGCGCCAACATCAGTTCGGCAACGCTCAAGGTGTTGTATGGGCTGAAAGAAGCCGGTTACCAGAGTTTTCTGGTGGGTGGCGGTGTGCGCGACCTGTTGCTGGGCCGCGAACCCAAGGATTTCGATGTAAGCACCGACGCTACGCCGGAAGAGATTCGGCGGCTGTTTCGCAGCTGTCGCCTGATCGGACGGCGTTTCCGGCTGGCCCATGTCCGTTTTGGCCGTGAGGTGATCGAAGTGGCCACCTTCCGCGCCCGTCACGACGAGCAGTCTGACGAGGACAATGACAGCGCCCATTCCGAGGAAGGGCGTATTCTGCGCGATAATGTGTTCGGCAGCCTGGAAGAAGACGCCTGGCGGCGTGATTTCACCATCAATGCGCTGTACTACGACATCAAGGACTTTTCCGTCGTGGATTATGTCGGCGGGCTGAATGACCTCAAGTCGGGTACGCTGAAACTGATCGGTGATCCCGGACAACGCTACCGGGAAGACCCGGTGCGCATGCTGCGTGCCGTGCGCTTTGCCGCCAAGCTGGGTTTTCGCATCCATCCGGGTACTGAAGTGCCCATGCAGGATCTGGGTGCGCTGCTGGTTGATATTCCCTCTGCACGGCTGTTCGAGGAAGTCCTGAAGTTGTTTCTGGGCGGGTGCGCACTGACAACCTTTGAACTGCTGCGGCACTACAACCTGTTTCAATACCTGTTCCCGATGACTGACGAGGTGCTGAGTCATGAAGAAGAGGGCTTCCCCATTACCTTTGTCGCGCGCGCGCTGGAGAATACCGACAGGCGTCTGGCCGAGGATAAACCGGTCACACCGGCTTTCCTGTATGCGGCATTGCTGTGGGAACCGGTACGGTTACGTACCCGAGAGTTGATCGACCAGGGTGCATCGCCGCTGGAGGCTGCGCAGATTGCCGGCAATGAGATTACTGCGGCACAGGTGCAGGCCACTTCCCTGCCCAAACGTTTCAGTTTCCCCATGCGCGAGATCTGGTTGTTGCAGCAGCGTCTGGAGAAGCGCCGTGGCAAGGTTCCGTACCGGATGCTGGAGCACCCGCGTTTTCGTGCTGCTTATGATTTTCTGTTGCTGCGCGCCGAGGTGGGTGAAGCCCCTGTCGAGCTGGCGGAGTGGTGGACAGACTTTCAGCAATTGAACCCGGTTGATCAGGCCAAAAAAGTTGAGCCGACACCGACGCGCAAACGTCGCCGCCGCCGTCGGAAAAAGAAGCCGGCTTCCAGTAACGATGACTGATGTGATGGCGTGGATCGGGCTGGGTAGTAACCTGGACGATCCGCTCAGGCAGGTTAATACCGGTCTTGTCGAGCTGGATCGGTTGCCACAGTCACGGCTGCAGGCCTGTTCCGGCCTCTATCGCAGTGCGCCGATGGGTCCGCAGGATCAACCCGACTACATCAATGCTGTCGCCAGCGTGAAGACCGCGCTGTCGGCCGAGGCGCTGCTGGAGGCCTTGCAGACGATTGAGCAGGCACACCGGCGGATACGCCATGAGCACTGGGGACCGCGTACTCTGGATCTGGATATCCTGTTGTATGGTGATAAAGTCATCGATGCCCCGCTCCTGAGGGTGCCACACCCTGGTCTGGCGGAGCGCAATTTTGTGCTGGTGCCACTGGCCGAGATAGCGGCGCAGCTGTCAGTGCCGGGGCTGGGTGCAGTGCAGGTATTATGCGGGGCGGTCAGTAATGAAGGTCTGGAACGGGTAGCCGATGCCGAATGGCATGGCACCGCGTCTGACCCTGATGTGAGTGGATAGAGAGTAACAATGCAGAACCCGGGTTTTATTGTAGTGGAAGGACCAATTGGCGTTGGCAAGACCAGTCTCGCACGGCGCCTGGCAGAAACATTTGGAAGTGAGCTGTTACTGGAAGGCGCGACGGAAAATCCCTTTCTGGAACGGTTTTACCGTAATCCGCGTGCGGCGGCCATGCAGACCCAGTTGTTCTTTCTGTTACAACGCGCCCAGCAGATGCAGGAACTCCGGCAGGGTGATATGTTCGAACCGGTGCGGGTGGCGGATTTCCTCATGGACAAGGATCGTATCTTCGCCAGGCTGACGCTGGATGATGAAGAGTACAAGCTCTACGAGCAGGTCTATTCTCACCTGACCATCGATGTGCCGACGCCGGACCTGGTGATCTACCTGCAGGCACCGGTGGATGTACTGATGAAACGCATCAACAAACGGGGTATTGGTTATGAACGCGCCATGGAGCCACAGTATCTGCACGCCCTGTGTGATACCTATACCCGTTTTTTCCATTTTTATGATGAAGCACCGTTACTGATTGTGAACGCCGCCGACATCAACCTGGTGGAAAACCAGTCGGACTACGAGCTGTTGCTGGAGCAGATGGCGCAGGCGAAGCGTGGACGGCATTATTTCAACCCTGTCCCGCAGGGGTTGCTGGCGGGGGATCGTCGCCATGGCTAGTTCCGCACCAGT
>CAZVBD010000239.1:0-2691 GCA_964625255.1 uncultured Thiohalobacter sp. | reverse complement strand
AGAATGCCTGTCGATGCCATTCTGATATTCTGGAAAGATGGCAGGGCGGTGCTGGGAGACGATGCGCAACGCATTGCTGATGAGGTCAGTCGCTGGCCCGGTGAGACAAGCAATAGCACGTTCTATGTAGAGCGCGAAAATGCATTGTACCTTATTGCTGTTGTACCGCTCGATTATCGTGAGGAACAGATCGCCCAGGTTGCCGTTGCAATCAATCTGGGTTCCCGTTGGCTGAATCGTCAGGATACGAGCCTGGGGATGCAACTGTTTTTTGAGCGTAACGGAAAGTTATTCAATGCCCCGGCCAACCACTTTGACCATGAGGTCTTCGATCCTGGCCGGCGGCGCATCACGTTGAATGGCGAACGCTACCAGCTGGCAACAGTCAGATTGCCTGCGGCAGACCGCAGTACGACTCGCCTGTGGTTTGCTCAGCCGGAAAAGGTCATGCTGGAAACACTCGGTCGTTACAACCAGATTATGATCTGGCTGGCCATCGTAGTGTTTTCCATTATGGTGCCGGCTGCACTGGTTGCCGTTAATCGTTTTAGCCGCCCCATCCGCAAGCTGATTACGCTGACGCAACAGATGGCGGACGGGCAGCTACCGGACCTCAGACGTTCGCAAGGCTATACGGAAATTGACAGACTGTTAAACCATTTTATTGATCTGATTGCGGCGTTACGCCGAAAGCAGAAAGAAGTTGAGGAAGCGCATGAGGCGCTTGTTCTTTCATCTATTACGGATGAACTCACAGGGCTGTATAACCGGCGTTATCTGAATGAGGTCTTTCCGAAAATATTCGCACAGGCAAATCGGGATGGTACGTGTATTGCCATTGTCCTGCTGGATATCGATCACTTCAAAAAAGTGAATGATACCTTTGGGCATCATGCCGGTGACTGTTGTCTCAGGACCTTTTCCGATGAAATAAAACGTATCATTCGTGCCAGTGATTATGTATTTCGCATGGGTGGTGAAGAATTTCTGATTCTGGCTGCAGGGCGCAGTGACCAGGATGCCGTTTTTTTGGCAGAAAAAGTCAGGCTGGCCACTGAAAATTGTGCCGTGATCATTGAAGGAGAAGCGGTGAAGTTCACGGTAAGTGCCGGTGTCTGTACTTTTTCAGCAGATATGTCTTCAGCGTCAGGGTTGTCGGATTACGTAACGCGGGCAGATCGTGCACTGTACAAGGCGAAACAATCAGGCAGAAACTGTGTCAGAGTCTACCAGGATGACACACGACACAGTTTACAAGCACCGCATAGATGTTAGAGTTGGGCGCATGGGTTTGCAGGCAAAGGAGACGCGAATGACCTTCGATAGTATTAATCCCGCGACGGGTAAAAAAGTCGAAAGCTACCCGGAAATGTCGGCGGAAGAGGTCGGGGATATTCTGACGAAGTGTCATATTGCACAGCAGGACTGGGCAAACACTCCGTTACCTGAACGTGCCCGGTTGATGGCGTCAGTCGCTGAAGTGCTGCGCAGGAACAAGGAAGCCTACGCAAAAGTCATGATGCGCGAGATGGGCAAAATCTGGCCACAGGGACTTGCCGAGGTTGAGAAGTGTGCCTGGGGTTGTGACTACTACGCGGAGAACGGCGAGCGTTTTCTTGTATCGGAGGACGTTGATACGGAAGCCCACCACAGTTTTGTAACGTACAAGCCACTGGGTGTTGTGCTGGCGGTGATGCCCTGGAATTTTCCCTTGTGGCAGGTTTTCCGCTTTGCAGCACCCGCCCTGATGGCCGGTAATGGTGCCTTGTTAAAACACGCCCCCAACGTCATTGGCTGTGCGTTGCTGATCGAGGATATTTTCCGCGAGGCGGGCCTGCCGGATAACCTGTTCCGTTCCCTCATCATTGATATACCGCAAACCACCGACGTGATTCATGACCGGCGTGTCGCGGCCGTGACCATCACCTCCAGCGTGGCAGCCGGCCGGGCTGTCGCCAGCGAAGCGGGCAAGGTACTGAAAAAGTGTGTCCTGGAACTCGGAGGGTCAGACCCCTTTATCGTGCTGGAGGATGCCGATATCGACAAGGCCGTGGAAGTCGGTATTGTCGGGCGTTACCAGAACAGTGGGCAAAGTTGTATCGCGGCAAAGCGCTTTATTGTTGTCGATACCGTCTATGAAGAATTTGAACAAAAGTTCGTCGAGGCAGTGAAAAAACTTAAAATGGGCGATCCGGCCGAGGAAGGTGTTTATATCGGGCCACAGGCGCGTGTGGATTTACGCGATGGCCTGCATGACCAGGTGCAGCGTACCGTGCAGGGTGGTGCGACAGTATTGGTCGGTGGCGAGATTCCTGAAGGGCCGGGGGCTTTTTACCCGGCGACGGTACTGGTCGGTGTCAAGGAGGGGATGGCGGCGTGGTCTGAAGAGTTATTTGGCCCGGTAGCCACGCTGATTCGGGTAAAAGACGAGGCAGAAGCCATTGAAGTGGCCAATGGCACGGACTTTGGTCTGGCGGGTGCCGTATGGACCCAGGATCTGGCGCGCGGTGAGCGTATCGCGGAAAGTGGTATCCAGTCCGGCGCCGCTTTTGTAAACGATATGTCCAAATCCGACCCGCGCATGCCCTTCGGTGGAATTCGTGATTCCGGCTATGGCCGCGAATTGTCGATCCATGGCATCCGCGAATTCGTGAATGTCCATTCCGTCTGGGTGAATAAGCTCGACTAGAG
>CAZVBD010000238.1:0-2759 GCA_964625255.1 uncultured Thiohalobacter sp. | reverse complement strand
ACCCGGTCATCGCCCTTGATAATGGCCTCGCAGGGCTGCTGTAACTCGGGGCAACGGTTGCCATCAACCAGCACTTGCTCCGGCTCGATTGATAATCCATCGACGGCCCGGCGCATGGCCAGCAGACTGGCCTGCAGGATATTGATACGATCGATCTCTTCAACTTCTGCACGACCCAGTGACCAGGCCAGTGCACATTCACAGATTTCATCGAACAGCGCCTCACGCCGTTTCTCACTGAGTTTTTTGGAATCACGCAAACCTTCCACGGGGCGTTGCGGGTCAAGAATAACGGCGGCGGCCACCACAGGGCCAGCCAGGGGGCCACGCCCGACTTCATCCACACCGGCATAACAGATGCCGGGGTCCACAAAGTATTGCTCAGTTTGTTCAACCACCGGCCATCTCCAGAATACTGTGTGCGGCACGTACCGCCGCATCACGTTTCAAATCACGGTAAACCGCAGCAAAGGGCGCAACCTGGGCCGCTGCCCGTTCAGGATCCTGCAGCAAGGCAAGCAAGCCTTCCGTCAGGCGTGCAGGTGTCGCATCACGTTGCAGATACTCCGGCACCTGCATACGCCCCAGCAAGTGATTCGGTAATGAAACACAGGGCGTTTTCAACAAATATTTCACCAGCGGAAAACTCAGCGGGTGCAGACGATAGGCCACCAGCATGGGCCGCCCGATCAGCATACACTCCAGCGCCGCCGTACCGGATGCCAATAGTACGGCATCCGATGCCTGCATGACGGTGCGCGCCTGTCCTTTAACCAGCAAGACAGGCACGTCACTGGAAAGCCCGGCTTTTGCCAGCAGTGCCTGGCAGCGATGGTACAAGGTATCACTGGCCGCAGGGATCAGGAATACAAGATCACTGGCCACCTGTCGACAACGTTGCGCCGTTTCAAGGAAAACCGGTAATAACCTGTCAACCTCACTGCGTCGGCTACCCGGCAACAGGGCAACGTAACGTTGTCCGCCCTCAAGCCCGAGTGCAGCCTGTGCCTGTGCAGGATCGCTGTATTCGGGTATCTCATCAGCCAGTGGGTGCCCGGTACAAACGGATGCGATAGCGCGCTGCTGGTAGAAACGCTCTTCAAACGGAAACAATGTCAGCATCAAATCCACACTGCGACGAATCTTTTCAACGCGATATTGCCGCCAGGCCCAGACTGACGGACTGACCCAGTGCGCTACCCTTACACCGGCCCGCTTGAGTCCCGCTTCAAGCGCAAGATTAAAATCCGGTGCATCGATACCGACAAATACATCGGGTGGATTTTTTGTGAAGTGACGAGACAAGCGGTATCGCAAGGCAAGCAGGGCGGGCAGCCGGCCAACAACCTCGGCAAGTCCCATCACCGACAATTGCTCGATATCCGCCAGTGCAGTGCAACCGGCTTCACGCATATGCTCACCGGCTACACCTTCAAATACAGCATCCGGATAACGAACCTGAATGGCGCGTATCAGTGCCGCACCGAGCTGATCGCCCGACACTTCACCCGCTACCAGACCGATACGCAATCGCCGCGCCATGCTGATACGCGTCAGCGCACGATACTTCGCTGGCAGCCTGATACAGATGCCTGCAAGCGCGCTATATCACCATGCACATCGTCCAGCGTAGCCAGTTGCTCAATTGCCCGTTCCAGTGGCAAATCAGCCCTGTACAACAGGCGGTAGGCTTCCTTGAGCGCACGAATACGTGGCTCGTCAAAACCGTTACGTTTCAGTCCTTCAGTATTCAGACCGCGCGGCCGCGCCTTGCCTTCACTGACGGTAATAAAGGGCGGGACATCTTTGTTGATACGCGCACCATAGGCGGAAAAGGCATACTCACCGATGTGGCAAAACTGGTGTACCAACGTTGTCCCCCCCAATGTGACGTAGTCTCCGATATGCACGTGCCCGGCCAGCGTTGTGTTATTGGCAAGAACGGTGTGGTCACCAATCCGGCAATCGTGTGCAATATGCACATAGGCCATAATCCAGTTGTCGTTGCCTATATACGTTACGCCGGCATCCTGTTCTGTGCCGCGGTTGATGGTGACATATTCGCGGATTGTATTGCCATTGCCGATTTCCAGGCGTGTAGGCTCCCCTTTGTATTTCTTGTCCTGGGGTACATCGCCGAGCGAAGCAAACGAGAAGATGCGGTTGTCACGACCAATAAAGGTATCACCGGCAATGACGACATGGGGAGCGATCCAGCAGCCGACATCAATCTCGACACCTGCACCGATGACGCTGTATGGACCAACAATGACATCGGCTGCAACACGCGCCTGCGGATCAATAATCGCAGTGGGATGAATCAGTGAGACTTTGTCACTGGCCGACATAAGAAACCCCTACCGACAGGAGGCATTCAGGCATAGTACGCTGCAAGTGAACCCGGGCTACTCATCGATTTTGCGTTCAGTACACATAATGACGGCGGTCGCGGCTATTTTGCCATCCACCGTTGCCGATGTATCGAATACCCAGATACCGCGCTTGACCTTGATGACGTCAACCGCCAGGCGCAGCTGGTCGCCCGGTTCTACCGGCCGTTTGAAACGTGCCTTGTCGACACCAACAAAATAGTAAAGTGAATCACGCGCCGCATCCCGCCCTTCGGTACGAAATGCCAGCAGGCCAGTCGCCTGTGCCAGCGCTTCCAGGATCAGCACACCGGGCATCACCGGTTTCTCGGGGAAGTGTCCCTGGAAAAACGGCTCGTTAAAGGAAACATTCTTGATCGCTACCAGCGA
>CAZVBD010000237.1:0-2793 GCA_964625255.1 uncultured Thiohalobacter sp. | reverse complement strand
GGACGGAAAGCATGCCCCGCAAGACCTTTGACAGGAAAGCTGTCGCGCTGCAATGGCGTAGAACCAAGATTATCGCAACTCTCGGCCCGGCTTCCGATTCCCCGGAAATGATTGCAAAACTGGTTGATGCCGGTGTGGACCTATTTCGTCTCAATATGTCGCACGGCGACCAGGAGACACACCGCAAGACTGTCCGGCGTGTCCGTAGCGCCGCGAAGGCGGCTGGTCGGCATGTCGCCATCCTCGTGGATCTGTGTGGTCCGAAAATCCGCGTCGGCAAGTTCGAGTCCGGCAGTATCCTGCTGAAGAATGGCAGCGAGGTGACTGTCACCACCCGTCGGGTGACCGGCAAGCCTGACCTGATCCCGTCGCAGTACAAATCCCTGCACAAGGATGTCAAACCCGGCGAGCGTATCCTGCTCGACGACGGCAACCTGGCCTTGCGGGTACTGGAGGTAAAGGGGACGGAAGTCATCTGCAAGGTGGTGGAAGGCGGCGTGCTTTCTGATCACAAAGGCATGAACCTGCCCAACTCAAAACTCTCCACCACCGCCCTGACGGCCAAGGATCGTTCTGATGTCCGGCTGGCTGTCGAAGCCGATGTGGACTTTGTGGCACTGAGTTTTGTGCGCCAGGCGCGTGATGTGCAGCAGTTATTGAAATACCTGAAGCGGCTCGGCAGCGGCATCCCGGTTATCAGCAAAATTGAACACCCGGACGGTGTCGCCAATATCGATGACATCCTGGAAGAGTCCTACGGCATCATGATTGCCCGCGGTGATCTCGGTATCGAATTGCCGGCGGAGAAAGTCCCGCTGATCCAGCGCGAACTGGTGCAGAAGGCACGGCAGAAGGGCATCCCCGTGATCATTGCCACGCAGATGCTGGAATCGATGATGACCCACTCGCGCCCGACGCGCGCCGAAGTCACGGATGTGGCTGGTGCCGCCATGCTCAGTGCCGATGCCGCTATGTTGTCCGGTGAGTCCGCTGCGGGTAAGTACCCGCTCAAGGCTGTACAGATCATGGACCGTATCCTGCGTGAGGTCGAACGTCACCAGTGGCAGGAAGGGCATTTTGCGATTGAGTCGATTGCCGGCCGTCGTCAGAAAACCCATTTCGTCCGTGAGTCCATGGCGCATGCTGCGGTACAACTTACCCACGACCTGGAAGTAGAGGCTATTATCGTCCCCACTGACACCGGTACTACAGCACGTATCATGGCCGCACATCGACCGCTGCCACCAGCCGTTGGCGTGTGCTCTGACATCCGTATTTGTCGCCAGATGGCATTGCACTGGGGTATCGTCCCCGTGTATGAAAACAAAGCGCGCACCCGTAACTGGCGTACCGTCTGTATGCATATTGCCAAACAGTGTCGATTGGGTGAGAGCGGGCACGATATCTTGCTGGTGTCCGGTTTCAACGACGACCCGGTCAAGAATGAACCAGTACTGAAACTGATGCATTTATAATTCCTGCGCGCGGCCGCTAAACGCGCAACGGAACAGGGAATCACGTTGTCATGGGTTCACACCAGTACGACCTGCTGATTATCGGTGCCGGCGTGTCCGGTACTGCGCTGCTCTATGAAACCGCAAAGTTCACCGACATCCAGCATATCGGTGTCATTGAAAAGTACGCTGCACCGGCACGCGTCAACTCGCTGTCCAGCAACAACAGCCAGACCCTGCACTGCGGTGATATCGAAACCAACTACACCCTGGAAAAAGCACTCAAGGTGCAGCGTGCTGCGAGCATGCTCGCCAACTATTGCCTCAGTCAGCCCGACAAGGACCATTTGATCTACGCCTATTCAAAAATGGTGCTCGGTGTTGGTGAAAAAGAATGTCAGTTGCTGCGTGAACGATTCGAGGTCTTCGGGCCGCACTATCCCAAACTGCAATTGCTGGAGAAAAAAGACATCGCACGTATCGAGCCGGCCGTGGTGACATTGGCCAACGGGCGTATTCGTGAAGAAGCGATTGTCGCGCTGGGTTCCACCGATGAATACACCGCCGTTAACTTTGAAGCCTTGTCACGTTCCTTCGTGCGCCAGGCACAGGCGGTTGAAGGCAAGACTATCGATATTCATTACAACGAAACCGTTCACCACATCAAGATCGAAGATGATCGTTTCCTGGTCGAGACGAATGGCATCTGCTACCAGACCCGTTCGCTAGTGGTCTGTGCCGGTGGCCACAGCCTGATGCTGGCACAGGACCTGGGTTATGGTCTGCATTACTCCTGTCTGCCGGTAGCCGGCAGCTATTACTTCACCCCGCAAAACCTGAACGGCAAGGTCTACACCGTACAGAATGACAAGCTGCCGTTCGCCGCCATCCACGGTGACCCGGACGTACTGGTGCCGGGAAAGACCCGTTTTGGGCCGACGGCACTGATCCTGCCCATCCTGGAGCGCTACAATTACCGCACCATGCCGGACTTCCTGCGTGTGTTCCGTTTCGACCGGCGTGTGGCAAAAGTACTGTGGGATCTGTTCCGGGTGCCAGATATCCGCAACTACATGCTCAAGAATATATTGTTTGAAATACCGGTGATCCGTAAATTCCTGTTCCTGCGTGACGTGCGTAAAATCATTCCGGCACTGCGCTGGAGGGATCTTACCTTTGCGCGCAAGGTTGGCGGTATTCGTCCACAACTTATCGACAAGACAAAATGTGTCCTGTTGATGGGTGAAGCCAAAATCAACCCGGGTAACGGTGTCATTTTCAATATGACCCCGTCTCCGGGGGGTACGTCATGCATGGAAAATGCCGAGATTGATATGCG
>CAZVBD010000236.1:0-2887 GCA_964625255.1 uncultured Thiohalobacter sp. | reverse complement strand
CTGCGCTAATCCTTTGGCGTATGAGGGTATGCCGGGCGTTGCTTCAGACGAGCAAGATAGGTCTGAAGACCGGGATACGAGACCAGAAACTCCGGGAACCACGCCAGTATGTAACCGGCCATGATGTCGGCAGCGCTGAACCGACCGCCGACCAGGTAGTCCCGGTCCTTCATTGCCTTTTCCAGGACGCCCAGTGCCAGCAGGTAGCGTTGTTCTGCAAAAGGAATGATCGCCTTGACGGCCCGTTCGTCGGGAAGAATCCTGCCGTGCAACATCATTTCCCAGGCGGGATTTTCGAGACTGGTGACAGCAAAATACATCCATTGATTGAAGGCGCGCCGTGCCGGCTGATCAGGTGATGGCGCCAGATCACTTCCCGGTACCAACTCTGCCAGCCACTGCACGATGGCCCCGCTTTCGATCATCACTTCACCATCGACTTTCAGAGCCGGCAGTTGCCCCAGCGGGTGAATGGCAAGGTAGTCCGCACGCTGCCCTTCCCCCTTGAACAGATCGATCGTTTCAATCCGGTAATCCAGATCGAGCTCTCCCAGTATCCAGCGTATGCGCTCGGCTCTGGTACCGGGCATGTAGTAGAGGATCAATTCCATCAGCCATCTCCAGTGACTTTCATTTTAAAAGTCACTGGAGACTAGGCTAGTCACTTCATTTTTGCAAGTCAGTGTTATACTGGGGGCATCTGCCTGAACCCGAAGTGCTTTTGATGACCGACTGCAAACGCTCCCGCTGCCCTGTCGCCTGTACGCTGGATCTCCTGGGCGACAAATGGACCCTGCTTGTAGTGCGTGACCTGTTGTTTGGCCGGCACACTTTCAAGGCGCTCCAGACATCGCCGGAACGCATTCCGAGTAACATCCTGGCGGACCGTCTCAAACGACTGGAACGCGAGGGCATCCTGCATAGAAAGTTGTACCAGGATCGGCCACCACGCTATACCTATCACCTGACCCCAAAGGGCCGTAGCCTGGGTCCGGTACTGCAGGCCATGCTGGCCTGGGGCAGCACTCACGTGCCAGGGACACTGAACAAAGAGGACATCGAGGGATTGTTAAAGAAGTGAATCCAGCGGGCTGCCGTCGCTCTCAAGGCAATGAACAATCTGCTCTCCCCGGGCCGAAAGTGCTTCCAGGACCAGCTGTCTTCCTCGTCCTTCCACCGTCAGGTCGATAGTCATATCCGGTTCCGGCAGCATGCCTTCACCACGTTGTGGCCACTCGATCAGGCACACGCTTTCACCGTCAAACAGGTCACGAAGCCCGATCCATTCCAGTTCTTCAGGATCGGACAGGCGGTAGAGGTCGAGGTGGTAGAGATGTCCCTGCCCGGTTTCGTAAGGTTCGATCAGGGTATAGGTCGGGCTCTTCACCGGACCCTGATGACCCAGTCCACGCAGGTAACCACGCACCAGCGTGGTTTTGCCCGCACCAAGATCTCCGTTCAGAAAAATCAGCAGTCCTGGCTGCTGGCAGGCTGCCAGGCGATGGCCAAAGGCTTCGGTGGCCCCGGCATCATCCAGCCGGATGTCAGTGGCAGCCATTGAGACCCTCACGCACCAGCGGGATGAGATCGGCAGCGAGCAGACCTCGTTCACCGCTCGTAGCGGCCGCCCGGTCTGCAGCCTGTGCATGCAGGCACACCGCAGCGCGTGCAGCGGCTCCCGATGTCAGACCCTGCGCCAGCAAGGCACCCAGCACGCCGCTAAGGACATCACCCATACCACCGCTGGCCATGCCGGGATTCCCGGCAGCACAAACTGCAGGCAGACTACGGCCATCGCCGATCAGTGTTCCGGCACCTTTTAGTATGATCGTGCCACCATAGCGTTCACGCAACGCTTCCAGAGCGGCGAAACGATCCTGCTGGATTGTCGCTGTATCTGTGCCAAGCAGGCGTGCCGCCTCACCGGGATGCGGCGTAAGTATCCAGTTTTGACGAACCAGCGGATCACGCGCCAGCAGGTTGAGGGCATCGGCATCCGCCACCAGCGGCAGGGGAGTATCGAGTACCTGCTCGAACAGTTGCCTGGACCAGCGGGACTGGCCGAGACCAGGTCCGACTACAACAACGCTGGCGCGTTGCAGCAATGGCGCCAGTTCGTTGATGTGCGACACCGCATGCACCATGAGCTCCCAGCGGCCGGCGTTCAGGCCACTGGCATTGTCGGCATGCGTTGCCACAGAAACCAGCCCGGCACCACAACGTGCAGCCGCCTCGGCGGCCAGCCGGGGCGCACCCGGCATGCCGGCACCACCACCGACGACCAGCACATGGCCGTAGTCACCCTTGTGGCTGCTGCGCGGACGCGGCACTGCGAGTGTACCGAGTGCGGGCCGTTTCAGCAGACAGGCGGGCACCGGCTGTCTGTCGTAGACCGCTGCGGGAACATCAAGATCGGAGAATTCGACCACACCCACGCAATCCACACCCTGCGCGGTATACAGGCCGCGCTTGCGGCCAATAAAGGTCAGGGTTCGTTGCGCCTGTACGGCTATACCCTGGATAACACCGGTATCCGCCGCCAGTCCGCTGGGAATATCGACCGCCAGCACGGGGGCCGGCTGTGCGTTGAGTTTTTCAATGGCCTGTCGCCAACGCCCTTCCACGGTGCGCGTCAGGCCGGTACCGAGCAGGGCATCCACCTGCAAGGTTGCTGTATTCAGTTCGCCTTCAAAGGCGGTAGCTTCGCCACCACCGGCTTTAAAATCTTCAAATGCGGTTGCCGCGTCACTCTCCAGCTGCCCGGGATCACTGAAATACTGCACGCTGACGTCGCGCCCTGTCTCACGCAACAGGCGCGCCAGCACATAACCGTCCGCGCCGTTGTTGCCCGCACCGCATAAAATATTGATGTGACGACAGTTTGGCC
>CAZVBD010000235.1:0-2892 GCA_964625255.1 uncultured Thiohalobacter sp. | reverse complement strand
GGGGGAATTCCTGCTCCCAGTAGCGCAGCACGTGCGGCTTGACGCCACACAGCTCTGAAACTTCACCAATCGTGAAATAACGTTTGCCAGGGATTACAGGGAGTTCGTTATTGTTGCTGGCTTCCAGCATAGGCCTCTACGCGTGCTTTGAGTTTCTGACCGGGACGGAACGTCACAACCCGACGAGCGGAAATCGGTATTTCCTCACCTGTCTTGGGGTTACGACCCGGGCGCTGATTTTTCTCGCGCAGGTCAAAATTACCGAACCCTGAGAGCTTAACCTGCTTGCCATTTTCGAGTGCGCAACGGATTTCCTCGAAGAACATCTCGACCAATTCCTTGGCTTCGCGTTTGTTGAGCCCCAGATCCTCGAACAGCTTTTCTGCCATATCGGCTTTCGTTAGCGCCATGGGATCACTCTCTTAATGTTGCCCCGAATTCTTGTTCTAGTTGACCGGTAATTGCCTTCATGACCGCGTCAACATCATCGTCAGTTAGTGTGCGTGAAGAATCCTGTAGAATCAAGCCAAAAGCGATGCTTTTTCGCCCGGTTTCTACACCCCTACCCTCGTAGACATCGAATATGCGCAGATCCTGGAGCAACGGTCCGGCTTCTGCGTGAATGGTGTCGCAAAGTACGCCCGCTGGCGTGTCCGCATTCACTACTACTGCTAAGTCACGGCGGATTGACGGAAATCTTGAGCGTTTTTCAAAGCTTGGCACCCGCCCTTTAAGCACAACATCCAGTTCAAGCTCAAACAGGAAGGTTTTACCGGGGATTTCCAGTTTTTGTGCCACCTGGGGATGTACGCGGCCCAGCCAGCCCACCTGCCGTTCATCGACGTGGATGGCGGCGCATTGACCGGGATGCAGGGACGGATGCTCCCCGGCCTTGAAGCAGGCATCAACACCGGCGTGCTCGAGCAGGCATTGCAGATCAGCCTTTACATCAAAGAAGTCGGCTGGTTCAGGCGTGACCCCCCACTGCTCCGCAAGACGGTCACCCACCACGGCACCTGATAGCACTCTTTTTTGTTTTAATTCATTATTTTGCTGGATAAACTTAAGACCTGACTCGAATATTCGAATACGGCTCTGCTGGCGTGCGATATTGAATTTCACCACGCCGGCCAGACCAGGCCACAGACTGGTACGCATCACCGACATTTCCGAAGAAATGGGGTTGAGCAGCGCAACAGGCTCAATATCGGGTTCCATAACAGCCAGGGACGCCGCATCGACAAAGCTGTAACTGATCACTTCATGGTAATCACGGTCCACCAGCATCGCTCTCACCCGTTCTATCGGCGTGACCGTTTCCGGTACGGGTTGCAGCGTCAGTTCACCCCGGTTGTTGGCGGTGGGCAGCCGGTTGTAGCCGAATACGCGACCCACTTCCTCAATCAGGTCAGCCTCGATAGCCAGGTCGAAACGAAAGCCCGGCGGTGTTGCCAGCCAGCCTTCATCCGTGGACTCGACGCTAATACCAAGCCGGGTGAGGATATTCTCAACCTCGGTATCATCCGGCACGAAGCCCAACAGACGTTTGATGCGCTTGCGCCGCAAGTTTATGGGCGCTTTCTGTGGCAGGTGATTTTCTGAAACCACCTCACTGACCGGCCCGGCTTCGCCACCGACCAGTTCCAGCAGCAATGCCGTGGCGCGCTGCATGGCACGCTGTTGCAGACCGGCATCGACTCCTCGCTCGAAACGAAAAGCCGAATCCGTCGCCAATCCATAGCGACGCGCATGACCGGCAATTTTCTCCGGTGTGAAGAAAGCCACTTCGAGGAACAGATCACGCGTCTCAGCAGAGATACCGGAATGCTCACCACCCATGATGCCCGCCAACGCCAGCGGTTTGTCGTGATCACAGATCAGCAACGTATCACTGGCAGGTTCAATATCACGCTCATCGAGCAGGGTCAGGATCTCACCGGCTTTGGGATAACGCACTTCAATCCCGCCGGATAACTGTGCAAGATCGAAGGCGTGCATGGGTTGACCGAGTTCAAGCAACACATAGTTGGTGACATCCACGACCGGGCCAAGACTGCGCAGTCCACTGCGGCGCAGTTTTTCCTTCATCCACAACGGGGTCTGTGCCTGGTGATTGATACCACGAATCACCCGACCCAGGTAACGCGGACAGGCATCCGGCGCCTTGACCTCAATCCCGAAGGTATCTTCAATTGAAGGCGCCACGGCAGGTATGTCCGGTGACGTCACGTCCTCCCCGGTCAGCGCGCCGACTTCGCGCGCGACACCTTCCATACCCAGGCAATCGCCCCGGTTGGGGGTGAGGTCAATGTCAATCAGCGCATCATCCAGTGACAGGTAACGACGGATGTCCTGTCCCACCGGTGCATCGGCCGGCAGCGCCATAAGGCCTTCGTGATCTTCGCTCAGGCCCAGTTCACGCGCCGAGCACAACATACCGTACGAAGGCACGCCGCGCAGTTTGGCTTTTTTGATTTTCATTTCACCAACGCGTCCTCCGACCGTCGCCAGCGGTGCTTTCATCCCTGCATGGACATTGGGCGCACCACAGACTATCTGTAACGGATTACCCTCACCCACTGACACCTGGCAGACACGCAACTTGTCCGCATCCGGATGTGCCTCGACCGATAACACCTCGGCAACAACCACACCGCTGAACTCGCCTGCTGCCGGTTCAACTGAGTCCACTTCAAGGCCGGCCATGGTCAGTTGTTCGGCAAGCTGTGCCGTTTCGAGGTCCGGGTTTACCCATTCACGTAACCAGGCTTCACTGAATTTCATATCGGGGCACTCTTGCGGTTAGCGGAACTGCTGCAGGAAGCGCAGGTCGTTTTCAAAGAACAGGCGCAGGTCATCGACACCGTATTTCAGCATGGTCAGTCGTTCCAC
>CAZVBD010000234.1:0-2948 GCA_964625255.1 uncultured Thiohalobacter sp. | reverse complement strand
ACAAGGGCAGCCTGGATAACCTGTACGAAGGCCAGCCCCTGCTCGACAGCCGGGGTGTCATGGGGCAGCTGATTCACGTCGGCCCCTTTACCTCGACCGCCATGCTGATTACCGACCCGGCACATGCCATCCCGGTACAGGTCAACCGCAACGGCCTGCGCACCATTGCACTGGGAACCGGCAAGTTCGACCAGCTGGAACTGCCGAACATACCCAACAATGTCGATATCCAGGTGGGTGATCTGCTGGTGAGTTCCGGCCTGGGTGGCCGCTTCCCGCCAGGATACCCGGTTGCCGAAGTGACCGAGGTTGAACAGGATCCCGGCCAGGCCTTCTCCCGAGTGCTGGCACGGCCGCGTGCGCAACTGGATCGCAGTCGCGAAGTCCTGCTGGTATGGCCGGAGCAAATCGAACACCCACCCGAACCGGATCACAGTGGTGAACAACCCACCGGGGAAACACCGTGAATCTGAGCCGCTCACATGGTGGTATTGTGATACTGGCAACTTTCGCACTGGCGATGATACTGACCATTATCCCGTTACCGAACAACCTGGTTTACCTGCGCCCGGACTGGGTTGGGCTCACGCTGATATTCTGGTGCCTGACGCTGCCTTACCGGGTTAGTGTTGTTTCCGGTTTTCTGGTCGGCCTGCTGCTCGACGTACTGACCGGCACGCTGCTGGGGCAGCATGCCCTGGCACTGAGCCTGATCGCCTATGTCTGTGTACGGCTGCACGCCCGCATCCGCGCTTACCCGGTCTGGCAACAAATGCTGACGGTACTGGTGATGCTGATACTGCACCAGCTGGTGGTGCTATGGGTTGATCGCACCATCGGTCGCCCCGGACATTCCCTGACCTACTGGTTACCTTCCCTCATCAGCATGTTTCTCTGGCCACTCGTTTACCGCTGGCTTAACTCGGTACGGCGCGCATTTTCGGTGCAATAACTCATGGTTTACCGCGTCACCATCAAGGATTACCTGTTTGAAAACCGGCTGTTTATGCAGCGCTCGGTACAGGCGCTGATATTTGCCACGCTATTGATCGCGGTGCTGATCGGCCGACTGGTCTACCTGCAGGTTGTGGCGCATGAGCACTACATCACGCTATCCGATGACAATCGCATCAAGATCCTGCCGGTACCGCCCAACCGCGGACTGATCTTTGATCGCAACGGTGTCATCCTGGCGGACAACCTGCCCTCCTACCGGCTTGAGATTACGCCCGAACAGATACACGAGGATATGGATGCTGTGGTCGACCGGCTTGCCACCCTGGTGTCCATCCGTGATATCGACCGTAAACGCTTTGACAAATTAAGGCGACGCACACCGGTCTTCAAACCCGTACCGCTGCGCTTTCACCTCAGTGACGAGGAAGTTGCCCGCTTTGCTGTCGACCGCCACCGCTTCCCCGGTGTTGAAATCGTTGCCGGCCTGTCACGCCATTACCCGCACGGGCCACTGGCCTCACACGCCATCGGTTATGTTGGACGCATCGATGAACGCGACCTTCAGCGTATCGATAATTCTGACTACAGTGGCACCACACATATCGGCAAGGTCGGTATTGAGCGCACCTATGAAGACCTGCTGCACGGCACAGTCGGATTTCGTCAGGTAGAAACCAACGCCGAGGGCCGCGTGCTGCGCACACTGATCCGCACACCACCGATCCCTGGTGAAAACCTCTATCTGACACTCGATCTGGAGCTGCAAAACATTGCTGAACAAGCCTTCGGTGACCGTACCGGGGCGGCTGTTGCCATCGACCCGGATACCGGTGAGGTGCTTGCCCTTGTCAGCAAACCCACCTATGACCCCAATCTGTTCGTCAACGGTATCGACATGGCAACCTACACAGCATTGCGCGATGATGATATGCAGCCGCTGTTCAACCGTGCACTGCGTGGCCAGTACCCGCCCGGTTCGACCATCAAGCCCTTTGTGGGCCTCGGTGGACTGGAAATGGGTATCACCAGCACCCATGCACACACCTTTTGCCCGGGCTACTACCAACTACCCGGCAAGGAACGCAAGTACCGGGACTGGAAGCGTCGTGGTCACGGTACCGTAGACCTGGCCATCGCCATCGCCCAGTCCTGTGACGTATATTTCTACGACCTGGCACTCTCCATGGGCATAGACCGCTTGTCTACCTTCCTGTCACAGTTTGGTTTCGGTAGCCGTACCGGACTGGATATCAGCGGCGAAGTTGCCGGACTGATGCCTTCACGCAAGTGGAAACGCGCTACGCGTAACCAGCCATGGTTTCCGGGTGAAACCCTGATTACCGGTATCGGCCAGGGCTTTATGCTGACAACACCCGTACAACTGGCAAGCGCAACGGCGACATTATCGACATACGGGCACCGGGTAAAACCCCACATTGTCGTTTCAACCCAGACCTATGGCGATCCGGAACTGTCGCCGGTTCCGGTCGAAACAGTACTCGACATCCCGATCGAGGATCGACATAACTGGGACGCGATCATTCACGCCATGCGTGAAGTGGTCTTTGGCCGACATGGCACCGCACGCCGGGTTGGTGTCGGCGCCAAATACGAGTTTGCCGGCAAAACCGGTACCGCACAGGTTTTCGGTCTGAAAAAAGAGGAAAAATATGACGCCGAAAAACTTGCCCGAAAACTGCATGACCATTCTCTGTTCATCGCCTTTGCCCCAATTGATCATCCACGCATCGCCGTAGCCGTCATCGTCGAGCACGGTGGCAGTGGCAGTGCAGTCGCCGCTCCGATTGCACGAACTATTCTCGACCAGTACATGTCGAAGCCTGCATCATGAGTACCCTGCTCGACAGTGCCCGCGAAGATGCCAGCCGCCGTGACTGGCAACACCTGTTGCATATTGATGCTGTACTGCTGTTTGGATTGCTCGCGACTTCACTATTCGGTCTGTTCGTTTTGTACAGCGCAGGCGGACA
>CAZVBD010000233.1:0-2986 GCA_964625255.1 uncultured Thiohalobacter sp. | reverse complement strand
CATGCCACGAATGGACGGTCAGGCCTGCTTTCAGGAATTACGCAACATCAACAGTGATGTGGCGGTTGTCCTCTCCTCAGGATATAACGAGCAGGATGCCATCAGTAGTTTTACACACAAGGGCCTGGCTGGATTTATTCAAAAACCGTATCGACCTGATGCACTGAAAACAGTCATTCGCGCAGCCATAGACAGGAAAAACGCTCCCCGTTAGGACCAGCTTTTTTTCAGGGCTATCCATGCCTTCCTTATTTCCTCTGCCTCAGAAGCGGGTAGCCCGAGTTCTTTTGCTATCTGCCTGATCTCCGGCCGGTGCAGAAAAATTTCCTCCAGCAAAGGTTGGTAATCGTCGTTGAACGTTGGTACCCGGTATTCAATAATCGGAAAATCATCCGTCATTACGGCAGCATCACCTGCGTATGCCTGTAATCCGTTACGGTCAAGCAGAAAATGAGCTGCGAGTTGCGCAGGGTTATGTATATCGATTTCCCCGAGACTGCGGGCGACGCCGGGATTCGACATCAACTTCTGGAAATGATCCGGTGGTAGCGGGGCGTCATTCATTCTGCCAAGGATCAGGGTCTCACCGCTTTCCGTCCACCACAGGCTGGAGTTCGGGAATGCCTTGATGAACGTCGCGATCAGCATGCGGGTGTCGTTATTGCGCTGTGTGTGCAGGGGTATCCACTGTACTACCACGCCGTCACTTGTCAGGCGGCTCTCCACCAGCTTGTAAAAATCCAGGCTGTACAGGTTAGCCATACCGGCAAGTACCGGGGGAGGGGGTTCCAGTGTGATGACGTCAAAGTGTTTGTCCGGGTTGCGTACCATGTAGTTTCGGCCATCGTCAGTGACCATGGTTACGTCCGGGTTCAGGTGGACTTTTTCGTTCACGTCGGCAAACAGATCGCTCAGGCCGACGATAGCCCGCGACAGTTCAGCGACCGTCAGTTTCGTATTCGGGTGTGTAGTGATGGCGCCGGCTGTTAATCCGACGCCAAGACATATGACAAGGGTTTCCTTGACGGGGGCCGGTGACATGAATACCGGAATGTGACCTTGCAGGCGCATGTAGCGCACTGCGTAGGCACCGGTGCCCGAATAGGATGTCCCGTTGACCAGCAGCCGTTTGAACTTGTCGGTATCGCCTTCTTCCGTAACCAGGATCGAGCCGTAGTAATCTTCCTGGTAGGCGATGATTTCACCGCTTGTATAATTGGTCACCCGGTCGCGAACAAGGCCGGGTGGCAGGAAAAGCCAGACCAGCAGTGATAACGCCACCGGGACCAGCGCAATGCGCTTGCCGGTTTTCCTGTTTGCGGTGGACAGGACAATAAGAACAACGGCAGCAATAATGTACAAGGCCGAGATGATCGTGATTGACCAGTAAATGCCCATCACCGGTAGTAACAGGAAACCCGTCAATAACGAGCCGACTACGCCACCGTAGGTGTTAATGGCATACAGGCGTCCCATGCTTTGGCCGACGCTGTGCCGGTTATCCGTGATCAGGCGTGCGGCTATCGGGATGCTGGCACCCGATGCAATTGTCGCTGGCAACAGTGCACCGGTTGCCCAGAGTGCCCAGGTCTGGAAAAACGCCTGTTCTATATTGACGCCGAGCAGGCCCATGATGCCGGATATGAGTGATGGCATAACCCAGTTCAACGCGGGTACCCCGGCAAGCGTGAACAGGGCTGCCAGTGACAGCGATATCGCAAGTGCCGAGTACAGGTCTTTCCAGTGGTCAACCCGGCTGCGCACGATGTAGCTGCCAAGTGCAATGCCGATGAGGAACAGGGCCAGAACAGTTGAAAACACATAGGCGGTCGAACCTATGCCCTGTATCAGCAGGCGAGTCCACAGGACTTCCAGTGACAGGCCAAGCGCGCCGGATAATGCCATGACGGGTAACACGATACGGGCGGTGCGATTCAGCCCGACAGGTTGTGAAGCTTCAGTGTGGGCGGGTGTCGGTTGCAGTGGATTGACCCGGGTATTGGCCCACAATGCCAGCAGGCCGACCAGGATCGACAGGGCCGCGGCAAGCTGTGCGGTGTGTGCCAGGCCGATGTGCTCGATCAGGAAAAAACCGGAGACCAGAACCCCGCCTACGGCCCCAAGGGTGTTAGCGGCATAGAGCGTTGCGATGCGTCCGCCAATATGATTGTCACGCGCCACGACGCCGCGGTTCATAAAGGGAACGGTGGCCCCGAGCATTGTGGTCGGGATGATCAAAAGTGCCAGGGTAAGCAGGAAGCGCGCCGCCTGCAGCAGGTAAAAGTTGTTGTTCAGCAGTTCGCTGAAAGGCTGTAATACGCTATTGAGCTGATCGACAAAAGGGGTGACGGCGAGTGCTGTGATTCCGATTCCGATTTCAAGCAGGGCATAAATGACGAGTGGGCGTTTTGAGCGATCGCTGTATTTTCCTCCCAGCCATGAACCCAGCGCCAGTCCAAGAAAGTACGCTGCAAGCACTGCGGCAATGGCAAACAGGTTGACACCAAAGGCTACCTGAAGCTTTCGTGCCCAGACTACCTGGTAGATCAGGCCGCTGATACCGGATAGCGCGAACAGGCTGGCGAATAGCCAGAAGTTGTCTTGCCGTGGTGATTGCATGGGTCTTTATTCTGTAGCGGTTTGATGGCCGCATTGCTTATTTATGCGTATTGCTTCGAGAATACCACAAAAGCTCCGGAGATCATGAGAAAAGTACTGGGCATCATCCCGTTAAGGTTTTATTATTCTGCAAAGCCACGTTGGCGAGGGTGTTTGTGCAATGAAGCACACAGTGAAGTAGCGGCTGTCATTTGATGACAGTACGTGAACGGGATGGGAGTATGCGCATACTCGATGGTTCCTCGGACAAGAGTGATGCCAGGGCGGCTGTTGAGGAGGCTACAAGCGACTGGGACAAGGATTCTTCTCCCGACATCCTGTTTGCATATCATTCTACCCGGCAGGATTCTTCCACCCTGGCCACCAT
>CAZVBD010000232.1:0-3010 GCA_964625255.1 uncultured Thiohalobacter sp. | reverse complement strand
TTACTGGAAACGGATCGTGCACTGGAGAGGCTGGAAATTCTCTACCATGACCTGCTTGCGGAAGATATTACTCGCTGACAGGTCGTGGACTGATCAGTAGTACGGTGCCGTCCCAGTCCACATCGGCAGCTTCCTCCCTGCCAAGACGTCGTCGTACGTGGCGTACATCAAGTTTACCCAGATCGATCGCAAGCTGTTGCAGCGGCGTGTTGAAATCATCATCGGTGCGCAGGAATCGCAGTAGCCAGAAACGGTCCTCAAGCCTTAGCGAAGAGGCGCTGCCAATCCACAGAGGGGTATTCTCCTGTGGATTGAAATAGCGGCTTTCCCACAGGCGCAGCGTCAGTATGTGTGGATCGCCCGGCAGTTGCCGGGTCAGCAACAGGCGTTGGGTCTGGCCACGGTGCAACTGTGGCAGGATGGGCATGTCGTCAAGGCTGACTTCGCTGTTAAAGAGATCCATCAGGTGTACGACACCGGCGTTGGACGGGGCTTTCCAGTCGTGGGCCTCCAGTGTGGTACGCAGCTGCTCCAGGCTTCCCATCCATTGCACCGTCAGGGGATGGTGGTGACGGCCTTCCAGGTCATCGCGGAAGGCCGGCAGATCTTGCCAGCGGTTTTCCAGCCAGTCGTTGCGTGACAGGGCGACCGGTTCAGGCTGTGAAGGCTGGTAGAAGGCCAGGTCCTGTTGCAGTGAACGTGCGCTGTGAAAGCTTGCGACGGCAAACAGGATCAGTAGCGCAACGGGTGTGATAGCGCGTGTCGATATGGCAGGTGCCGGGTGGTGGCGGTAGGCTATACCCATGGTCGCGACCCACATCAGCCCCAGGCTCCAGCCTGCCAGTATGTCGGATAACCAGTGTGCCCCCAGATACAGGCGCGAGAAGCTGATAGAAACCACCAGAAAGACCGCTATCGAGTAGGGTATCCAGTGCCAGTTACTGCGCAGTTCACGCGCGATGGCAACGGCCAGAAAGCCGAATACGGCAACGGACAGGCTGGCGTGCATGCTCGGGAAGGAATAGCCTATGATCGACGTGTCGAGCAGGGGTGGGCGTTCAATGACCGTGTACAGTTTCAGTGTCCAGGTGAGCAACGCTACAGCGGTTACTGTAATCACCCAGTGCAGTGCCATGCGCCAGTCACGTCGCCACACCAGCCACAGGCTTAACAGCAGGGTGAAGCCGTACAGTACCTCGCCGTCACCCAGTTCAGTGACCATCACCATCAGCCGGTCACCCAGCGGGCTGCGCAGCGATTGCAGCGCGTTGAACAGGTACAGGTCCACGTTGGATAACAGGTTGCCACTGGTGATGTGGCGCGGGATAACGAACAATGCCCAGCTGGCAATAAGCAACAGGCCACTGAGGACCGACATGCCGCGCGCCTCCGGGTGCTCGGGATCAAGCAGCGCGGCGGTCATGGGTTCAATCGCGGGGTGCCGGCGTGACCACTCCAGTATGCGCATCTGTACGCTTTCAGCGTGTGGTTGAAAACTGCGTGCAATGCGTCGGACCAGCCACCATGAGAACCACAGCAGTGCCAGCAGGATAATCAGCAACAGAGCCAGCCGCCCTGCAATTTCCGCCGCGACGCCGAGTGAGGCGCCAAACAACATACCGGGAAGAATATAGGCGGGCGCCCACAGGATGGCTGACAGGGTATTGACCACAAAGAAACGGCTGGGCGGCATGTTGAGCATGCCGGCCACCGCTGGCAGCAACGGGCGAACCGGACCGACGAAGCGTGCCAGCACGACGCTCTTGCCACCGTGGCGATGAAAGAAATCGACACCCCGGCTGATCATCATCGGGTATTTGCGGAATGGCCAGATAACACGCAGTTGCTGATGGTAATGGCGGCCAATGAAGTAACTGATACCATCGCCCAGCACTGCGCCAGCGGCGGCCCACACCAGCGTTGGATACAGCGGCATGCCGCCGGCGGCGACCATGGCACCAATGCCAAACATCACCACGGTGCCAGGTACGAACAGACCGACCACCAGCAGAGATTCCAGCGCCGAAACAATCAGAACGATAAAGCCCGCCCAGTTAGGGTGAGCCTGCATCCATTCCAGTAGTTGGGCGAACAGGGTTTCCATGTTTTCAGGTAAGCCGGTGTTTTCCTGTTGTATCAGGACAGACTGGCGAAGGCCTGTTCGGCGGCATCCAGTGTTGTCTGAATGGCGGCATCGTCGTGTGCCGAAGAGACAAAGCCTGCTTCGAAGGCTGAGGGTGCCAGGTACACGCCATGCTCCAGCATGGCATGATAAAACGTCTTGAAGTGTGCCAGGTTGCAGGCATTGACGCCGGCAAAGTCACAGACCTGCTCCGCCTCGGTGAAGAACAGTCCAAACATGCCGCCGACCTGGTTACTGGCCAGGCCGATACCGGCGCTGGCCGCGCGTGTTTTCAGGCCTTCAACAAGTTGTTTGGCGCGCTGATCGAGTCCGTCGTGGAAACCGGGCTGCTGTACCAGCGCCAGGGTTGCCAGGCCGGCAGCCATGGCGACCGGGTTACCCGACAGCGTGCCGGCCTGGTACACCGGGCCGGTGGGTGCAATGTGTTCCATGATGTCACGGCGTCCGCCAAATGCTCCGACGGGCAGACCGCCGCCCACCACCTTGCCGAGCGTGGTGATGTCCGGGGTGATGCCGTAGAGCTGCTGTGCACCGCCGGGTGCCACGCGAAAGCCGGTCATGACTTCATCAAAAATCAGTACGCTACCGTGGTGGTCGCAGACTTCGCGCAGGGTTTGCAGAAACCCGTCTGCGGGCGGGATACAGTTCATGTTGCCGGCGATGGGTTCCACAATAATAGCGGCCACCCGGTCGCCGATTTCAGCAAAGGCTTTGCTGACCTGTTCGGCATCGTTATAGGTCAGCGTGATGGTGTGCTGTGCCAGGTCGGCTGGCACGCCGGGCGAGGTGGGTACGCAGAGTGTCAGCGCCCCAGAGCCAGCCTTGACCAGCAGGGAATCTGAATGGCCGTGATAGCAGCCCTCGAAC
>CAZVBD010000231.1:0-3012 GCA_964625255.1 uncultured Thiohalobacter sp. | reverse complement strand
GGTTTTATTCGTCGTCTGGCGCAGCCGGATCGATAGCAGCCCGCACACGTTCTGCAATGCGCATGGCCTGTGCGGCATCATCTGCCAGACAGGTGTAGTGCCCCATCTTGCGGCCTGGCCGCGCCTCATCCTTTCCATACAGGTGCAGTTTTGAGTGAGGTTCACCGAACAGGTATTGCCAGCGCGGCGTGCCCACGTTCCACAGATTGCCGAGGACGTTGACCATAACAGCAGGTGACAGGAGTCGGGTCGATCCCGGTGGCAGGCCGCAGAGTGTGCGAACCTGTTGTTCGAACTGTGACGTCAGGCAGGCATCGATGGTGTAGTGGCCACTGTTATGCGGACGAGGTGCCATTTCATTAATCAGCAGTTGTCCATCGGTTGTAATAAAGAATTCGACGGCTAGTACCCCACAGTAATCCATAGCGTTGGCCAGTTGCAGTGCCATGTCACAGGCCTTGTCGGCGACTTCATCGGGGACGCGCCCCGGTACACGGGTGGTATCGAGAATGCCATTGACGTGCATGTTCTCACCGACCGGGTAGACAGCCGTGTGACCACTGACACCACGTGCCAGCACAACGGACAGCTCCTGATCCAGTTGAACGCATTCTTCCAGGATGCACGGTGTCTTCTTCAGGTCATTGAAGGCCAGCTGTGCCTGTTCGAGATTGTCGATACCGATCTGGCCTTTCCCGTCGTAGCCGAGTTGCGCCGTCTTTAACAGGGCGGGCATGGTGAGTGCGGCACAGGCCGGTTCGAGGTCGGCCATCGACTTGATGGCAAAGAAAGGTGCCGTGGCCAGTCCCAGGTCACGGATAAAGGTTTTTTCCCGGATGCGATCACGGGCAATGGCGACGGCTTTCGAGCCGGGGCGTACCGGTAGTCGGGCTTCGAAAAATTCCAGCGTTTCAGCCGGGACATTTTCAAATTCTGTGGTAACAGCCTCGCAACCGGAAGCCATCTTTTCCAGCGCATCCGCATCATCATAGGCGGCCTGCAGATGGCGATCGGCCATACGTCCCGTCGGGCTGTTCGGGTCAGGATCGAGCACCCACACGCGGTAGCCCATGCTGTGTGCGGCAAGTGTAAACATGCGGCCGAGTTGCCCGCCACCGAGCACGCCGAGTGTGGCTCCAGGCAGAATCATGATTCGGGTGGCAGCGTCATGCTCAGCGCCATCTCTGTTTGGGTCGCGCGGAACGCTTCGAGTCTTGCCAGCAGGGTCTTATTATTCAGCGCCAGCAGGCTGATGGCATACAGTGCGGCATTGGCCGCTCCGGCGGCACCAATGGCAAATGTTGCCACGGGTATCCCTTTGGGCATCTGCACGATCGACAGCAGGGAGTCCATCCCTTTCAGATGGCGCGAAGGTACTGGTACACCGAGTACGGGCAGGGTCGTCTTCGCGGCCAGCATGCCCGGTAAGTGAGCTGCACCACCGGCGCCGGCAATAATACAGGCCAGCCCGCGTTCACGGGCTGTCGAGGCATAGTCGAACAGCAAATCCGGTGTACGGTGGGCGGAGACCACGCGGGTTTCAAATTCAACGCCGAACTGTTCCAGCTGTTCAGCGGCCGATTGCATGACATCCCAGTCACTGTTGCTGCCCATCACCAGGCCGATTTTTGTGGCTGCCATAGCATGCCCCGAAAATGAGGAAACGCGCATTGTACCATCGCCACCACGGGCCGCCACCGGTACAATGCGCTATTTTACCGGAACTCGCCATGCTCGACGTTTTATATGAATCCTCGATTTCCAGCCTGCCACGGGTGGCGCGCGGCAAGGTGCGCGATATTTACGCGGTGGGCGATGATCACCTGTTGATCGTGACCACTGACCGCCTGTCAGCCTTTGATGTAGTGCTGCCTGACCCGATCCCCGGAAAGGGGGCGGTGCTGACTGCGGTATCAAATTTCTGGTTTGAGCGAACCCGCCCGCTGGTACCCAATCATTTGTCCAGCCTTTCGCTGGAATCGGTATTACCGGATGCCGCCGAACGGGAGCAGGTCGAAGGCCGGGCGACCGTGGTGCGCAAGCTGAAGGCGTTGCCGGTGGAAGCGATTGTGCGCGGTTACCTGATTGGTTCCGGCTGGAAGGACTACCAGGCCAGTGGTGCGGTGTGCGGTATCCCGCTGCCGGAGGGCCTGCAGATGGCAGATCAGCTGCCCGGGGCAATCTACACGCCCTCCAGCAAGGCAGCCGTCGGCGAACACGATGAAAATATCGATTTTGCCGCTACAGAGCGGTTGCTGGGTACTGATCTGGCCGCCCGGATTCGCGATGTCAGCCTTGCGATCTACCGGCAGGCCGCTGATTATGCACTTGAAAAGGGTATTATTATTGCTGACACCAAGTTTGAGTTCGGCATCGATGAGGCCGGTACGCTGGTGCTGATCGATGAGGTGCTGACACCGGATTCCTCGCGTTTCTGGCCACAGGACGAATACCGGGTCGGTATCAGTCCGCCCAGCTTCGACAAGCAGTTTGTTCGCGATTACCTCGAAACGCTGGACTGGGACAAGACGGCACCCGGACCCGGGCTGCCGGATGAAATTATTCGGCGTACGGCGGAGAAGTATAACGAGGCGCTTCGCCGCCTGACCGGCCAGTCACTGGCCTGAATTTACCGGAGGGACCTCAAATTTTTTGCCAGAATGCCGCTATTGCGGGAAGATACATCAACAACACCGCCATGGCGGTGCTCAATTCAAGAGGTAAAAGTCATGCGGATGATCCGGAAAAAACTCACAAGTTATGTCATGGCCGGTGTGCTGACGGCGGCGACGGTCAGTCTGCCTGTCATAGCCAATGCTGGCGACTATGCCTTTGACAATCCCAACGATGCTCCCACGGGGGGTGAGATGCTGGCTGATGCCTTTATGGTTCGACCTTTAATGGTAGTCGGTACGGTGCTTACCACGGCGGCCTTTATTGTCACTCTGCCCTTTAGTGCTATCGGGGGGAATGTTGATGAAGCAGCCGACAGGCTGGTTAAAGAGCCGGCGA
>CAZVBD010000230.1:0-3036 GCA_964625255.1 uncultured Thiohalobacter sp. | reverse complement strand
GACTTCAGCAGCTTCTTTGGCGCAAACCTGATCCGCTGCCCGAATTGCAGGGAACAGGTGGCATGATAGGCCACACGCAGGCCGGGATTCAGCTTGTGATCCAGTTCAAGATCTGACAAAACTTCGGAAATATCCCTGGCCAGCGCAGAAATCGTCGCCGCATCTTCTGCCAGCTCCCCATCCCGGAACATGTGCCCGTATTCCTTGACCACAGTGCCACAACCGCTTGTGTTGATCACAATCGCATCCAGCCTGTCGCCGTTTACTTCTTTCATCCAGGCACGGATATTTTTGGCCGCAGCGGCATAACTTTCACTGGATTTACCCATGTGGTAAGTCAGCGCACCGCAACAACCGGCGCCTTGCGCAACCACGACTTCACATCCATGACGACGCAAGATACGGATTGTTGCATCGTTGATGTCTGTGTTCAGTACTTTTTGTGCACAGCCTGTCATTAACGCCACACGGTGTTTGCGTTCACCCATCGCCGGGAAAACCTGCGGCTTGTCATTCTGACTGGGGGGTGGCAGTTTAGCGGGAACGAAGTCCACCATGGCACGGATTCTTGCGGGCATAGCAAAGGCCAGCGGTTTTACCAACTGCGCTCCGCGTATTACCATGCGGAAGCGGTTTGGGAAAGGCAGCAGCTTCGCCAGCATCCATCGCCGCAACCGGTCGAATAACGGGCGCTGGTAGTTCTCTTCGATATAGGCCCTGGCGTGATCCATCAAATGCATATAATTCACGCTTGATGGACAGGTAGCCATACACGCCAGGCACGACAGGCAGCGGTCAATATATTCGACTGTTCTTTTATCGGGTGTACCAGCTTTTTCCAGCATTTCATTGATCAGAAATATTCGCCCGCGCGGGCTGTCATACTCCTCACCTGTCAACTTGTAAGTCGGGCAGTTATCAATACAGTAACCACATTGCAAACAGGCACTCAGCTCTACATCGGAACTGGCTGTATCAGGATTGGTGAGTTGTTCGGGTGTGAAATGGGTTTGCATAGGTCTATCCTGTCAGCTTGGTGTTGACAACATTTTTCATGTACACAGCAAAGATAATATAGTGCAGAGCGCGTGAAAAAAAGACATTTCTATCCATAATCAACACCTATGAAGGCGATAAGAATAAAGTCTTAGATTAACCATACGCCGCCTATAGACTGGCAATCGGGTCAACCTGACACGCAGTCACTATTACTTTATTTACAGAGGAAACGAAATGAACAAAGAGGAAATGACCGATCTTATTATTGCGGCAAAGAAATCAAAAAACCTTACCTGGGAGGTCATCGGTAACCAGCTGAACCTGGGGGCAACATGGGTTACGTCTGCCTGCCTTGGAATGAACAGCATGCCCGAGGAATCGGCGAAAACACTGTGTGAATTCCTTGAACTCGACGATGACGTTTGCACAGCACTGCAGGAGTACCCCCACAAGGCATGGGACAAGACTATCCCACAAGACCCGGTTGTCTATCGACTCTATGAAATCGTCGGCATATACGGCGACACCATCAAGGAGACAATCGCGGAAAAGTTTGGCGACGGCATCATGAGCGCCATCGATTTTTCAATGAACATCGATAAACAGGAAGACCCGAAAGGCGACCGTGTTGTTATCACGCTGAACGGTAAATTCCTGCGTTATAGTACGTGGTAATGACTGATTCCGGCTGATGCAGGTTGTCGAGGATGCGCTGATTTCTTTTTTTGAGCAGGTGGCAAAAAAAGATACAGCCCGGTTAAAAAAGCTGGAACAGGAACCATGCTTCAATGTTGAGCAGGGACGCTGGTGTTTTACCTTGCCGGATCTGCATGTTTTTCTCCAACGTCAGGATGACGTTTTTAGCCGTGTCGATTACAAACAATTCCGGAAACTGCTTTTTAACAGCCCGGTCAACCAGGTTGTTAAACCATTGGGCGCTGAAGTTATCATCATTGGTAACCGGGCCAAGGTAGACAAATCGCGCTATGCTCTGGTCTGGCAAACCACATAATCAGCGCGAACCATGACAGACGATGCATTTGACCTGGCAGAAGACATCTGCTACCTCAATCATGCGGCAGTTTCACCCTGGCCAGTACGTACGGTTGAGGTAATACGACAGTTCGCGGAAGAAAATGGCCGTGTCGGTACCCGCCACTATGAACGCTGGCTTGGTATCGAACAGGCCCTGCGTGAGCAGCTGAAAACCCTGATCAATGCGGCCAGCAACGATGAAATTGCACTCCTGAAAAGCACCTCCGAGGCCTTGTCTGTCGTAGCCTACGGTATGCCCTGGAAGACGGGTGACGAAGTCATCATAAGCAACCAGGAGTTCCCCTCAAACCGCATTGTCTGGGAGTCCCTGCATACACAGGGCGTCAAGGTCGTTACGGTGAACATCGACCACGTGGATGACCCTGAGCAGGCTATTACCGATGCCATCACTCCGCACACCCGGCTGGTATCGCTCAGTTCGGTGCAATATGCCACCGGGCTGGCGCTGGACCTCGCCCGGATCGGTAGCGCCTGCCGGAAACACGACGTCGCATTTTGTGTGGACGCCATACAGAGCCTGGGCGTAAAACCATTCGATGTCCAGGCCTGCCAGGCCGATTTTGTTATGGCTGATGGTCACAAATGGATGCTGGGGCCAGAGGGTGTGGCGTTGTTCTACTGCCGCGCCGAGTGGCTGGAACGCCTGACATTACAACAATACGGGTGGCACATGGTGGAAGCCATGGGTGACTTTGATCAGACGGACTGGAAACCGGCCGGCACAGCACGGCGTTTTGAATGCGGCAGCCCGAATATGCTGGGGATACATGCCTTGCACGCCAGCCTGGGCCTGTTGCTGGAAATCGGTATCTCGTCAGTTTTTGACCAGGTTTCCTGTAAAATCCAATATTTAATAGACAATATTATCGATCATGGCGGCATCGTTCTTTCGGCAACAGCCCCGGAAAGACGCGCAGGAATCGTCACGTTTCGCTATAAGGATGACGACATCCAGACCCGTTACCGTGACTTGCAGAAAAA
>CAZVBD010000229.1:0-3077 GCA_964625255.1 uncultured Thiohalobacter sp. | reverse complement strand
TCAGTCACTGAACGCCTGCGACTGACGGCCGGTCTGCGTTATGACAATATGAAGTATGACTACAGCAACAAGATGACCGACCTCGCGACCGGCTCGCACCGGCGACCCGGCGACACCGACGTAACATTCGACCACCTGAGCCCGAAACTGGGCGCCACCTGGCAGTTTACACAGACACTGAACGCATTTGTTTCCTACCGCCATGCGTTCCGCGCACCGTCGGAAGGACAACTGTTCCGGCAGGGATCTTCGGATAACACCGTTGAACTCGATCCAATCAAGGTCAACAACTTCGAGACCGGCGTGCGTGGAAGTTTTCGGCAAGCCCGTTATGAAATCAGTGTTTACTACATGACCAAAGATGACGACATCGTTACCTTCCGGCGTAGCGACGGCTCACGCGAAACACAAAACGCCGGTAAAACACTGCACCGTGGCGTGGAAATCGGTATGAAGACACCGCTCACCCAAACCCTGTCTCTGGACACCAGCTACAGCTATGCCAAGCACACCTTCGAGTCCTGGTCGCCACGGGCAGGCGTCAGCTACGACAATAATGAAATGAGCGCTGCACCACGCGAGATCGCCAATGTCCGCCTGGACTACCGTCCGGCTGCACTGAAAGGTGGTCGCGTCGAACTGGAATGGGAACACCTGGGTGCCTACTGGGAAGACGATGCCAATACGCATAAATACGGTGGTTATGATCTGCTTAACCTGCGCGCTGACTACCAGGCAACGCATGAACTGAACCTGTATGCACGCGTGACCAATCTGACTAATGAGACCTATGCGACGCTGGCGTCGTACAACACCTTTCGCGGCGAGGAACTGGCCCCGGGCATGGCGCGTACATTTTACGCCGGCCTGACCTATGCCATCCGGTAAACGCAACCGATACCTGCCCGGTGCGCGCAAACTGCACACCTGGGCCGGACTCGGTGCCGGTCTCTGGCTTGCCGTGCTGGGCATGACCGGCTTTGTGCTGGATCACCGCGACTGGTCGTGGATGTGGCAATCCACGGCACCTGAATTCCTGCTACCCGGACAGATTGTCGACAAGGCACGCACCGGTACCGTAAAGCTCTACCAGATTAACCCCGGCGACCCGGCTCAACGGGTCGCCGGGGGTCCGCAGGGCCTGTGGATCAGCCAGGATAGCGGGCAACATTGGCAACCGGTCATGTTCGCCAACTTACCCGTCATGCCGGGCATCAATGTGATTCTCGATGATCCAGAAACAGGCTGGTCACGCCTCTGGATTGGCACACGGAACGGCGTATGGCAACTCAACCCCGTGACCGGTAAAGCCTGGCCCGTCACGCTGGAAGGCGAGAACATCACTGCCTTGTCCGAAGGTGCCTCGTCCACCGAACTGCTGGGCATTATCGATAAAAGCCGGCTGTTCCGACTGGACCTGACAGGTCGCATCCCGCCGGCAGGAATCGACATCACACCTCCAGCCCCCGACCAGTTACCGACACACATCGGCCTCTCGCGCCTGGTCCACGACCTGCATTTTGGTCGCGGCCTGCTGGCGGCACCCGTCTCACTGCTCATCAATGATGTTGGCGCAGGGATCATGCTGTTATTACCCATCGGTGGATTCCTGTTCTGGTGGCTCCCACGGCGATGGAAAGCAACACCAGAAACTGAAAAACCGCTTGCCTCCACACGCAAGCACACCATGCAGTGGATTTACCGGTTGCACGGCCCGACACTGGGGCTGGTTGCCGTCATCCCGTTTCTCTACCTGACAATCACCGGCATAATCCTGGACCATGCCCCGGAACTGCGGCCATGGATGAAGACCATTCATATTTCCCAGGCATTACAGCCCCCGGTGTATCGTCTGCGTCGCTGGGATAATGAAATCTATGCAGTGGCCGGTTATCCGGGTGAGATGCATCGCTTCAGTCTCGGCACCCGGCTCGGCCTGTACACCACCTACGACGGTGGCCAGAACTGGACACGTGAAACGGGCAAACCAGTTGATCCTGGCTTTGTCTGGACCCTGCGCCGCCACGGTGATGACCTGTTGATCGGCAGCATGGGCGGCCCTAATCTGCAACGACACGGGGATGACAGGTGGCGACCGGTAACAGGGACCGGACACATGCCGACCGATATCACCCGTGATGGCAATGGCGGATACCTGTGGCTGAACCATGAAGGACTCACGTCAGGCACACCTGCTGCTCAACGCCTGCCGTCGCAACACAACCTTCCACGCTACGACGGCATACCCTGGTACTTTGTGATTGATGGCCTGCACAGCGGCATGCTGATTCACGTGCAATGGAAGTGGGTTAATGACCTGGTGGCGCTCGCTTGCCTGATGCTTACCGTCACCGGCCTGATTCGCTGGTGGAGGCAGCGGTGGATCTGACGGCCTTCCCACTGACCATAGAGCTGCCACGTCCCTTTATTGTGGCATGTGCTGTTTCACTTGCCGTACACGCGGGTGTCGCCGGCTGGTATCAGTTGAATACGGCGACCAGAACCGTGCAACTGCCGCGCCCGACATTGCAGGTGAAAGTTTTCAGCGTTCGTGAACGGGTCTCGATTACCCCTGCACCAAAACGCATGCAGGCCGTGATTCAACCAGCACCACCACATTCGGAACAACCGCTTGCCACCATACCGGTACCCAGTCCCATCAAAGCTGAAAATCGGCCCGAAAAAAAATCTGTATCTCGAAGCACATCCAGTGAACCCGAACCGAAAGAGCCTACGGATACTCCACTACCCGTCCAGATAACTGAAAAGGTCATCGACAGTGGCCCAACATACAGACCACCCTCCAGTAACAGTGCAACATTGAACAACCCAAAACCTGACTACCCGCGAATTGCGCTCCGTCGCGGTATCGAAGGACTGGTTCTGCTACATGTTAATGTCGATGAACGGGGACACCCGATTGAAATAAAGATAAAGAAAAGCGCAGGATTCAAACCACTGGATATTGCCGCGCTAAAAGCCGTTCGATGCTGGCGATTCCTGCCTGCACAGCGTAACGGAGTGGCAGTACGTGCGAGTATTGAGGTACCGATACGATTTCGCCTGGATTAACCGGC
>CAZVBD010000228.1:0-3168 GCA_964625255.1 uncultured Thiohalobacter sp. | reverse complement strand
TCACGGGTACTGGACAACACCAGGTCCAGGCCAATCTTTGAAATCATCACCGCCACGGCAACTGCGGCAACCGCATCGAGATAATGGTACCCCAGCATGGCGCCGGCAACACCGATAAAGACCACAATTGATGAAATGGCGTCGCTGCGATGATGCCAGGCATTGGCCATCAGCATATTGGATTTCAGCCGGCGCGCGACTCTGATGGTGTACTGATACAGGACTTCCTTGGAAAAAATTGACAGCGCTGCGACAACCAGCGCCAGAATGCCGGGTGTGAACAACAGGTCCGGCTCATCAATACGTTCGACAGCATCCCACGCAAGACCGAATGCAACCAGTATCAACATGGCGCCAAGCCCGACTGTCGCCAGTGTTTCGATACGTCCGTGACCATAGGGATGGTCCTCATCGGCATCACGATGCGAATGCCTGGCCGCATACAAGACGACAAAATCTGTTGCCAGATCTGAAAGTGAGTGCACCCCATCAGCCACCAAGGCCTCGGAATGCGCCATCCAGCCAACGACAATTTTTGTAACGCCCAGTATGAAATCGACCACCGCACCCACGACGGTAACCTTGCGCACTTCCCGATAGCGCGGATTGTGAAAAGCGTCTTCTGCCGTTGCATTCATGTTATTCAGTATCGCCTACGCGAAGGGTAATGATAATTTCGTCCTGTTGCTCTTCAATAGACAGCACTTCATGCCCGTTGACGCGGCACCAGGCGGGAATGTCATATTTAGCACCGAGGTCGGTGCAGGTTACCACCAGCGTATCACCCGGTTGCAACTGTTCAACGCGGTCCTGACTGCGGATGACCGGCATCGGACACAGCATACGCCGTACATCGAGTTCATGTTCACTCACAGATACCAGCTCGCCGGTATCGCACTGCCACTGATCGGCTTGACGCTGAGTGTCACGGGATCAGCATTCAACGGGTGAATCTCGACATCAACACGGTCTGCGCTACGTCCCTGACTGAAACGCGCCGTAACTTCGGCTGCGAGCTGCAAATCCTCTTCGCTGGCTTTACCGTCGAGTAACACCAGCGGCCCATTATGACTGGTCGCAAACAGATGCGTAAACTGCTTGCGATACCCTTCGAGGAATTTATTCTCGCCATCTTCACGACCGACGATCAATTTAAAGTGCGGGCGTGGCCGAATATGACGGCCCACCTTGAGCAACATAATGTCATCGAATTCATAGTCACGTTCACCGCGCGCCTTCCAGAGATCCGTCAGCTTTTGTGAATAGCTGGCATCTGTCAGAAAACAGCAGCCACCCGCCGGCTGCGCATACTCCTTAAAACCAAACTGACTGGCCAGCGCCATTTGCGGTTTGCGTGTTCGGCCTTCGAAATCGTAGAGTTTTTCCCGGTCCACCCAGCCTTCCTGTTCCGGCAGGGTAGGGGGGAGGTTCTTCGCACACAAGGGTCGTAACAAACGGTCTTCCGCACCCGACTCGATGGCAATGATCGGCATCGTATCCTTGCGTTGAGACTTGGGACGCTGACCGATCACTTCACCGGTGATGATGAAATCGAAGCCGTTCGCTTCAATCCATTCCTTTGCTTTTTGCACCATAAAAATCTTGCAGTCGAGACAGGGGTTCAGGTTGGCGCCATAACCGTGTTTCGGGTTGAGCAACACATCCTTGTATTCTTCGATAATGTCGACGATGTGCAGTTTGATACCGAGCTGCTCGGCCACCCACAGGGCATTATTACGCCTGGGCCTGGCCCGGTCTTTTTTTCGAATGGCATGGGTATGGCCTTCCACACAAAAACCGGTGAAAAAATTGATGCCCTCAACATGGATGCCCTGTTCCTGCATCACCCGGGCAGCCAGTAATGAATCCAGCCCACCGGAAATCAGTGCGACAGCTTTGCGTGGTTCGATCATTTCGCTACCGATGAAGTAAAAATCCGCACGGATTGTACCCTATGCCCGGGCGGACATAGCGCGAAGATTAAAAGGGGATTTCAGATCCTGCCGGTATTCAGTGGCGGGAACACGGGTCGTGACGTGAACCTGGCAGGCTGCCGGCTTCCGTCAGGGTATCCCAGGCGCTGCGGCTGCCGGTATCGGCCCACAGCTCGGCGGCGGTCAGCGGCTGCAATGCCGGGGTCCCGGACAGACCACGCATGGCATGCAGCACGTCCATAATGGCAACAAATCCACCGGCAAGATTACTGAACAGGCGCTCACCCTGGCGGTCCACCAGCGAGGAAAGCTGGCCATAGGCGCTGCGTCCGATATTGACAAAATAGCTCACACGCACCATACGCTTTTCGGCAATTTGCGGGAATAAGCCGGAAAAAAGCAGGCATTGGTCGCCAACATCCCGTAAATTGTCAGCTTGTCGTGGATCAGTCTGCTGTGCCTGCAAGAATTCCAGCGCCATAATTTTGCGCGCCAGTTCAGGACGGTCAGCAAACCGCATCAGTAAGAAAACCAGATAGGATTCAAGGGATTCCTCGAGATTATAGTCACAGGCCTGCTGCGCTTCGGCCACCAGCGCATGCCATTGAGCCAGATCTGTTGGTTGGAGAACCAGCGTTGTCATCCATCACCTCTCTCGCTTTCCCTCAGACAAACTAGCGGCCGATGGGTTTCCCGGCTTGAACACTGTTCCTGTCGTTATCATCGCAAAATGCGGCGCACCCTACATCCGCACGGCCGCCCAAGCTATACTGCGCGCTTTTGATCATGACTGGCTGGCAACTTTGACTTCCGATACAACATCGAAAACCTTCCAGGGTCTGATCCTGGCGCTACAGGACTACTGGTCACAGCAGGGCTGTGTACTGTTGCAGCCCTATGACCTGGAAGTCGGTGCCGGGACATTTCACCCGGCGACATTTCTACGTGCCATCGGCCCCGAACCCTGGCGTACGGCCTACGTACAACCGTCCCGTCGTCCCACCGACGGACGCTACGGCGAAAACCCGAACCGCCTGCAACATTATTATCAATTCCAGGTGCTGCTCAAGCCCAGCCCGGACAATATCCAGGAGCTTTACCTGGATTCACTGCGTGAACTTGGACTTGACCCGCTGATCCACGACATCCGTTTTGTCGAAGACAACTTGGAGTCACCCACGCTGGGAGCCTGGGGACTGGGCTGGGTTATCTGGTTGAATGGCATGGAAGTCAC
>CAZVBD010000227.1:0-3185 GCA_964625255.1 uncultured Thiohalobacter sp. | reverse complement strand
CTCCGTGATCGAGCAGGTAACGCCGGTTGTAGACCCGGGTCAGGCTGTCGGTGATCGCCAGGCTGTGCATTTCATCGGTTTGTCGTTTCAGCGCGGCAAATTGCTGGCGAATGGTCAACAGCGACCGGATGCGCGCCAGCAGGACTTCTTCCACGATGGGCTTGGAGACAAAATCGTTGGCGCCGGCATGGAAGACCTCGACCTGTTTTTCACCCGATTCCGAGCCGGTGAGGACCAGTACGGGCATTTCCTGCTGGGAATAGTGGAAGCGGGCACGGATGGCGTGCAGCAGGTCACCACCGGTCAATCGCCCTTTCAGGTAGAAATCGGTGATGACGATGTCGAAGGATTCATCCTCCTGGGTTCCCCCGGGGGAGGTGTCGCGTAACAACTGGATGGCTTCTTCGGCGTGGGTGGTATGCGTCACCTGCAGGCCGTGGCGCTGCATGAGCCGAAGCATCACCGTTGCCGTCAGTTGGCTGTCTTCCACATACAGGATGCGTCCGACCAGTCCCGAGTGGCGTTGTGTGAAGTCCATAATGAAAGAGGCAAAGGCATGGTAGCCCAGCGACTTGTCGAAGTAGTCGGTAACACCGGCGGCAAAGCCTTCCCGAAGCAGTCGCGAATCCGCATCGCCCGAGACCACAATGGTGGGCGTGTAGTGATGGTGTTTTGAGGCACGTGCATAGCGGCACAGCTCCAGGCCATCTTTGTCCGGCAGCATGAGGGCTGTTGTGATCAGGTCGAAGTGGCTGCGTTCCAGCCAGGCACAGGCTTCCTGCACCGTGCCGCAAGTGGTGATTTCGGTGTTGGGCATTTCTTCGTTGAAAATGCGGGTAATGATGGTGCGGGCAACTTCCGAACCGTCTACCACCAGGATGTGATTAAGTTTTCGGGGCATGGAATGGCCTGTTTTACAGATTTTTGTTATTGGGCAAATTTATCCTGCATCCACCCTTATCGAACACTTGATCGATAAACTTTAGGGCATTGTGAGCGAATCGCCAGGTCCGCCAAGTGGCGCTAGCGGGGTTCGATGGCGGAGAGGTGGCGGCCCACGGCGATCCATGCACCTGCCAGGCCCAGTGCGGAGCCGGCGAGCAGTAGATAGAACAGTTCGCCGGCACTCAGAATCTTCAGGCTGAAATGACTTTGATACAGTCCGGCCAGTCGACGTACCGGGTCGAGAAGTTGCAGTAGCGCGAGTTCAACCAGCAGCGCGCCCATCAGTGCGCCGAATAAGCCGTACCAGAACCCGGCATAGAGGAAAGGACGACGAATGAATCCGTTGGTGGCGCCGATCAGTTTGGTGATTTCAATTTCCTCGCGACGGTTCTGGATTTCAAGACGGATGGTGTTCCCTATGATGAGCAGAACCGCAAGTCCCAACAGTACTGCCATCACCCAGATGGTGCGACGGACGATTTCCATAATGGTGTTGAAGCGTTTGACCCACTGCAGATCCAGCTGTGCCAGTTCGACTTCGGGCAGTGAACGCAGCTTTGCCGTCAGCGCCTCGGTGGCCTGTGCATTTGAATAGGCGGGGGTGGGTTTAATCGCCAGTACGACGGGTAACGGGTTGTCGTCCAGCAGTTCCAGCGCCTGACCGAAGCCGGACAGTTCGCGGAATTCAGCCAGTGCCTGCTCGGGGGTGATCAGTTGCAAGGTGTCGATTTCGGGCCACTGTTTAAGGGTTTTTTGCAGTTTTTGAGCCTGGGTGAGGGTTACCGACTTGTGCAGGAACAGTGACAGGTTCGCGCCGCCATCCCATTGTGCGCCAAGTTTTTGCAGGTTGCCGGTGAGCAGGTACAGCCCGGACGGCAAGGCCAGTGCAATGCCGATGACGGCGACGGTCATCAAGGTGGCGAACGGGGTTCGGTACAGCCGCCCGAGGCTGTTGAGTGAAACCTGCAGGTGGCGTACAAAATAGTTGTGAATCGGCCGGGGCAATCTCATGCGCCGGCAACCTCGCCGTTGTTCAGCAACTGCCCCTGTTCCAGATGCAATTGTGCGTAGGGCATGCGGGATATCAGGTGGAGGTCGTGGCTGGCGATCAGTACCGTGACGCCAACCTGATTGAATTGCTCAAACAGGTGCATGATGTCGCGGGACAGGTCAGGGTCCAGGTTGCCGGTTGGCTCGTCAGCGAGCAACAGTTTCGGTTTGTTGACCACGGCACGCGCGATGCCGACGCGCTGCTGCTCGCCCCCCGAAAGCGTAATGGGGAAGGCGCGTTCATGACCCAGCAAACCGACCTTGTCGAGTGCGGCGCGCACGCGCCGGCCGATTTCCTGGTGCCGGAACCCGGCGATGACCAGGGGCAGTGCGACATTGTCGAACACGGTGCGGTCGAACAACAGGCAGTGGTTCTGGAAGATCATGCCGATTTTGCGACGCACCATGGGGATGCGGCGTTTCGAGGCGCGTGACAGGTTTTCACCGTCGAGGAACAGCTGTCCGCGTGTGGTGCGTTCGAGCAGGGCCACCAGCTTGAGCAGGGTGCTCTTGCCGGCGCCCGAGTGCCCGGTCAGGAAGGCCATGCTCCCGGCAGGCATATGCAGGTTGACGGCTTGCAGGGCATCTTTGCCACCGGGATAGCGTTTGCTGACGTTATCGAAACGAATCATTCAGTCACGGTCAAACAGGGCATTGACGAAATCCCGCGCGCTGAACGGTCGCAGGTCTTCGATGCTTTCCCCGACGCCGATAAAGCGGATCGGAATGGCCAGTCGTTTGGCGATTGCGAAAATAATGCCGCCTTTGGCGGTACCGTCGAGCTTGGTCAGGGTGATGCCGGTGAGGTTCATGGCCTGGTTAAATTCATTCGCCTGGTTGAGGGCGTTCTGTCCGGTACCGGCATCGACCACCAGCATCACCTCGTGCGGTGCATTTTCATCCAGTTTGCCCAGGACCCGCTGGATTTTTTTTAGTTCTTCCATCAGGTTGGACTGGGTATGCAGGCGGCCGGCGGTATCGGCGATCAGCACGTCAATGTTGCGCGCCTGTGCCGCCTGCAAGGCATCAAAAATGACCGAGGCGGAGTCGGAACCCTGCTGCTGGGCAATGACCGGCACGTCATTGCGTTCACCCCAGGCCTGTAATTGTTCCACAGCCGCCGCACGGAAGGTGTCGCCGGCTGCCAGCATGACCGAGTGCCCTTCATCTTTCAGGCGTCGTGCAATCTT
>CAZVBD010000226.1:0-3188 GCA_964625255.1 uncultured Thiohalobacter sp. | reverse complement strand
ACCATGCTGTCGGGCCGTGTGGCAGAACGCTATGGCAACGAAGGTCTGCCCGATGACACCATCCACATCAAGCTGAACGGTGTGGCCGGCCAGAGCTTCGGCGCCTGGGTCATGCAAGGCGTGACACTGGAACTGGAAGGCGAAGGCAACGACTATGTCGGCAAGGGCCTGTCCGGTGGACGGCTGGTGATCTACCCGCCCGCCAAATGCCCGATTGTGCCTGAAGAAAATATCATCGTCGGTAACACAACCCTGTACGGCGCCATCTCCGGCGAATGCTATTTCCGTGGTGTGGGTGGCGAACGTTTTGCCGTGCGCAACTCCGGCGCCTCCGCCGTTGTTGAGGGCGTCGGTGACCATGGTTGCGAATATATGACCGGCGGTGTCGTTGTGGTGCTGGGTGAAACCGGGCGCAACTTCGCAGCCGGCATGAGCGGCGGTATCGCCTACGTGCTGGATGAGAAGGGCGATTTTGAATCGCGCTGCAACCTTGCCATGGTGGACCTTGAACCGGTACCGGAAGAAGACGAAGCGCTGGAAGCGCTGGAACACCAGGGTGGTGATCTCGAAACCCACGGCAAGGTCGATATCAGTGCCGACATGACGCGCTATGACGCCCTGCGTCTGCGCCGACTGATCGAAAAACACCTGCATTACACCAACAGCAGCGTCGCGAAAAACATCCTCGACAACTGGAACACGATGTTGTCGAAATTCGTCAAGGTGATGCCGGTCGACTACCGTCGCGCGCTGGAAGAAATGAAGCAGGCGCAGGCCGACATGCTGGCTGCTGCAAGTTAAAACCTCAGGACTAGACAGACACTATGGGTAAACCAACCGGATTCCTGGAGTACCCGCGCAAAGACCGCGGCTACAAACCTGTTGAAGAGCGCATCAAACACTTTGGTGAATTTGTTATTTCTCTCGATGAGCAGGAGCTCAGTACACAGGGTGCGCGCTGTATGGACTGCGGCATTCCCTTCTGCCACGACGGCTGCCCGGTCAACAACCTCATCCCGGACTGGAATGACCTGGTGTACAAGGGCAAGTGGGACAAGGCTATCAAAGTGCTGCACTCCACCAATAACTTTCCCGACTTCACCGGTCGCATCTGTCCGGCACCCTGCCAGGAAGCCTGTACCCTGAACCTGATCGACGACCCGGTCACCATCAAGACCATCGAGTGCGCCATCGTTGACAAGGCCTGGGAAAACGACTGGATCCAGCCAAAAATTGCGAAACAGAAAACCGGCAAAAAAGTTGCCGTTGTCGGTGGTGGTCCCGCCGGCATGGCCTGTGCCCAGCAACTCGCTCGCGTCGGTCACGACGTAACCCTGTTCGAAAAGAACGATCGCTTCGGCGGCTTGCTGCGCTATGGCATTCCCGACTTCAAAATGGAAAAGCGCCACATTGACCGTCGGGTGAAACAGATGGAAGCCGAGGGCGTCAGTTTCAAACCCAATATGCACATTGGTGTCGACATCAGTGCGCAGGATCTACTCAAGGATTTTGATGCCGTTGCACTGACGGGTGGTTCCGAACATCCGCGCGACCTGCCGGTGCCCGGCCGTGATCTTGACGGCGTACATTTCGCCATGGAATTTCTGCCACAACAAAACCACCGCGTCGCCGGCGATGAAGTGCCGGATGACATTGCCATCCTGGCCACCGGCAAGAAAGTCGTTGTAATCGGTGGTGGCGATACCGGTTCCGACTGCATCGGTACCTCCATCCGCCAGGGCTGTGATGCCGTTACCCAAATCGAAATCCTGCCGAAGCCGCCGGAAAAAGAAGACAAGCTGCTGACCTGGCCGGAATGGCCCAACAAACTGCGCACGTCCACTTCACAGGAAGAAGGCGTCACGCGTGAATGGAGTGTTGCCACAAAAGAATTTATCGGTGAAAACGGCAAGCTGAAAAAACTGCACTGCATACGTGTCGAATGGCACAAGGACGACCAGGGCCGCTGGCAAATGCGCGAAATAGAAGGCAGCGACTTCGAGATCGAAGCCGACCTGGCGCTGCTGGCGATGGGCTTCGTCCACCCGGTTCAGGAAGGCCTGTTGAATGACCTTGGCGTGGAGTACGACCCACGCGGCAATGTAAAAGGCGACACCGAAGGCAAGCATGCCTACAAGACATCCATCGACAAGGTTTTTGCCGCAGGCGATATACGCCGTGGACAGTCTCTTGTTGTCTGGGCAATTCGTGAAGGGCGGCAATGCGCACGGTCAGTGGATGAATTCCTGATGGGGTTTTCAGAGTTACCTCGCTGAAACAAATTTCAATCTAACCGGTTTAATGGCCACCCATGACTGAACTGAAAAATGACCGATTTATCCGCGCGCTGTTGCGTCAGCCTGTTGATGTCACTCCTGTATGGATGATGCGCCAGGCGGGCCGCTACTTGCCTGAATACCGCGAGACCCGCAAAAAAGCCGGCAGTTTCATGGACCTTTGCACCAACCCGGACCTGGCTTGCGAAGTCACCTTGCAACCGCTGGAACGTTTTCCGTTGGATGCCGCCATTCTTTTTTCGGACATCCTCACAATTCCCGATGCCATGGGGCTGGGCCTGTATTTTGAAGAAGGCGAAGGCCCGCGTTTCAAAAATCCGATACGGGATGAAAAGCAGATTGCCGCACTCGGTGTGCCCGACCCGGAACAGGAACTGCGTTATGTCATGGATGCGGTGCGCACTATTCGCCGTGAACTGAACGGCCGCGTACCACTGATCGGTTTTTCCGGCAGCCCCTGGACACTGGCGACCTACATGGTGGAAGGCGGTTCCAGCAAAGACTTCCGCACCATCAAGGCGATGATGTTCGAACGCCCGGAGCTGCTCGACCAGCTGCTGGAAACCATCGCACAATCGGTGGCCCTGTATCTTGATGCCCAGATCAAGGCGGGCGCACAAACCGTCATGATCTTTGATACCTGGGGCGGCGCACTCACACCGTCTGACTATTGCCGCTTCTCGCTGAAGCCGATGGAACGCATCATCCACAACTTGCAGGAAAAGATGGGCGATCAGAAAGTCCCGGTTATCCTATTCACCAAGAACGGTGGCCAGTGGCTGGAAGCCATGACTGATACCGGTGCCGATGCGCTGGGACTGGACTGGACTACCGATCTGGCTGATGCACGTCGCCGTGTCGGTGACCAGGTAGCACTACAGGGCAACCTGG
>CAZVBD010000225.1:0-3196 GCA_964625255.1 uncultured Thiohalobacter sp. | reverse complement strand
CTGATCTCCCGGTAAGGTGAGCTGTCCCCCGGCCACCAGCTTTCCAGACTCTCTGTTTGAAACCACTCGATAAATTCCAGTGCTTCAGGGTCCATGTCCAACCCGAGCAGCGTTGCGATGTGACCCGGTTGTGAGGCATACCAACACTCGTCTGTCTGCTGCTTGTCCGAATAAACCACTTGCCGCAAACCCGCTGTGTCACCCAGCAGCCGGGTACCCTGGCTGTCATTTACCAATAGCAACCACCGCCCACCAAGGGGGTAAACCAGCTCGAACAGGTCTTCACCCTGTTCCATCGCCACAATCAGCTTATCAATAATATCGATATTGCCGGCATGCGGGGTGCGGGGGTCCAGCAGGTAGCCGATCAGTGTTATCGACACGGACGTACCGGAAGCCTGCTCTACATTCAGATGAGGATGTGCGGTGAGATACAGCCCTCCCTTTGTTTTTATCTGTTGCCAGTCTTCGAAACCGTCCGGAACGCGCGGCCCGAGGATGAACTGCATACGGTAGCGTGTGGAAGCTGTTTTATCCTGTGAGTACCTGTTTGATGCGGCCAACTTTCCCCCTCCATTTTTTTTCGTAACGATGGCGCAACGGTGAATAGCAGTAATGATAGGCCTGATAAACTCTCAGGTAATCGAGCAACGAACGGGATACTGCCAGGCCGTTGTCGATGTAACCGTACATTTTTCTGCAAAAATAACGTTCACCTTCGCGCCTCAGCAGATCACGCTGCTCAGGCAATGCCTGCTCGATAGTATCCAGCAGGAACAGACTGTCTTCTATCCAGTCCTGGATCGGTATGGTGGAACCCCGGTTACCCTCATGACGACGAAAACCGGCCTTCACATCCTGCACGTCCACCCGGCCGTATTTTGATGCGAGTGTAAATGTAGGCACGAGGTCATCGTAAAGATATTTTTTTGAGAAGAAGCCACCGACTTCTTTCAGTTTCTCCGTATTGTAAAGCGTACTGCACAGGTATAACACGGTAACATCGTTGAACCAGCCCAGCACAAAGTCTGCCGGGGACAGTCCCGCCCCCCTGTTTTCGTGTGTTTCCAGTACACGGTCATTCTGGTCAATGATGCGTACGCCGGTAAAAATAGTGCCGACACGCTGCCCCGGTTGCAGTGCTGCCATACAGGATTCGACAAAATCCACGTCAATCATGTCGTCGTCGTGAAATAGAAGGAAGTACTCTCCACGAGCCTGGTCGAGGCAATAGTTAAAATTATTATTAGGGCCGATGTTGGTTTCCTGACGAAAATAACGCAGTCGGGGATCATCAAAGGATTGCAGTACCTCTGCGGTGTTATCGCTGGAACAATTATCGGACACAATGACTTCGATATTCGTATAGGTCTGACCCAATGCCCGTTCAACCACCTTGCGCAGGTTACCTTGCGCACGGTTGTAAGTGGGAATGCCGATGCTGACCAGTCTGTTGTTGTTAGCCGTCATTGCTGTCTGCCCGTTCAAGTTCTTTGCGGTGTTTAATGATGCGTGCCGGGTTACCCGCCGCAATGGCGCCGGCCGGAACATCCCGGGTTACGACAGCACCGGCGGCCACCACGGCTCCCTCGCCGATGGTCACGCCACTCAGGATAATGGCCGCTGTACCCACCCAGGCTTCGTTTTCGATGGTGATGGGGCCCTTGGCGGTAATGGGCTGACGGCGAATGGGTTGGTCGGGCGCCATGCTGTGGTCATAGGAATACAACGCCACGTTGGCAGCAATCATGACGCCTTCTCCAATCAGGATCGGTGCGACATAAGCCTTGAGTTGGCACCCGGGATGAATGCTGGAACCCGCGCCGAGTGTGATAACCCCCTGCCGCCCGGTCTCCAGCACGGCATTACTGTGAATCACCACCCGGTCATCAAGGGTCACCGGCCCACCACCGGCTGTTTCAAAAAGCTGTACGCCGGGGCCGATATACACGTTGCGACCCAGGCGCAGGTCGGAGTGATAGACCGTCGCAGTGGCATCGATGTAGCCACGCGGACTCTGCCAGGCCAGCGTCGCACGCTCCAGGTGTGGTGGTGCCACCCAGGCGGCCAGACGACTTGCCAGCCGCCCGACCGGCCCTGGGCCACCAAGCCGTGCCCAGAAACGCATCCAGCGCTTCGCCAGCCGGCCTGGCTGATACGCACCCCCACCCTGGCTTATTTTTCTCATATTTTGTCTGTCCCGGCCGATTCCTGTATGTCCATGGAGTATTCTACGTTGTTGGTTCATCAAGAATTGTGCACAATACGCCCGGCCTGGTACAGAGGCTACATTTGCACCTGATGGGTTCCAGCCCTCTGAAGCTCCACTGCGGTCTCACCCGATTAATTTGTCAGCCGAACTCAGGACAGGGTGACGGCCAAACAACAATTTAGCTTAACCGGACTTTACAGGTACAGGGGAAAATATGTCCGCAAACGATATTGCAATAAGACTGGAAAATGTAAACAAAGTCTACCGGCTGGGTGCAAAAGACGAGACCGAAGACTCCATTCTGAAGTCCTTTTCCCGCATGCTCAAGAGTCCGCTCAAGAACTACCGGAAGTACCGCTCACTCTATGATTTCTCGGATATCGACTTTAACAACCCCGATGCGGCGGTTGACTCCAATGTCCTCTGGGCATTACGCAATGTGTCCTTTGATGTACACAAGGGCGAAATTGTGGGGATTATCGGCCGCAACGGCGCCGGCAAATCCACCCTGTTAAAAATCCTGTCGAAGATCACCCCCCCAGCTCGTGGGCGCGTTGAAATACACGGGCGGACGTCGAGTCTGCTGGAAGTCGGGACCGGGTTTCACCCGGAACTTACCGGGCGTGAAAATGTGTATCTTAATGCCACCATTCTGGGTATGCGCAAACGCGAGGTAGACCGCAAGTTCGACGAAATCGTCGAGTTCTCGGGTGTCGAGAAGTTTCTGGATACCCCGGTCAAACGTTATTCCAGCGGCATGCGGGTACGACTTGCTTTCGCAGTGGCCGCACACCTGGAACCCGAGATTCTTATTATCGATGAAGTCCTCGCCGTGGGTGACGCGGCTTTCCAGGAAAAGTGTCTGAACAAAATGCAGGATGTTGGCAACGAGGGCCGCACGGTGTTCTTTGTCTCACACAATATGCAGGCGGTCACCCGTCTGTGTGAGCGCGTTATCACGCTGAAGGACGGCCAGGTGGTGGC
>CAZVBD010000224.1:0-3213 GCA_964625255.1 uncultured Thiohalobacter sp. | reverse complement strand
GGTCGACTGGCAGAGCTGGGTGACGGCACGGTCGACTGGACGGCCAATTTCGATGGCACGCTACAGGAGCCGATCCTGTTGCCGGCACGCCTCCCGGTGGTGCTGTTGAATGGTGCAGCCGGCATTGCGGTTGGCATGGCGACGGATATCCCTCCTCACAACCTGCGTGAAGTGGCGGCCGCCGCCATTCATCTGCTGGAGAACCCGAAGGCAACGGTGGATGACCTGTGTGAACACATTCAGGGGCCCGACTACCCGACGGGCGGCGACATTGTTACCCCGCGTGATGAATTGCTGCGCGCTTACCACAGCGGCAGCGGCAGTGTGCGTATCCGCGCCCGCTACGAACCGGAAAACGGCGATATTATTATCACCGAACTGCCCTGGCAGGTGTCCGGTGCCCGGGTACTGGAACAGATTGCGGCACAAATGACAGCAAAAAAATTACCCGTGGTGGCGGATCTCCGTGACGAGTCCGATCATGAGAACCCGACCCGGCTGGTGATTGTGCCGCGTTCCGGCCGCGTTGATATCGACACTATTATGCTGCACCTGTTCGCGACAACCGACCTGGAGCGCAGTTACCGCGTCAACATGAATATGATCGGGCTGGACGGTCGCCCGGCCGTCAAGGACCTGCGCACGCTGCTGAAGGAGTGGCTGACATTCCGTATTGACACCGTGACCCGGCGTTTGCAATACCGGCTCGACAAGGTGCTGGAGCGCTTGCATATTCTCGACGGTTTGATGATTGCCTACCTGAATATCGATGAGGTCATCGCCATTGTCCGTAGCGAGGATGAACCCCGGCCGGTACTCATGGCACGCTTTACTCTCAGCGAACGTCAGGCCGATGCGATTCTCGACCTGAAGCTGCGCCACCTGGCGAAGCTGGAGGAAATGAAAATCCGTGGCGAGCAAGACAAGCTGGCCAAAGAGCGCGATGCACTGGAGAAAATCCTGTCATCAAAACAACGCTTGCGCACCCTGGTGAAAAAGGAAATTGTCGCCGACAGCGAAACATTCGGTGATGATCGTCGTTCCGCACTGGTGACACGTCCGGCGGCACAGGCGATGGATGAAACTACGCTGATACCCAGCGATCCGGTCACCATTGTGCTGTCGGAGAAGGGCTGGGTGCGCTCGGCAAAGGGGCACGATATCGACCCTGAATCACTCAGTTACAAGGCCGGTGACGGTTTCCTTGCCACCGTGCAGGGGCGCAGTAACCAGCAGGTGGTATTCCTCGATTCCACCGGCCGCGCCTACACGCTGGCAGCCCACAGTCTGCCCTCGGCGCGCGGTCAGGGCGAGCCGCTGACCGGTCGTTTCAATGTGCCGGATGGCGCCCGTTTCGTGGGCCTCATGGCCGGGGATGTCGATAACCTGTACCTGCTGGCGAGTGATGCCGGTTATGGTTTTGTTGCCCGCCTCGGTGACTTGTATGCGCGTAACAAGGCCGGGAAGTCCGTGCTGTCGGTGCCGAAACAGGCGCAGGTGTTGCCGCCGGTACCGGTGGTGAACGTCGATACCGATCAGTTGGCGGCGATTGACCTGCAGGGTCATATGCTGGTGATTCCGACCGCTGAAGTCCCGCGTCTGAATCGTGGCAAGGGCATCAAGATCCAGGGTGTCAACACCAGGAAGCTGGCTGCGGGCGAGGAGCGTATGGTGGCGGTTGTGAGTGTGCCGGAAGGTGGTGCATTGGTCTTACACGCGGGCAAGCGCCACCTGACGTTGAAAACATCGGAACTGGCGCTCTACCAGGGCGATCGTGGGCGCAAGGGCAAGAAGCTGCCGCGCGGTTTGCAGCGTGTCGATCTGGCTTTCGCTGAATAATTCTGATCCGGATATCAGTGTGTTTTCGGTGCACCGGCTTCGGTGGGCGGGTAGAATAGCGGCCATCTCTATTCAGCCAGGAAAAGTCCTATGTCCCTGATACGCCCGTTTGCCGGTCTGCGGCCAGTACCGGAACGCGCCAACGATGTGGTGGCGCCGCCGTATGATGTGCTTAACAGCGAGGAAGCCCGTGAACGGGTTGTCGGTCGGCCACTGAGTTTTCTGCACATTTCCAAGGCGGAGATCGACTTGCCGGAAGGGACGGATCCCTATGATCCCGCAGTGTATGCCAAAGCGGCGGAGAACCTGAACAAACTGGTCGCCGAGGGTGTGCTCAAGCGTGAGGACAAGCCCGTCTATTATGTTTACCGCCTGACCATGGGAGACCATGTACAGACCGGGCTGGTCGCCGTGGTTTCGGTGGCGGAATATGACAAGAACCGGGTTCGCAAGCATGAGCTCACGCGTCCTGCCAAGGAGAACGATCGGGTTCGCCAGATCGAGGCGCTGAATGCACAGACCGGCCCGGTGCTGCTGGCCTACCGTTCACAGGACGACATTGACGCGCTGATCGCTTCGGTGACGAACAACCCCCCGGAATATGACCTGGTCGCTGATGACGGTATCGGGCACGCCTTCTGGGTGCTGGATGACCCGGAAACGATCGACAGGCTGACCGAGGGTTTTGACGCGATGGAAGCGATTTATATCGCTGACGGGCATCACCGTTCGGCAGCAGCTTCGCGCGTGGCGGCGAGTAAAAATGAGCCGGCGGATGCCATGAGCCGCTATTTTCTATCCGTGATCTTCCCGCATAAACAAATGAAGATTTTTGATTACAACCGGGTGGTGAAAGACCTGAATGGTCTGAGCGAAATGCAGTTTCTGGAGAAGATTGCCGGGATGTTTGATGTCAATCAGTCGCTGGAACCGGTTGCGCCGGGGAAACCGGGCGAGTTCGGGCTATACCTGAATGGGCAGTGGTATCGCCTGAATATCCATCCGGAGCGTATCCCCGAAGACCCGGTGGCGCGTCTGGATGTCAGTCTGCTGGCCGATAACCTCATGGAACCGGTGCTGGGGATCAGCGACCCGCGTACCGACCCGCGTATTGATTTTGTCGGCGGTATTCGTGGCCTCGAAGGGCTGGAAAAACGTGTTAATAGCGGTGAAATGGCAGCGGCCTTTTCCCTGTTTGCCACCACCATAGAAGACCTGATGGCGGTCGCGGATGCCAACGAGGTAATGCCACCCAAGTCCACCTGGTTTGAACCCAAGCTTGCCGACGGGCTGGTGTCACACGTGCTTGATCAGGCGACCTCTCCGGTGAAGTCATAGCTGAGCGTTTCGCTCGGCTCCTGCAGGAAGTTGCCC
>CAZVBD010000223.1:0-3222 GCA_964625255.1 uncultured Thiohalobacter sp. | reverse complement strand
GATGAGGCGTTTGAATTTGGCCGAACCGGTGACGTTGGTACGTTCGCCGACGTTGACGAACAACGAGTCTTCACGGATGTTTAACGGCTCAAGGCCAGCCAGGCGAAGGACAAAGTCGTGCTCCACTTTTTTGCGCGGTGGATACTTTGCTACGGCCTCGGCAATGGCCTTGATGTGCGGCGGGGTGGTGCCGCAACAACCGCCGATGATGTTGAGGAAACCGGACTTTGCCCATTCCTCCAGCTCTGCGGCCATTTCTTCCGGGCTTTCGTCGTATTCGCCGAACTCGTTGGGCAGGCCGGCGTTGGGGTGTGCATTGACGTAACAGTCTGCCGTGCCGGCCAGCTCACCGACGTACTCGCGCAACTGCTTGGCGCCCAGTGCGCAGTTAAAGCCGATGGAAATCGGTTTGACGTGGCGTATGGAGTTAAAGAACGCTTCAGCCGTCTGGCCGGACAGGGTGCGGCCAGAGGCGTCGGTGATGGTGCCGGAGATCATCACCGGCAGCTTATTGCCCATGTCTTCGAACACGGTCTCCACGGCGAAGGTGGCGGCCTTGGCGTTGAGGGTATCGAAGATGGTCTCGATCATGATGATGTCGGCGCCACCTTCGATCAGTGCTTTGGTGGCGACGTAGTAGGTCTCTCGCAACTCGTCGAAGCTGATGTTGCGGAAGCCGGGATCGTTAACGTCCGGGCTGAGTGAGCAGGTGCGGCTGGTCGGACCGAGTATGCCGGCAACGAAACGGGGTTTGTCATCGGTGCTGATTGCATCACAGGCGGCGCGCGCGAGTTTTGCGCCTTCATAGTTCAATTCGTAGACCAGGTCTTCCTGCTGGTAATCCGCCAGCGATACATTGGTGGAGTTGAAGGTGTTGGTCTCGACGATATCCGCACCGGCCTCCAGGTAAGCCTTGTGGATGTCGCTGATGATCTGTGGCTGGGTCAGTGTCAGCAGGTCGTTGTTGCCCTTGAGGTCGGTCGGCCAGTCGGCAAAACGCTCACCACGGTAGTCGGCTTCTTCCAGCTTGTAGCGCTGGATCATGGTGCCCATGGCGCCGTCCAGGATCAGGATACGTTCTTCGAGCAGTTGTTCGAGTGATTTCATAGTAGTTTCAACGGGCTAACATTAACTGATGAGTTTAGCATGGAAGCAGCTGTAGCCCCTAACCGGGGGTGTATGACGAAGTGTCAGGTTTTGTGGACGACTTCCAGAATAGTCCCGTCTACACCGGTGACTTCGATGCGTGTCCCGGCCGCACAATCTTCCCCCCGTATCTTCCAGGTGGAATCGTCCACACGAATCTTGCCGACACCATCAGCGATCGGTTCTTTAAGTGTGAAGACTCGTCCCACATAGTGCTGACCACGCCGGTTCAGGTTTGGCTGGTCTGTATCGGCCGGTGTGGAACGAAAATACTTCCGCCAGGCCACAATGCTGACGACCGCCAGCACCGAGAACAGTAACAGCTGGTACTCCCAGTCTATTCCCGGCGAAATATAGGTGACGCCGCCGACCACTGCGGCGGAAATGCCCAGCCAGAGAAAAAACGCACCCGGTGCAAACACTTCCAGGATGATCAATATGGCGGCGAGTATCCACCAGTGCCAGTGGCCTATTACCTCTGTCATACTCCAGGATATCCTTCTCGGCCCTCAGGCCTTGGCTTGTCCAGTCGAGCCTTTCTTCTGCTCATCCAGGGCGTCTTTGGCCAGTTCGGCAATACCGCCAATTGCCCCGATAACGCTGGCGGCTTCGAGTGGCATTAACACCAGTTTTTGGTTGGGTGAGGTGGCGATGGCCTGTAGCGAGTCAATGTATTTTGTTGCCACAAAATAGTTGATGGCGTTGATGTCGCCATTGGCAATGGCTTTGGAAACCATATCCGTTGCCTTGGCTTCAGCTTCCGCCTGGCGTTCGCGGGCCTCGGCATCGAGGAAGGCCGCCTGACGGTTACCTTCGGCATCCAGGATGACGGACTGTTTCTCACCTTCGGCCTTGAGAATTTCCGCTTGTCGGAAGCCTTCTGCGTCAAGAATGTTGGCGCGTTTTTCACGTTCGGCTTTCATCTGTCGCGCCATGGCATCGACCAGGTCGCGTGGCGGGGTGATGTCCTTGATCTCGATACGTGTGACTTTCACACCCCAGGGGGTGGTGGCGTCATCAACGACGTGCAGCAGTTGTGCGTTGATGGTATCGCGCTGTGACAGCAGTTGGTCGAGGTCCATGGAACCCATGACAGTACGGATATTGGTCATGGTCAGGTTGAGGATGGCCAGCTCCAGCTGGTTGACCTCGTAAGCCGCCTTGGCCGCGTCGAGTACCTGAAAGAACACCACACCGTCCACGGTCACCATGGCGTTGTCGCGGGTGATGACCTCCTGCGAGGGGACATCCATGACGCGTTCCATCATGTTCAGTTTGGCACCGATGCGGTCAACGATAGGTACGATGATGTTGAGACCCGGTCGCAATGTTTTCGTGTAACGACCAAAACGTTCGACCGTGCACTCGGTACCCTGTGGCACGGACTTGACGCCCATGATGACCAGTACAACAGCCAGCACCAGGATGAGTATGACAAATTCCTGAAATCCAAACATGGTTTCTCCTTAAGGGTTACTGAACCCGCTCAGCTTTTATCCAGATGTTTTCACTGTAGCGATCCTGTGTCGAGTATGACTTTCCGGTTTGTCCGGATGAGTGTTTGATCTGCCCGGTTGTTCCACCCAGCGGAATCCATTGCCCCAATGCGCCACGGATGGTGGTAGCGGCACGCCGTGTGTTTATTGCACCGGCGCCTGACGCATCGAGCGATTCACGGTAGGGGCTTATGTCGAGTATGACCTGATTGCCGTTCACGCGGGGGCGTACATAAAATCCACTGGTAACGTCTTTGTAAGCCACGCTTGATTCGGTGATGTTTTGACCATTGCGCTGGTAGACTTGCCCGGAAAAATAGGGAATGGATTTACCGGTCTCGATGTACCCGGTGCTTCCCGCCGTGATCCGTAGGCGATAGACGGGATTATCCTGCATACGGGTGTTGGTCCCGAAAACTTTGCCCGAAGCCTGAAGGTTGCGTTTATTGACAGTCACGCCGACACCTTGAGCCGGTGTACTGTTATTGCCGATCCGGATAGTGGTATCGCCATTTTGGTAGCGGATACCGGCATCAAGACCGAGTGCCTGCTGGTCACGTTCACTGCCCTGGAATACGGA
>CAZVBD010000222.1:1188-3266 GCA_964625255.1 uncultured Thiohalobacter sp. | reverse complement strand
CCTGGGCCGTAGTGCTCAATGACATCGGCTGGTTCGGTTACATCGCCATGATGATATTCCTCGGGATTCTCGTAATCGGGTTTATCTATGAGTGGAAGAAGGGAGCGCTGGAGTGGGAGTAGCGGGTTAACAATGGGTATAGAAGGCAAACTCGAAGAAGGCTTCATCACCACGTCTGCCGACAAGCTGATTAACTGGGCGCGGACCGGTTCCCTGTGGCCGATGACCTTTGGTCTTGCCTGTTGTGCAGTGGAAATGATGCAGGCCGGTGCTTCGCGCTATGACCTTGATCGTTTCGGCGTCGTGTTCCGCCCCAGCCCACGTCAGTCCGATGTGATGATTGTGGCCGGTACGCTGTGTAATAAAATGGCACCGGCACTGCGCAAGGTCTATGACCAGATGGCCGAACCGCGCTGGGTGATTTCCATGGGTTCCTGTGCCAATGGTGGCGGTTATTATCACTACTCCTATTCGGTTGTGCGCGGTTGTGACCGAATCGTACCGGTCGATATTTATGTGCCGGGTTGTCCCCCAACCGCTGAGGCGCTGTTGTACGGCATATTGCAGTTACAGAACAAGATTCGTCGCACTAATACCATCGCGCGCTGAAGAGGCAGGACATGCAGGCAAAGGAACTTCTTCAACAGTTACAGGAGCGCTTCGGCGACACCTTGCGTGATGCTGTGTTGTTGCTGGATGAAGTGACCATTGAAATAACACCGGAAGATCTGCTCGATACCTGCCGCGTATTGCGCGACGAACAGGTGTTCGGCTTTGAACAAATGATCGACGTGTGTGGTGTCGATTATCTGAATTTTGGCGAAGACGAGTGGGCGACGGAAGAAACCACCAGCACCGGTTTTTGCCGGGGTGTGGATCCAAAAACGGCAGGGCGGTTGCCCGGGCTGGAGGAAGATCTTTCTGTGGAGACGCCGCAACAGGACCGGCGCTTTGCTGCGGTATACCACCTGTTGTCCGTCACACATAATCACCGGTTACGGATTCGCGTGTTCGCACCGGATAACCAGTTACCCGTGATTCCCTCAGTGGTCGAACTCTGGAACGGTGTCAACTGGTTCGAGCGCGAGGCGTTCGACCTGTACGGCATTCTGTTTGAAGGGCACCCCGACCTGCGCCGTATTTTGACCGACTATGGTTTTATCGGTCATCCGTTCCGCAAGGACTTCCCGTTGAGTGGCAACGTTGAAGTACGCTACGACCCCGAAAAGAAGCGTGTTGTTTACCAGCCCGTCAGCATAACGCCGCGTGTACTTGTGCCCAAGGTCATCCGTGGCGATGAACGGGAGCCGGTGACGCTGGATGAGGCGAGTGACGCTGAAGGCGAAGAAGACGATGCCTGAAATCAGAAATTACACCCTGAACTTCGGTCCGCAGCACCCTGCCGCACACGGCGTACTGCGCCTGGTGCTGGAACTGGATGGCGAGACTGTTCAACGCGCTGACCCGCATATCGGTTTATTGCATCGCGCTACCGAGAAGCTGGCCGAAAGCAAACCGTATAACCAGAGCATCGGTTACATGGACCGGCTCGATTATGTGTCGATGATGTGCAACGAACACGCCTACGTTATGTCCATCGAAAAACTGCTGGGTATCGACGTGCCGGAGCGTGCGCAGTACATCCGTGTCATGTTCGATGAGATCACGCGTATCCTCAATCACCTGTTGTGGCTGGGCGCACACGGGCTCGACATTGGTGCCATGACGGTGTTCCTGTACACCTTCCGCGAGCGCGAAGACCTGATGGACTGCTACGAAGCAGTTTCCGGCGCACGCCTGCATGCCACCTATTATCGACCGGGTGGTGTCTACCGGGATCTGCCCGACCACATGCCGCAATACAGGGAATCGAAATGGCACGGCAAGGCGGATATTGATCGCCTGAACCGCAATCGTCAGGGTTCCATGCTCGATTTTATCGAGGATTTCACCGAACGCTTCCCGGCCTGTGTGGATGAATACGAAACCCTGCTGACGGATAACCGTATCTGGAAACAGCGTACGGTGGATATCGGTATCGTGACACCGGAACGCGCCCTGCAACTGGGCATGACCGG
>CAZVBD010000222.1:0-1088 GCA_964625255.1 uncultured Thiohalobacter sp. | reverse complement strand
GCCAACAAGCCTTACCGGGTGAAAATTCGTGCGCCGGGTTTTGCCCACCTGTCGTCGCTCGATGAAATGTCGCAGGGCCACATGCTCGCCGACGTGGTGGCCATTATCGGCACCCAGGACATCGTATTTGGTGAGGTGGATCGGTAATGAGTGCAGTACAGGACAACAATACGCCCTACGAATTGCCGGACAAGGTCAGGACCGAGATCGACCATTGGTTGACCAAGTATCCGCCGGACCAGAAACAGTCGGCTATACTGGCTGCGTTGCATGCCGTGCAGCACGAGAACCATTGGGTGAGTGTGGCGCAGATGGATGCCGTGGCAAAGTACCTGGAAATGCCACCGGTATCGGTCTACGAAGTCGCCAGCTTTTATTCGATGATCGAAACTCAGCCGGTGGGCCGTAATACCGTGGCGTTCTGCAATAATATTTCCTGCATGCTGTGTGGTGCGGACGATCTGGTCGCACACGTGGAAAAGAAACTCGGTATCAAGCTGGGTGAAAGCACGCCCGACGGACGCATTTTTCTCAAAAATGAGGAAGAATGTCTGGCCGCCTGTATTGGCGCGCCGATGATGACCGTCAATGGCCACTATTACGAGAAGCTGACGATTGAAAAAGTCGATCAGATTCTGGACGGACTGGAGTAGGGCATGACAAACCAGGTCTGTTTCACCACGCTGCAATTTGATGAGCCATGGACGCTTGAGAACTATCTTAAAATTGGCGGGTATCAGGCGTGGAAGAAAATTCTCCAGGAAAAAACACCGCCGGAAGAGGTGATTGAAATCGTCAAGAGTTCCGCACTGCGCGGTCGTGGCGGCGCCGGTTTCCCGACCGGTCTGAAATGGAGTTTTATGCCGCGTAACGCACCGGTGCAGAAATACATTGTCTGCAACTCGGATGAATCCGAACCGGGCACCTGCAAGGACCGCGATATTATTCGTTTCAACCCGCACGCGCTGATTGAGGGCATGGCCATCGCCGGCTATTCCATGGGCGCGACCGCCGGTTACAACTACATGCGCGGCGAGTTCGCCGACAGCGACGGCACCGAACCCTATGAGCGCTTCGAAGCGGCGCTG
>CAZVBD010000221.1:0-3273 GCA_964625255.1 uncultured Thiohalobacter sp. | reverse complement strand
CCTGTTTCGTGGCATATGTTTTGCTATTCCTGTAGCAGAACACATGACGGGGAACTCAAATGGCAAAGGAAGACGATCTGGATCTTGATGTTGACGGCGACGAAGAGAAGCCGAAATCAGGTTCCAAGAAAATGATCATTATTATCGCGCTGGTTGTTGTGCTGCTGGGTATATCGGCGGCGGCAACACTGATGCTTACCGGCGTAATAGGTGGTGACGACGAGGTGGCTGCTGAAGAAGTCGATGGTGATGCCAAATCGGCAAAGTCAGCCAAAAAAGGTGACAAGAAAGCCAAGAGCAAGAAAAAGAAAGAGCCAAGGGCACCACTCAGTTACGTCCCACTGGACCCTCCGTTTGTCGTGAACTTCAGCGCAGACTCGGATATACGCTTTTTACAAATTACGATTGAAGCGGGTACTCGTGACCCGGCCGTTGTCGAGCAGATCAAGGAACACCGCCCGGCAATTCGCAACAACCTGGTGTTCTTGTTCAAAGCCCAGGACCCCGTCGTACTTGATACCCGTGAAGGCATGGAAGCACTGCGCAAGGAAACACTTGCTGCGGTGCAGGAAGTGTTGAAAGCCGAAACCGGCTCGTCAGGTGTTGAGAATGTTTATTTCACCAGCTTTGTGATGCAATAGGGGCTACCGTGAACGATCTTCTTTCACAGGACGAAATTGACGCGCTGTTACACGGTGTTTCCGGCGGCGATGTTGAAACTGAAACAGATGAGGACTTGTCGGACGGCGAGGCTCGTGGTTATGACTTCGCCAGCCAGGACCGCATTGTTCGCGGTCGTATGCCAACGCTGGAGATGATCAACGAGCGTTTTGCCCGCTATTTCCGCATCAGCCTGTTCAACATGTTACGCCGTGCCGGTGAGATTTCGGTATCCGGTGTTCAGATGCTCAAGTTTGCCGAGTATGTTCACAGTCTGTTTGTACCAACCAGCCTTAATCTTGTCAGGATACCACCACTACGGGGCACGGCGCTGTTTGTCCTGGAACCCAAACTGGTATTTGCGCTGGTGGATAACTTTTTTGGTGGCGGCGGTCGCTTCCACACCAAGATTGAAGGGCGTGAATTCACCCCGACAGAGTTACGCGTTATCAATATGGTGCTGGAAATTGCCTTCAAGGATCTGATGCAGGCCTGGAAGCCGGTTATGGAAGTAGGGTTTGAGTACCAGAGTTCTGAAGTCAATCCTCACTTTGCCAATATCGTCAGCCCGACGGAAGTGGTGGTGGTCAATACCTTCCGCGTGGAGCTGGAAGGTGGTGGTGGCGATCTTCATGTCACTATGCCGTATTCAATGGTTGAACCCATCCGCGATTTACTTGATGCCGGTGTTCAGAGTGACCGCTCTGATCGTGACGAGCGCTGGACGCGCTCAATCCGTGAGGAAATGAAAGAAGCCCGGGTCGAACTAAGTTCGACACTTCTGGAAACATCGCTGTCATTACGCGAAGTCAACAGTTTGCGGGCCGGTGATGTGATACCGGTTGATTTGCCGGAGCTGGTAGTGCTGGAGGCAGAAGAGGCACCTGTATTTCGCGGGAAGTACGGAAACCATAACGGAAGCCGTGCCATCAAGATTGTTCAAAAAATTATCCCTAATCGACTCGATTAGCGGGATTGGCAGTGGGAGAAGCCGATGAGTGAAGAAAACGAAAACCAGGAAACAGAAGCGACGGACGACTGGGCCGAAGCGATGTCAGAACAGGCGGTGGCTGAAGCCGAAGACGGTAATGATACAGCTGCGGCAGAGTTTGACAATCTTGAAGATACCTCGGGTGGCCCGGCCGGTGACGAAGCCAATATGGACGTCATCCTCGATATCCCGGTCACCATATCCATGGAAATTGGTCGTACGCACATCAGTATTCGCAACCTGTTACAGCTGAACCAGGGTTCTGTTGTAGAACTGGACAGGCTGGCAGGTGAGCCTATGGACGTCCTGGTCAACGGTACACTGGTTGCGCACGGTGAGGTTGTTGTCGTTAATGAAAAGTTCGGTATCCGCTTGACGGATGTCATCAGCCCCGCCGAGCGGGTCAAGAAGCTTAAGTAGGCCGTTAGCATATGTTCCCAATCATGCAAAGCAGGATATTCGTGCTTGCAGGAATGCTGTTGAGTGTATCGGTGCATGCCGCCGATGAGACCGGTGGCACTTCACTTGCAAGCGGAACTGATCCGATGGCAGCAAGTAATCTCTGGCAATTAACGCTAGGGATGATTGTGGTTCTCGGTGTCATGCTGGGGCTGGCGTGGATATTGAAGCGTAGCGGAAAGTTTCAGATGGCTGCCGGCGGCAGCCTCAAAATTCTTGGTGGTTTGTCGATGGGAACACGGGAACGCGTCGTGTTATTACAGGTCGGGGATACACAGTTACTGGTCGGAGTGGCACCCGGCCGGGTACAGACCCTGCACGTACTGGATCAACCGCTTGAGGCTCATGATCAACCGGCTGGCGGCGGTTTTGCCGATCAGCTAGGCCGCATGATGGGCAAAGGCAGCAAACAATGAAATTTCGATTTGCGCTGATACTTGTGTTGTTGACAGCCATTCCTTCGCTGGCTTCTGCGGCCCCGGGTTTTGCAGCACTGACGGTCGAGCCAACGGGCAATGGTGGTGAAACCTATTCCGTTACCTTGCAGGTGCTGGCGTTTATGACAGCACTCAGCCTGTTACCTGCTGCACTGATGATGATGACTTCTTTTGTCCGCATTCTTATCGTACTGGGCATACTGCGTCAGGCACTGGGGACACAGTCCTCACCATCCAATCAGGTACTGATTGGGCTGGCCCTGTTTCTAAGCCTGTTCATAATGACACCGGTATTCGACGACATTTATGACAATGCTATCGAACCTTACCTGGAAGAACAGATCCCCGCCTCGGAAGCCTTGCAGAAAGCAGCGATACCATTACGCGGCTTCATGCTTGCACAGACACGTGATGAGGATCTCATACTGTTCTCGGATATTTCGCGCAGTGGTGACTTTGAAACCCCTGACGACGTGCCATTTACCTTGCTGATGCCGGCCTTCGTCACCAGTGAACTGAAGACCGCATTCCAGATCGGATTTCTGGTGCTGATTCCTTTTCTGGTTATCGATCTGGTTGTGGCAACTCTGCTCATGTCGATGGGCATGATGATGTTGTCGCCGATGATCATATCCCTTCCATTCAAGATCATGCTGTTTGTTCTGATTGACGGCTGGTCACTGATTATGGGCACACTGGCGGCGAGTTTCGTCGTTTGACCCGGAG
>CAZVBD010000220.1:0-3299 GCA_964625255.1 uncultured Thiohalobacter sp. | reverse complement strand
AAAGCCAGCGGTGATGTGAATTGTTCGGCTCCGTTCATACAAACTCCTTTTCCTGATGCCACCAGAAGTTCGACCCCGACTACAATCGCCCGGAACGGGAAATACTGGCCGCCAGCCGTAACGTAAACCACAAAGCCAGCGCAAAACCGATCACGGCCGGCAACGGCATACCCCACAGACGAGTCGTCGATTCAACCTGCATTAACAGGGCGCTGGCGATATAAAGACCCAGTGTCACCAGTGCCAGTGCCAGACGGTTACTACTCCGGTCCAGGTGCCGTTCCAGGTCTCTCAATCCATGATGCTGAAGACGTATCTCCAGCCCCTGCTTACGTACCCGTCGCAACCACTTGCCCACCGAGTTGGGTAAATCCTGCAGTGCAATGCCAGCCTCGTAGCCCAGGCGCACCTTGCCGGTCTCTGCCCGTTCTTTCATGGCCGCTTTGGCAATAGGTTCCGCCTGGCCCGCCAGTCCGTCGAGTAGATTAAAGTCCGGGTCCAGGCTACGTACCGTGGTCTCCATCAGGAACAGCGTACGCATCAGTATCAGCAGGTTGCGCGGGAACCGCACGTCGCGTCCCTGCCCCATACGTATGATGCGTGCAAACGCCACGGCAAATGACCAATCTTTCAGGGGCAAGCGGGCATAGTCATCCAACAGCTTTTCCAGACCGGCGCGATAGGTTGTTTCATCAAGGTCGCTGGCCAGTACACCCAGGTCCAGATAGGCATCCAGCAACCAGTCGGCATCCTGGCGGACAAAAGCCTGCATAAAGGCGGCCAGATTACGGCGGGTTTCACGGTCCATGAAGCCCACCAGGCCGAAATCGTGAAAACAGATACGACCGTCATCCATAACAAAAAGATTGCCGGGGTGCGGGTCACCGTGGAAAAGCCCCAGAATAAAAAACTGGTGCAGGTAGGCATCAACAAAGTTCTTCGCCAGGCGCGGTCCGTCATCCCGGATAGTCGGATCATCGACCCGGCGACCATGACTGCATTCCTGTACCAGCACGGATTCAGTCGAAAACGCCTCGAAAACAGCGGGTATATTCACCGTATCCCAGTCCTTGAACGCCTCCCGGAAACGCTGCATGGAACGCGCCTCCTGACAAAAATCCATTTCCTGTTGCAGGACTTCATGGGCTTCGGCAAGGATATCCAGCGGACGGTAACGACGCAGGAAGGGCAATAGCAGCAATACCCCACGGACGGCGGTACGCAGTAACCAGATATCCTGCGCGACCTGCCGTTTGATGTCCGGGCGACGAACCTTGACCACCACCTCGGTACCGTCCTCGAGGTGCGCCCGATGGACCTGGGCAATCGAGGCTGACGCCATCGGTTCTTTCTCGAAGTCGGCAAACAGTTCAGTGGGTGGTGCGCCCAGGGCCGTGGTAATCTCATGCACCGCAATTTCACCCGGGAATGGCGCTACCCTGTCCTGCAGGCCTTCCAGGGCTTCGACATATTCATCGGGCAACAAATCACGCCGTAAACCTATGCCCTGCCCGAGTTTGATGAACGTTGTTCCCAGTCGCTCAATCACCCGGACAAGACGCTGTGCCGGCGATTCGGCATGGCGCAACAAACGCAGGCGTACCAGCAACAACCAGCCCGCATACCCCCACAATGAAAAACTGATGCGGAAAAACCTGAAAATACCCATCGCAGTACTCCCTTTCTCGTATTGTGCGTTATTATCCGGTCATATGACATTTATCATTCAAGGTCTGGATAGTCACGAGCGCATGTCTGTCGAGCAGATTTTCAAGCGCCCCATCGCGGAGAAAGTGCAGGCGATTATCCCTGAACGTCCCATTAGTGAAAAGGACCATCCGACTGATGAACAGCACCAGCAGCACCCTCACTCGGCGGTATCAGCCTACCAGGTCGTAAAACAACTGCCGAAAACCGAAACCGTTCTGCTCGCTGAACAGATCATGACAACACCGGTTATCGCTTTACCGCACCAGGCAAAAATTTCCAACGCCCTGGAAATCTTTCAGGCCAGGCAATTCCGCCACCTCCCGGTCATCGCGGAGGGCAATCGACTGGTGGGCATCATCTCGGATCGCGACCTCATGCGCCATCTTGGAGGCTTTACCCGGGACTATCACCAGCAGATGCCCCACAAGGCAGATGAAAGTATAGAACGACTGATGCAACCGCGTGTACTGGCCGCCAGCCCCAACACCGATGTACGTTACATCGCGCGTCTGTTTGTGGAACAACACGTCGGTGCAATGCCGATCGTCACGGATGGCGAACTGACCGGTATGGTGACACGCAGCGACATATTAAGCGCCGTGATGCGCCACTTCGTACTGGAGCTGTGGGCCTGAGATTCCGGCCCCTTTGGCTTGCTTCTACTTCACCCCGTGCTGACGATGAGAACGGATATACTTTTCAGGCTCCGCTTCAAACGCCTCCCGACAGCCACTGGCACAGAAATAATAGGTTTTTCCTTCATATTCGTACTCGTCAATAGCCGTTATTTGACTGATCTCCATCCCACAAACCGGGTCCTTGAAGCTTCGTTCATCAGTTTTTTGTTTCATTACGGTCTCCTGATCATTTGGTCAGACAAAGCGTACAACCTGTTCGCAGGTGACAGGTCAAGCCTTTTTGGCCGTCTGCCGCACAGGGTTAACAATATTTAATGTTCCACCCATCCCCACTCCAGCGACTAACAGGTATGCTAACGCCATGCGCATCCTTGTCATCGAAGACGACATCGAAACAGCCCACTATATTGCCAAGGGTTTGAAAGAACACGGCCACGCAGTCGATCAGGCGACTGACGGCAAGGACGGGCTGTTTATGGCGCTGGAAAATGACTACGACGTCCTTATCCTCGACCGTATGCTGCCGGCACTCGATGGCCTGTCCGTGTTAAAAACACTGCGCAGCTCGGATCGACACACCCCCGTGATCATTCTCAGCGCCCTGGGTGAAGTTGATGACCGGGTACAGGGCCTGAAGGCCGGTGGCGATGACTACCTGGTCAAACCCTTTGCCTTTTCCGAATTACTGGCACGCATTGAGGCACTGCTGCGTCGAGGGGAAAGCAAACCGGATACCAGCTTGCTGAAAGTAGCCGACCTGGAGCTGGACCGCCTGACACACACCGTAAAACGCGCCGGTAGAACCATCGATCTGCAACCGCGCGAATACCTGATCCTCGAATTCCTGTTGCAGCACGCCGGCCAGATCGTCACCCGCACTATGCTGCTGGAAAGCGTCTGGGATTATCACTTCGATCCACAGACCAATATCATCGATGTACACATCAGCCG
>CAZVBD010000219.1:0-3316 GCA_964625255.1 uncultured Thiohalobacter sp. | reverse complement strand
TAACCGGTGCCGTAGAAAATCATCGACAGGCCCAGGCCGATAAAGATGATGCCGATATTCTCCACTGAGTGATAAGCCAGCAGGCGCTTCAGATCGTGCTGCATCAACGCATACAGCACACCAAACAGTGCAGTGATACTGGCGATGATCAACAGCGCCACGCCCCAGGCCCAATGCACATCGCCGATCAGATCGAAACTCAGCCTGATAAAACCGTAGACGGCCACCTTGAGCATGACGCCCGACATCAGCGCAGAAATATGTGACGGGGCCACGGGATGAGCTTCGGGTAACCACACATGAAGGGGTACCAGACCGGCCTTCATGCCGAACCCGAATACCCCCAACGCAAAAGCAATCGATGCCCAGGTCAGGGTCAGCGGTGCCGCACGCATCGCCTCGAAAGAAAAACCGTCACCGAAGCCAGCCAACACACCGAAACTCAACAGGATGGATAACGCACCCACTTCGGCCATGAGCAGATAGATGAAACCGGCACGCCGATTGGCGGAGTTCTGATGCTGGTAGACGACCAGGAAATAACTCGTCAGCGACATCAACTCCCAGGCCACCATAAACGAAAAAGCGTCAGCGGCCACCACCACCATCAACATGCCGGTGACAAACAAGCCGGTGAAAAACCCCAATACAGACAGCGGCTGTTTGCCGTGCCTGAACTCGCGCACGTAGCCCGGCCCGAACAGACTCACTGCGATGACCACAATGCCGATCAGGATCAGGAAAAACCCGGCCAGCGGGTCCAGGCGGAAATGCCAGTGCAACCAGGGCAGACCCAGTGCGTAAACGAAAGTTTCAGTCACACCTTGCAGCAGTACCTGCCCGCCCAACCACACCGCAGTCAATCCCGCCAGCCCCAGCAGCGGGAACACCAGCCAGCGCATGAACAACGGTTGACGGTCGGTAGCAAACGCGGAGACAGCGGACAACAGCGGCAACAACAGCACTGCGATTAACAGAGACGATGTCGACATGGCTATCCCGGCAGTCTGGAGTAAATGTAAATTGTAGTGGTGCAGACTGCAGGATCAGATGGGCAATAAAAACTGTGTGGCAGCTCAAACACAGTGAAGAACATTAGCACATAAGCATCTTCAAATAAAGATTCACACTCCCGGAACAAACGTGAAGAACTTGCATAAATATGTCTTCTATATTTTTTATTTTCGCATGTGAGGGAACAGCAGCACATCACGAATGGATGGTGAATCGGTAAACAACATCACCAGGCGATCAATGCCTATACCCTCACCCGCTGTTGGCGGCATGCCGTGTTCGAGGGCACACACATAGTCTTCATCGTAGTGCATAGCTTCATCGTCACCGGCTTCTTTTTCCTCGACCTGTTTTCTGAATCGTTCTGCCTGGTCTTCCGGGTCGTTAAGCTCTGAGAAACCATTGGCAATCTCACGACCACCGACAAAGAACTCAAAACGATCCGTCACAAAGGGGTCATCGTTATTGCGCCTTGCCAAAGGTGAAACCTCGGTGGGATAAGCCGTGATAAAGGTTGGATCTTTTAACCGGTGTTCAACCGTCTTTTCAAAAATCTCGATCTGCACTTTGCCAAGGCCATAGCTGCTCTTGATCGGAATATCCAGCGCATCGGCTACCTGGCGTGCCGCGTCCAGGTCATCGAGTTGCGCCACGTCAAGATCCGGATTGAAGTGCAGGATGGACTCCTTGATCGTCATACGCGCGAACGGCTTGCCGAAATCATACTGATCGCCCTGGTATTCCAGCACCGTGTTGCCGAGCACATGTTCCGCCATGGTGCGCAACAACTCCTCGGTGGTATCCATCAGGTCGTGGTAATCCGCATAGGCTTCGTAAAACTCAAGCATGGTGAATTCAGGATTGTGGCGCGTTGACAAACCTTCGTTACGAAAATTACGGTTAATCTCATAGACCTTTTCGAAACCACCCACAACCAGCCGTTTCAGATACAACTCCGGTGCAACACGCAAGTACAGTTGCATATCCAGCGCATTGTGGTGAGTGGTAAAAGGACGCGCCGTCGCACCACCGGGAATCACCTGCATCATCGGTGTTTCCACTTCGAGGAAATTACGCGCATTCAGAAACTCACGGATAAACTGCACAATGCGCGACCGGATAATGAAGGTGTCCCGCGACGCCTGATTCATGATCAGGTCAAGATAGCGCTGGCGATAGCGGATTTCCTGATCGGTCAGGCCATGAAATTTTTCCGGCAAAGGGCGCAGCGACTTGGTCAGAATCCGCAAGTCATCAACGTTAACGGAAAGCTCGTCGGTACGTGTCTTGAACAACACACCTTCAGCGGAAATGATGTCACCGACATCCCAGGTCTTGAATGACGGATAACACCCTTCCGGCAGACTGTCGCGTTGTATAAACAACTGGAGGCGACCGGACATGTCCTGAATATGTGCAAAGCTGGCTTTGCCCATGACACGCTTGCCCATCATGCGCCCCGCCACCTTGACCCGCACCGGGTTGGCTTCAAGTTCGGCCTTGTCCTTGTCATCGTATTGCGCATGCAGTTCGGCTGCCAGCGCATCGCGACGGAAATCATTGGGGAAGGCATTGCCTTGCTCGCGCAACTGGTTCAGCTTCTGGCGGCGTTGGGCTATGAGTTTATGTTCGTCCTGGTCGTCGGTCATGGTTGTCTGCTTTGTGAGTGAAGTTACAGGCCGCTCTTGAGGCTAGCCTCGATAAAAGTATCCAGGTCGCCATCGAGCACGGCCTGTGTATTGCCGGTTTCCACGTTGGTACGCAGATCCTTGATCCGCGATTGATCGAGCACGTAGGAACGGATCTGGCTGCCCCAGCCGATGTCGGATTTACTGTCCTCGACCTGCTGCTGGCTGGCATTGCGTTTCTGGATTTCCAGTTCGTACAACTTTGCCTTGAGTTGCTTCATGGCCGTGGCGCGGTTCTTGTGCTGCGACCGGTCATTCTGGCACTGCACCACCGTACCCGTCGGCTCGTGGGTGATACGCACCGCTGATTCGGTCCGGTTGACGTGCTGCCCCCCGGCGCCACTGGCGCGGTATACATCAACCCGCAGGTCGGCCGGGTTGATGTCGATATCAATATCGTCATCGACTTCCGGTGAGACGAACACCGCCGCAAACGAGGTATGCCGGCGGTTACCGGAATCAAACGGTGATTTGCGTACCAGCCGGTGCACACCAGTTTCTGTCCGTAACCAGCCGAAAGCATAGGACCCCGCAATTTTTACCGTGGCGCTCTTGATACCGGCCACTTCACCGGCCGAGACTTCCATCAGTTCGGCGGAAAATTCGTGGCGCTC
>CAZVBD010000218.1:0-3354 GCA_964625255.1 uncultured Thiohalobacter sp. | reverse complement strand
AGGCGGTTGAGGAAGGCAGCAAGGCGGTGATCTGTGCCTCGACCGGTAATACCTCGGCCTCTGCGGCGGCCTATGCTGCACGCGCCGGCATCACCGCATTCGTGCTGATCCCGGAAGGCAAGATTGCGCAGGGCAAGCTGGCGCAGGCGATGATTCACGGTGCAGTGGTCCTGCAGATCCGTGGCAACTTTGATGAAGGTATGCAACTGGTCAAGGAGATAGGAGAGAACACGCCAGTTACCATCGTAAATTCCATCAACCCGTTCCGTCTGCAAGGCCAGAAGACGGCCGCATTTGAAATTGTGGAAGAACTGGAACGGGCACCTGATTTCCACTGTCTGCCGGTGGGCAATGCCGGCAATATCACCGCGCACTGGATGGGCTATAGCGAATACTTCGAGCACGGTATCGTCAACAGCCGGCCGAAGATGCTGGGTTACCAGGCAGCAGGTTCTGCGCCGTTCATGCGCGGTGAAATGCTCGATAACCCCGATACGATTGCAACCGCCATTCGTATCGGTCACCCGCAGTCCTGGGACAAGGCGTGGAAGGTGAACAAGGAATCGGAAGGCTGGTTCGATGAATGTAGCGATGAAGAGATTCTTGCCGCACAGAAGCTGCTGACCGAGAAGGAAGGTGTCTTCTGTGAACCAGCTTCCGCAACGTCACTGGCGGGTGCGATGCGCGACATCAAGAGTGGCAAGATTCCGGAAGGCAGTACAGTTGTCTGTACCCTGACGGGCCATGGACTGAAAGACCCTGATACCGCGATCAGCCAGTGTACTGAGGGTGTCATTACCGTTGATGCCAAACTTGGGCCGGTACGCGAAGCCATTGTGAGTAATCTCAGCTGACACGATCAGTCAGCCTGCTGATCCCCGGTCTGGCGGCTGATTTCAGCGGTTATGCCGATGATATTTTTCCTTCGGTACCGGCGTTGTCACGCTGGCTGGGTCGCAGCAGGCGCATGGCATTTCCCTGTGTCGATGTTGATAGTGCTGCCTGTGCGTTGTTTGGCATTGAAGCTGAGCAGCCACCAGTAGCTGCACTGGATTACCTTGCTGATTTCTCCGAACCGCCCGCTGGGCGTTGTTTCCGTCTTGACCCTGTTCACTTGCGTGCCGATACCAGTGGGCTGGTTCTGTTTACTGCGGAATCCGCCGGTATCAGCGAGGATGAAGGGCGTGCCTTGTTCGAAGCTGTCCGGCCCTGGCTTGAGAAAGACGGTTGGGCAATGCGCTATGCGGCAGCGGACCGGTGGTATGTCAGCAATACAATGTCGGTACCTGTCCCTGTCACGCATTCCCTGACACAGGTGGCCGGACAGCCGATCAGTGCCTGCCTGCCAAAAGGAGAGGGTGCAGATGACTGGCTGCGCCGCATCAATGAATTACAAATGATAGTGCACCGTCATGACGTTAACCAGCATCGTGGCAGTCAGGGACGTCCGCTTGTCAGCGGCCTGTGGCTGTGGGGTGGCGGGTTGATGCCGGCACCCGGGAAAGCAGGCTGTTCACAGATACAAACAACACGCAGTGTCCTGTCCGGGCTGGCGAGTTTGCACGGGGTATCATCCGTCAGCGGGATGACCGATGCAGGATCACTGCCGGCAGATGAGGGCCATCTTCTGATTGATATCGATGCCTGCGAGTCAGCTGCCGCTTCGGGCGATGTGCAGCACTGGTGCTCGCAGCTGGAGCAGCTTGAACATGACTGGTTCGCACCCCTGTTGCGCGCTTTGATGCGCGGTACAACTCAGCAGCTTGAGTTGCTGCCATTGAATGGATTTCGTTATCCATTGCGACGCCTGGATTTGCTGGCATTCTGGCGTGGCCGCCTTTCGGGTGATCTGCGTAGCCAGCTATCCGTTGCTAAAGGCCAATGACCTCAATGAAACACATACGCTCCCGATCGCTGCCGGATAATGCGCCATCACATCCCGGGAACGGGTCGCACCCGCTGTTGGAACGACTATTTGCCACGCGCCAGGCCAGTGAGTCCGACAGGGAAAGTGGACTTGCCAGCCTGCACTCACCGGATTTGCTCAAGGGCCTGGGTACGGCGATAGATCTGCTGGAAGCCGTGTTGAAACAACAGCAACGTATCCTTGTGATCGGTGATTTCGATGCCGATGGTGCGACCAGCAGTGCATTGGTCGTGGCCGCACTGCGCGAAATGGGCGCGAGCCATGTCAATTACCTGGTGCCTGACCGCTTCAGGTTCGGTTACGGTCTTACACCTGAAATTGTCGATGTCGCGTTGACGCAAAAGCCGGATCTTCTCATTACGGTTGATAACGGGATATCCAGTATCGAGGGTGTGGAACGGGCGCGCGCAGCGGGTATCCGTGTGCTGATTACGGATCATCACTTGCCCGGTCATGACTTGCCAGTAGCTGATGCCATCGTTAATCCAAACCAGCCGGGTGATAACTTTCCTTCCAAAGCTCTGGCCGGTGTCGGTGTTGCTTTTTACCTGATGATGGCACTGCGCAGTCGTTTGCGTGATAGTGGCTGGTTTACTCAACAGGAGATTGCAGAGCCTAATCTTGCGGCGTATCTGGATCTGGTCGCACTGGGTACCGTGGCAGATGTGGTGCCACTTGATCGTAACAATCGCTTGCTGGTCAGGCAGGGCCTGTTACGCATTCGTGCCGGCCATTGCCGACCCGGAATCAGATCGCTGCTGGAAGTGGCGGGTCGCAATGCCGCGCGTGTTGTCGCATCGGATTTTGGTTTTGCCGCCGGCCCACGATTAAATGCCGCCGGGCGTCTGGATGATATGTCTCTGGGCATCGAATGCCTGTTAAGTGATTCGAGGCAGCAGGCGGATGAGCTGGCACGGCAGCTTGATGCGCTGAATCGTGAGCGTCGCGAAATCGAAACGACCATGAAAAGCGAGGCCATGCAACATCTCGATGCCATGCAACTCGACCACGATAATTTACCCGCCGGGTTTTGTCTCTATGATGCAGCCTGGCATCAGGGTGTCATCGGCATTCTCGCCTCGCGTATCAAGGAGCAGTTCCACCGCCCTGTGATTATTTTTGCCGATGCGGGAGACGGCGAGCTGAAAGGGTCGGCACGCTCCATTCCCGGTTTACATATTCGCGATCTACTGGATGCCATTGCGGCCGGACATCCCGGGTTGCTGGATAAATTTGGTGGACACGCCATGGCAGCCGGCATGTCACTTGAAGCCGCACGGCTTGATGATTTTCGTCAGGCTTTTATCACCGAACTGGAAGGGCAACTGGATGAAACCATGTTGACCGGTGTGCTCGAAACCGACGGTGAACTGCGCCCCGATGATTTCACTCTTGAGCTGTCAGAACTGTTGCGTGATGCCGGTCCC
>CAZVBD010000217.1:0-3452 GCA_964625255.1 uncultured Thiohalobacter sp. | reverse complement strand
TGAGTCTATTATCGGACGCTTCCCGGACTGACCCCATCCTACAAAAGTATGAGTCTCTTCCACCGTACCGGACCGATGTAGACCGGCAGGTATGCAATACTATGGTTTCGGGCACTCAGCCCGCCTGGCACCTGAATCATTGCATCACTGTCTGGAGGCAAGGAGGACCATGAACAGCACGTCCGCCGAACACGAGCTGATTAACGACCCGGCAGTGCGGCGCCAGGCATTGAGTTTTCTTTTTACACAACTACCTGGCGTCACCACGATTCAGTTCAGTTTTCCCCTGGCCGTCGTGGCGCTGTACTGGAATTACGTTGGCAAGGGTCTGTTGCTGGGCTGGCTGGCGGGTCTGTTTGCCTGCTACGGGCTGCGTATCATGATGGCCCGTGCCTTTAACCGCCGGTCTGAAGAGCCTGATCTGGAGTTTGAGCGTTGGGGCCTGTATTTCACGTTGACGTCATTTGCCGTCGGTACCTTCTGGGGTACGGCAGGTGCCCTGTTCTATGTTCCTGAACAGACCACGCTTGAGACGCTGCTCTATGTCATTATTATTGGCACTGCTGCAGGGCAAATCATTGTTACCGCCAACTGGCTGCCGGCCTTTTACGCCTTCAATGGTATGGCTGTAGGCATCCTCATTCTGAACCTGCTGCTGCGTGGCGACGCGACCGAACAGGTACTGGCAGCGTTGCTGTTTCTTTTCCTGCTGATGATTGTCCGTGTTGCTCGCCAGGCGCGCCGGGTTATTTATGAAGGGATTCAGCTGCGTTTTGACAACCTGAACCTGATCCGGAAACTCAAGCAGGAAAAACAGGCAGCTGAACAGGCAAACATGGCCAAGACACGTTTTCTGGCCTCGGCCAATCACGACCTGCGTCAACCGGTACACGCCATCAAATTGCTCGCCTATGCACTGAAAACCGAGCTTTCATCGCCCCGTAGCAAGTCCCTGTTCAGGAGTTTCGATGCCAGCATTCAGGGCTTGTCTGACTTGCTCGAGTCCCTTCTCGACCTGTCGAAACTGGATGCAGGCATCATTTCACCCACCATCAGTGAGTTTGAACTGAATACTGTTTTCACTCAGTTACTGGGTGAATTCCTGCCATTGGCGAGAGAAAAGCACCTGAAATACTCCGTCAGGCCAACGCCACTTATGCTCACCAATGACCCGACACTGCTGATGAATCTGCTACGCAACCTGCTGGCCAACGCCTTCCGCTATACATCACAGGGTGGCATCCTGATGGCAGCCAGAACGCGTTACGACCGTTGTGTGATCGAGATCTGGGATACCGGACCCGGTATCCCGGATGAAGAACGTTCGCGCATCTTTGAACCGTTTTACCAGATCGACAACAGCGAACGTGACAGGACGCGAGGCCTGGGACTGGGATTAGCAATCTGCCGCCAACTGGCTGCCATCCTGAACGCCACACTGGATTTCCGCTCTCACCCGGGCAAGGGCTCTGTATTCCGTATTTCCCTTCCTCGTTTACAGCCCGTCTCAACGCCTATATCGCATACAGCAAGTAACACCAGGCCACTTGCCAAAGCGGTGGATGGTCGCCATGTGCTCGTCGTCGATGACGAACCACAGGTTCGGGTCGCCATGCGTGCTGCGCTGGAGTCACTGGGTATGACCTGCGATACCGCCGAAGGACCTGAACAGGCGTTACGTACCATTCAGCAACAGGGCGTTCCTGATTACATCCTCTGTGACCACCGTCTGCGCGGTGGACTGACCAGCCTTGATCTGATCCGGCAGTTGAAACAACATCTGGAAGTACTTCCAGCACTACTCATTATTACAGGTGATACGGCTCCGGATCGACTGCAGGAAGCCGGTTCGAGTGGCTACCCCGTTCTCCACAAACCTGTCGATATGGATGAATTACAACGGGCCATGGCGATTCAACAATCGAACTGAACGCCGCTTCACCTGCACTTATTCCAGCAGCCCGAGTTGACGGGCAGTGCGAACACACATGGTACGGTTACGCGCACCCAGCGCCTTGAACAGTGCGCTGATATGAGTTTTCACTGTTGTTTCGGAAATGCCCAGGCTGTCTCCAATCGCCTTGTTGTCAAATCCTGCCTGCAACAAGCGCAGTACATCGTATTGTCGTGGTGTCAAACCGTGTCGGTTCGAGGACGGATTTGTACCAATATCAAGTTGCCGGGATACATCATCAGGAAGCCAGCTCTCACCTGCAATCAAGCTATCAACTGCCTGGCATAGTTCATCCGGTGGGCAGGTTTTGGGTATATAACCTGCCGCACCCAGTTTCATAGCCAGGCGAATGGTCTCGATTTTCTCATCAGCTGAAATCATCGATACCGGAATATCAGGATATCGCCGCCTGAAAGTCGATAATACCAGCATACCGTCGGCATCTGGCAGGCTGCGATCCAGCAATATCAGCGATAGCCTGGCGGCATGCTGACTCACCAGTTTCATGGCCTGGCGGAAGCCTCCTGCAAGCTCGACCTGGTACCTGGCAGACAACAGGCTACGAATACCTTCTGCCATCGCAGGGTGATCATCAACCAGCAGAATCATACAGCCCGCCTCATCGTGCGACCCGGTTCCATCCTGCGGGTCTGCTCCACTCCCTCGATGACTGGTGGAAGTCACGGCAATATCACCCTGTGATAAAATTTCATAACTAAACAATACACCCTGGGGGAGTACCCACCGGTTCAGGATTCAGGTAGTTCCGGCCCGGGTTTACCCAGAAAGAATCCCTGTGAATAATCGACGCCCAGGGCGACCACCTTGTCCTGCACAGCCTGTGAGTCAACGTACTCGGCAACAGTTTCCATACCTAGTCGACGGGCAAAATCAACCAGTGTGCGGGTAACCAGCTCCGAGTTCCTGTCATCATTGATGCGTTTAATAATAGAGCCATCTATCTTCAGATAATCCGCATTGAGATGCATGAGGTGTGTAAAGTTGGAGTAGCCAGTGCCGAAATCATCAATCGCTACACGGCAACCCAGCTCCTTGATCTCAGCAATAAAACGACTGACTTCTTCGTAATTTTCTATCCCTTCGCTCTCGATCAGTTCCACTACCACGTGACCGGCTGCATTATATTCGTTCAACTTGTCCTTGAAGAAACAAACAGTTTCGTAATTTCGGATATCCTCTACAGTAAAATTGAGCGAAATACTGATGGGCCTGTCGCCCAGCATGGCAAGACTCTGTTCAATCATGGTTCTCGTCAGCATCGCGTACTGGCGCGTGCGTTTGGCGGCTTCGAGAAAGTAAAACGGCGTAACGATACTGCCGTCATCATCGATCAGGCGTACCAGTGCCTCGTATTTCTCCCGTTTGCCACTGGCATTGTGGATGATGGGCTGAAAAAAAGGCCTGATCCGGCCGTCTGCCAGGGCCGTACTCAGTTTGTTGGCCCAGAGAATATTCTGTTTCTGACGCTCGGCATCTT
>CAZVBD010000216.1:0-3470 GCA_964625255.1 uncultured Thiohalobacter sp. | reverse complement strand
GGCATGAACGCCCTGCGTCTGCCGGGCTTCTTCGAGAACCTGGGTCACGGCAACGTGATTAACACAGCTGGTGGTGGTTCCTACGGTCACATCGACAGCCCGGCTGCCGGCGCAATCTCACTGCGTCAGGCCTTCGAGTGCTGGAAGGAAGGCGCAGACCCGATCGAGTTTGCCAAGGAGCACAAAGAATTTGCTCGTGCATTCGAATCCTTCCCGGGCGATGCTGACCAGTTGTTCCCCGGCTGGCGTGACAAGCTGGGCACTGCGGCTTCTCACAAGTAATCACCGTTACTTGATCCGCAGAAAAGCCCCCGCTTGTCGGGGGCTTTTTTATCTACCGCCGTTACGGGTGACAATCCCGTGCAGCGGAACCTCTACACAAAACGGGAAATACGGCCATGACAGACATCGACCAGTACCTCATCAGCGAAGAACCCTTCTATCAGGAGCAGGGCGAAGAAGTCACGCTGTATGAAGCCGCGTATGCCGAGCGCCTGCCGGTTATGCTTAAGGGGCCAACCGGTTGTGGCAAGTCACGTTTTGTTGAATACATGGCGTGGAAGCTGAAGCGGCCACTGATTACAGTGGCCTGTAACGAAGACATGACGGCCTCGGACCTGGTCGGCCGCTATCTGCTGGATGCCGATGGCACCCGCTGGATGGACGGCCCACTAACCACTGCAGCACGTATTGGTGCCATCTGTTACCTGGATGAGATTGTTGAGGCACGTCAGGACACCACTGTTGTTATCCATCCCCTTACCGATCATCGTCGCCAGATGCCGCTGGACAAGAAGGGTGAGGTGGTGAATGCACACCCGGATTTCCAGATGGTTATCTCCTACAACCCGGGTTACCAGAGCCTGATGAAAGATCTGAAGCAATCGACCAAGCAACGTTTCTCCGCCATGCACTTCGACTATGCGCCGGCGGATGTTGAAGTGGCGATTATCGTCAAGGAAGCAGGCATTGATGCCGGCGTTGCCACGCAGTTGGTGCAGGTCGGAGAGACGGCGCGCAACCTCAAGGGTCACGGTCTGGACGAAGGGATTTCCACCCGCCTGCTGGTGTATGCCGCACGCCTGATGAATCGCGGTATTGCAGCGCGTTCTGCCTGCCGCATGGCACTGGTGGATCCTATTACCGACGATACCGATATTCGTTCCACCCTGTATCACGCCATCGACGCTATTTTCACCTGATCGCCTGCGAACGCGTGGAGACTTGCCGATGGGCATAAGTGATGACCGGCTTCAGCAGTTTCGTGAGCAGCTGACCTGCAATTTTGAGCAGCTCGATCACGTCTTTGCCGATTGCATGACAGAGGCCGAAGCGCTGCTGTCACCGGAAGGTATCAAGGACTATCTGGATGGTGCATCGCTGGTGTGCATGATCGGGCGTGGGTTTGAGCCGGTCCTGGTCTACCTGGAAGAGATGCCCGAGGTTGCCGATCAGCTCGGTGAGGAGGCCATCGGCCTGATCTCCCGGACGGTGTGGAAAATTTCACGCAGTCCCAACGGCAAAGCCATCCTGCCCTTCCTGCAAACGGTTGCCGAAGCGGCACGTCGCCTGGGCAGCCTGGAATTGCTGGGTCACTACGTGGACTTTGTGCTGGATTTTATGGAACGCACTACAGGTTCTATCCACGGCTTTCATACCACTATTCCCAGTCCCGGCCTGCCGGACTTGCTGGCACGCATGCCGCAACTGCTCAACACGCTGTCGCTTCAGGGTATACGTAACTGGACGGCATACGGCCTGAGGCACTACAGCGACCATCCGGATCGGCAACGCGATTATTTCAGTCTGCAATCGGCGGACAGTCGCGCCATCCTGCAACGTGAACGCCATGGTACGTTGTTTGCTGACCATGAACGTCAGCTGGATCTGTACATGAAAGCCCTGTGGCGGGACAAGGAACACTTCGTGCCTTACTCCAGCGCCTTCGATGAATTACGCAAGCCAGTGCCGTACTACGATGCGCTGGGTATCCGTGTACCGGACGTTTATGACGACCACAATGGCATCAGTGGTATTAACCGCTACCGTGCCTTGCTGGCACATGTAGCGGCACACAAGCGTTGGACGACACCGCAGATCGCCGACAACTACAGTCCTTTTCAGCGTATTGCCATCGAGTTCTTCGAGGACAGCCGGGTCGAGTATCTGGCCATGCAGGTCTATCCCGGCTTACGTGAAATTTTTCTGGCATTACATCCAGTACCCAAAGAAGCGGACTGTCATCCGGAGAAAGAATCCTGTATTCGACATCGCCTCGCGATGTTTTCACGCGCGATACTCGATCCGGATCACGGGTACAAAAATCCCGATCTGCTGGAATTTGTCGACCAGTTCAATACGTTGATTGCACAGGACGAACACAGCACTAAAGACGTTGCTGCACTCGCCATCTCCTATATCGCCCGTACCCGTCGACAGGCAGACCTGGCGGCCAATATTTACTTCACTGATACCGAAGTAGATTACCGTGATGATAACCGCCACATGTGGCGCTTCATCGAGGAAGGTGACGAAGAGGAAATGTTCGAAGAGGAGCGTCGCCCTGAATCCGATGAAGAAATCGAAGGGTTGCCGCCGCGCCATTACCCGGAGTGGGATTACAAAAGCAAAACCTTCCGTCCCAACTGGGTCAGTCTTTACGAGAGTCTGCACCCGGGCGGTGACCCTGCCCATATCGACGAATTGCTGGCACGGCACAGCGCACTGGCCAAGCGTCTTAAACAGATTATGGATTTACTCAAACCGCAGCAGTACGTGCGCGTACGCTACCAGGAAGAAGGCAGCGAACTGGATCTGGATGTAGCTATCCGCTCATTGATTGACTTCAAGGCCGGCAGTAACCCAGACCCGCGTATTAATATGAGCCACCGCACCGATGGTCGTGATATTGCGGTAACGCTGTTGATCGATCTGTCCGAGTCGATTAACCAGACCCCTGAAGGTTGTAACCAGACCATCCTTGAACTCAGCCAGGAAGCGGTGGCGCTACTCGGCTGGTCGATTGAAACCCTGGGCGATGAGTTTGCCATCGCCGGTTTTTCCTCCAACACCCGTCATGAAGTGCGCTACCAGCACATCAAGGGTTTCGGTGAACACTGGGATGATGAGGTCAAAGGACGTCTGGCGGCGATAAAGGCGGGTTATTCCACCCGTATGGGTGCCGCGCTGCGTCATTCCGGGCATTATCTGTCTGCGCGCAAGGCAGACAAGAAGTTGCTACTGGTGCTGACGGACGGTGAACCCTCCGACATCGATGAACCGGATGAAAAGGCTCTGATTCAGGATGCACGTAAGGCGGTTCAGGAACTGGATCAGGAAGGTATCTATACCTACTGTATTAATCTTGATCCTCATGCTGACGATTATGTAGCGGATATCTTTGGTAATCAGTTTACTGTGATTGACCGGGTTGAGCGGTTGCCGGAAAAACTGCCGCAGTTATTTATGAG
>CAZVBD010000215.1:0-3497 GCA_964625255.1 uncultured Thiohalobacter sp. | reverse complement strand
CCAGCTTGCTCTTGTCCATAGGCATTTTTGTCGTATCAACTGTCGTTGCTCCCGGAGGGTATCAGTGTACTGCAACTTACCGCTGAAACTGGGTTTCCACACCAACCATCTTTCCCGTCTTCAACAACTGAGTGCCTGCACAGGCATCGACGGTGATATTTTCCAGCTCTGTTCCAGAGAGTCCGGTTATATTAGTTATTGCTAAACCCTTCATAATTTCCTGACCACCGAAATCACAGACAGACCGGGAAACCCGGTCAAAAATTAACGGCTTGAACCATAGCCCCACACAGTTGCACTACGATTATTAACAATCAGTATGACAATAACGTGAATATGTCGGATAAAAACAAGAGCTTGCAGAAACCTGGCGCGATCTGCGCCCGTGTTTTACCTTTTCCTCCCGCACTGCTACACTACGCGCCCTTTGAGATGTCCCTGTAGAGGAATAGGCTTTGCCACAAGTAAAAGTACGAGAAAACGAGCCCTTCGAAGTTGCCCTGCGTCGCTTCAAACGCTCCTGCGAAAAGGCCGGCATCCTGTCGGAAGTCCGCCGCCGTGAGTTCTACGAAAAACCCACCCAGGAACGCAAGCGCAAGCAAGCCGCAGCGGTGAAGCGCCACGCGAAGAAGATGTTTCGCGAAAACGCTCGTCGTACCCGCCTGTACTAAGCCTTTCCCTCCCGTCTGCACATGGCCCTCAGGGACACCCTCCAGCAGGACATGAAGACTGCCCTGCGCGGCGGCGACAAGCCGAAGCTGGGGGTCGTCCGCCTGATTCTGGCTGCCGTCAAACAGCGCGAGGTGGATGAGCGCATCGAACTCGATGACGCACAGATCACCGTGGTGCTGGACAAAATGTCCAAACAACGCCGCGATTCACTGGAACAGTACGAGAAAGCCGGTCGCGAAGACCTCGCTGCGCAGGAACGTTTCGAACTGGACGTTATCAAGACCTACCTGCCCGAACAGCTCGATGAGACAGAAATCGATCAGCTCATCAGCGCCGCCATCGAAGCCACCGGCGCCTCCAGTATGAAAGACATGGGCAAAGTCATGGGTCAGCTCAAGGACAAGCTGCAGGGCCGCGCCGATATGGGCGCTGTCAGCGGCAAAATCAAGGCAAAACTATCCGGCTAGGCCGGGGCACCCCGCCGAACCACACCGCACCGCGTCCACACGGCAGCCCGCCGGTGTACCCTGCACCGCGCATCACCTACCATACAAACCCATGGCCGGCCGCATTCCGCAAACTTTCATCGATGACCTGCTGAACCGCATCGACATTGTCGAAGTCATCGATACCCGGGTGCCGCTGAAAAAAGCCGGGCGCGAATACCACGCCTGCTGCCCGTTCCATAATGAGAAAACCCCCTCATTTACCGTCAGCCCGACCAAGCAGTTCTATCACTGCTTTGGCTGTGGCGCGCATGGCAGCGCCGTGGGCTTTCTGATGGACTATGACCATCTGGAATTTCCCGAGGCCATCGAGGAGCTGGCGCGCAGTATCGGGGCCGACGTGCCGCGCGAAGACGGTCAGACCCCGCATCAGGATCCACGCCGTGACGACCACTACTCACTGCTGGAGCGCGTGGATCGCTATTACCGCAGCCAGCTGCGTGAACACCCGCAAGCTGAACGCGCTGTCCGCTATCTGAAAGATCGTGGTCTGAGCGGTGAAATTGCCGCCACCTTCGGCCTCGGCTACGCACCGCCGGGCTGGGACGGGTTATTGAAATTTCTCGGCAACGATACCCACAGCCAGCAGCTGGCCGCCGAGCTGGGGCTGCTGGTCAAACGCGACGAAGGTGGATTGTACGACCGTTTCCGGGATCGCATCATGTTCCCCATTCGTGACCGGCGAGGCCGCACTATCGGTTTTGGCGGTCGGGTCATGGGCGATGAAAAACCCAAATATATGAATAGCCCGGAAAGCCCGGTATTCCACAAGGGGCAGGAACTCTACGGCCTGTTCGAAGCCCGCAAGGCCACCCAGAAACTGGAACGCCTGCTGGTCGTCGAAGGTTACATGGACGTGGTAGCACTGGCACAGTTCGGGCTGACCAACGCCGTGGCCACGCTGGGCACGGCAACCACGCCGGACCATCTGGAACGCCTGTACCGCACCGTGCGTGAAGTGGTGTTCTGCTTCGACGGTGATGCTGCCGGCAGCCGCGCCGCCTGGCGTGCCCTGGAGAACGCACTGCCGGTGATGCGCGATGGCCGGGAGGCGCGCTTCCTGTTCCTGCCGGAGGGTGAAGACCCCGACAGCCTGGTACGCGCCATTGGTCAGGAGGCTTTTCAGAGAAAAACTGTCGAGTCGGTTCCACTTTCGCAGTTTTTCTTTGAACACCTGCAACAACAGGTCGATATGGGAAGTGTAGACGGGCGTGCACGGCTGGTTGAGCTGGCAAGACCCCTGCTGCAAACCCTGCCGGACGCGGTATTCCGGGATCTGATGCTCGATCAACTGGCCGAACTCAGTGGCATGGACGCCGCAAAGCTGCAAAGCCGCGTATTGGGTCATGAAAATGCGCTTCGGGAGGAACCCCCGAAGCCACAGGCCGGTCATAGCGGTCGTAGTCCGATTCGCACGGCGATACGCCTGCTGCTGGAACAACCGGAACTGGCAGGAACCGTGACAACGCCCTGTGGATTTGAGGATTTCGATGCACCGGGCATTGCGCTGCTGAGCAAGCTGCTTGAAATCCTTCACGAAAGCCCCAACCTTTCGACAGGTGGAGTACTCGAGCACTGGCGCGGACAGCCCGAGGAACAGCACCTGGCCAGGCTGGCGAGCACACCGCTGGATCTGCCGCCCGAAGGACTGGGCGAAGAATTTCGGGACGCATTACTGCGCCTGGTTGAGCAGAGAAACAGTTACCGTATGGAACTGCTGCTATTTCAGAGCCGTCAGCAGGCGCTGAGCGATTCTGAGAAAAATGAATTGAAAGCGTTGCTTACAACGCGTCACCCGACAAACGGGTGAGACCGCTCAACAGTAACAGATATGGCTAATACACGCCGCATCAGCTATAATGGTCGTTTGACTTTTTGTCGGCGTAACATCCGAGACACGGGGAACAGTTCAGGTGATAAACCAGGATCAACAATCACAGCTTAAGTTGTTAATTGCCAAGGGCAAGGAACAAGGCTTCCTGACGTACTCTGAAGTCAACGACCATTTGCCCAATGAAATCGTCGATCCTGAACAGATCGAGGACATCATCAGCATGATCAACGACATGGGTATCCAGGTCCACGAGACCGCGCCGGATGCCGATGCCCTGATACTGTCCAGTGAAACCACTACCACAGACGAGGATGCCGTCGAAGAAGCCGCTGCCGCATTGGCAACAGTCGATAGTGAATTTGGTCGCACCACCGACCCTGTCCGCATGTACATGCGTGAAATGGGTACCGTGGAACTGCTGACCCGTGAGGGCGAAATCGAAATCGCCAAGCGCATCGAAGACGGTCTTGCGCAGGTCTATTCCG
>CAZVBD010000214.1:0-3522 GCA_964625255.1 uncultured Thiohalobacter sp. | reverse complement strand
AAGTGGATCAGCGACCAGGTGATGGATATCGAAGTCCCTGAGATGTTGAAAACCCTGAAAAAAGGTCTTAAAGACCTGTTTGATACCGGCAAGGCTGAAGACGTGCCGGCAGCAAAGGCCGGCAACGGAGAATAGGTCGCCAGAGGTCGTGTTTACTGCTGTCAGACAGCATTTTCTGGTAAGGTATGCCTGTGCGCGGGGGGCGTACAGGGGGTAGGTCGTATGTACGAGAAGTTCTACGGGTTTTCTGAACGCCCGTTTTCCCTGTTGCCGGATCCGGATTTCCTGTTTCTCGGTGAGAAGCACCGCGCAGCACTCGACACGCTGGAGCTGGCGATCTTCAACCAGTCCGGTTTTTGTGTCGTCAGTGGCGAGGTCGGTGCGGGTAAGACCACCCTCATTCGTGAACTGCTCAACCGCCTGAGTGATGATATTCAGGTCGGACTGGTTTCCAACACCCATCCCTCGTTTGGTGAACTCATGCAGTGGGTCATGACGGCCTATGGCTTGCCAGGCGGTACTGATGATCGGCTTGAGTTGCACAGGCGCTTTGTCGATTTCGTCATCCAGCGTTATGCCGAAGGCAAGCGTACCTTGTTGATTATCGACGAGGCGCAAAACCTGTCGATGGACGCGCTGGAAGAACTGCGCATGTTATCCAACATCAATTCCGGGACGGACCTGGTGTTACAGATCATCATGATCGGTCAGAGTGAGTTGAGGGACAAGCTGCGCAAGCCGGAACTGGCCCAGTTTGCACAGCGTATCAGTGTTGACTATTTTCTCGGCGGCCTGGATTGCGACGAGACCTGCCTCTATATACAACACCGTGTGGTGCATGCCGGTGGTGCTGCAGATTTGTTTATGATGGAGGCCTGTCAGCATATTTATGCGTTCAGCCAGGGTATCCCCCGTGTAATCAACCGGCTTTGCGATCTTAGTCTGGTCTATGGTTATGCCAAACACTACGAGCAGATCGATGCCGGGCTGGTGGAAGCCGTTGCAAGGGAACAGCATCTGGGTGAAGCCATGGAAACCGCTCGCCAGCGTGCAGCGGTAGCCACAGAGAACAACGTGGCGTTAAAAACAGAAGACGACAGGCCTGAACTTCGGCAGCCATCAGAACCTGAATCCGTTGTTGAACCTGAGCCAGTGAGTGAAATTGAATCTGTCGCTGAGCCTGAACCCGTAATCGAGCCTGAGATCGTAGCCGAAACAGAATCCGTCGTTGAACCGGAATTAATGCCAGATAATCACGAGCCACCCCCGGAATTGTCTGTGAAACCATCGGCCGATGACAGTGTTGCCACATCCGCTAAAATCTCAGGGAAGGCCGTATCGTCGGATTTGCATGCGCTGGTCGTGAACGCGGAGCAATCCCGCAACACACGAAGTGAGCGCAGCGCCCTGTGGTTGTTTGTCGTTGTTGCAGTAATGGTTGGTGCGGCTGCCTGGATGAGCCGGAACGAATGGATGCCAGCAGCAGGAAATCTGGCCGCACTCGGCGAACAGAAAAAGGAGGTTTCGGCACAGGCAGACGAAACCAGGCGTCTTCAGGACGAGGCCCGTCTCGCGGAACAGGCGAGGCAGGCACAGGTGAAACGTGAAAAAGCCCAGCGTGAGGAAGCGGCCCGTCTGGCAGAGCAACGTGCAGCGGAAAAGGCGAGGCAGGCACAGGTAAAGCGTGAAAAAGCCCAACGTGAGAAAGCCGCACGCCTGGCAAAGCAACGTGCAGCGGAAAAGGCGAAGCAGGCGCAGGTAAAGCGTGAAAAAGCCCAACGTGAGAAAGCCGCACGCCTGGCAAAGCAACGTGCAGCGGAGAAAGCGAAGCAGGCACAGGTTCGGCGCGAACAGGCAAAAGCCAAACCTGTCATCGTGCCTGCCACGGTTTCCAGGCCCCCTGTCCGCAGCAAAGATAGCGTTTTCCCTGCCGCCTGGGCCAATACCCCCGAATGGTCAGAAGAAGATGACGACGAGTTATTGATTGAGGAGCCAGTTGTAGAAGCGGCAGTGAGCCCGCCAGCAGAGGCGACAACCGCCACCGCATCGGTCAGCGAGGAAGAAAACCCTGACAGCGTGGTTGAGCCAGGTGGTTTTGCGAGCAACCCCTGCAACGGCCCGACAGCGCGTTTTCTTTCCACGTGTCGCTAGGCGTTGCACGTCAGGGTAGAATTCCCTGATGGATATTCAACAGGATCTCGTCCGCCATTACCGGTGGCTCAGGCAATACGGCTATAACGACTCCCATAGCGGTAACGCTTCGGTTCGTGATCAGGACCAGTTCTGGGTTACGCCCACAGGCGCTTGTGCCGATCTGCTGGAAACCGGTCAACTGGTTCAGTGCCCGGTTGAGGGTGACCCGGGAGAAGGCGCGTCACTGGATGCGCGTTTGCACGCATTGACTTACCGGAAAAACCCGCAGGCCAATGCCGTACTGCACAGTCATGGCGCCTACAGCGTTGCGATGACCTTGAACGGTGAAGATTTCATCCCCCGGGATTTTGAAGGGCAGTACTACTTTGAACGTATTCCGGTCATAACCATTCCCTACGACCAGTACCTTGATCTGGCTGCTGAGGCTGTTTCGGATGCACTGGCCGCGTACAAGGTGGCCGTGGTGCGTGGGCACGGTGTGTATGCCGCTGCAGAGACCATTAACCTGGCCTATAAGTGGACCTGTTCATTTGAACTGTCGGCAAAAACCGGCTTCATTGCACAGCAGGCTGGCACACTCTGACTGCTCCTTCCCTGTTAACGCGGCTATAAAATAGCCAGCGGTTGAAATTCTCTCCGGCTTGTCCAATACTGTATATAAACACAGTATGGAAGTTGCCGTATGGAAAACACTCCCTGGCCACGCATGATCGCCCTGGTCGATATGAATGCGTTCTTCGCCTCAATAGAACAGGCCGACCATCAGGAATGGCAAGGGCTTCCTGTGGGTATAACAAACGGCCGCACCGGTACCTGCATTATTACCTGCTCCTACGAGGCACGTGCCTACGGCATAAAAACCGGGATGCGCCTGAAAGAAGCCCGGCAGCGTTGCCCTGATTTTATCCAGGTGCCGGCACGACCCAAACGTTATGCGGCGGTATCCACCCGCATTATGGCGGCACTGGAACAGGTCACGCCACTTGTTGAAGTGTTTTCCGTCGATGAAGCCTTTCTGGATCTCACGGCCTGCCAGCGCTTGTGGGGGAGTGCGGATACCATAGGGCGCCTGATCAAACACACCGTACATAATGTTTCAGGTCTGTCCTGCTCGGTCGGTGTGAGCGGTGATAAAACGACAGCCAAGTATGCCGCCAAACTCAATAAACCGGATGGCATGGTTATTATTCCCCCCTGGGAAGCCCGCGAGCGGCTGGCATCGGTGCCGGTCACAGCGTTATGCGGTATCGGTACCGGTATTGGCCGTTTCCTGGCGGAACGTCACGTACAGGTCTGTGGTGATATGAAAAATTTACCCATCGGTGAACTGGCCCGGCGCCTCGGCAACCCCGGGCGGCGCATCTGGTA
>CAZVBD010000213.1:0-3559 GCA_964625255.1 uncultured Thiohalobacter sp. | reverse complement strand
GTGGGCGGCGAGTTTAGCGAGCGCGCAAAATGTCGAGAAGCGCAGGGAACCCGCGTAGCGGGCAAATCGCCGCCTGAAAAAAGGCACACCCACCCCCGACGAAAAACATCACCCCCGCAAAACGCCCTCTTCTCCCTCAGTCCGAGCAATAATCACCGCCCCGCACGAATCACTGAACACATTCACCGATGTCCGGAACATATCCAGAATACGATCCACCGCCAGGATCAAACCCACCGCCTCGGCCGGTAATCCAATGGTGGCCAGAATGATCGTAATCGCCACCAGGCTCGCTGCCGGAATTCCTGCCACACCAATCGACGTCAACAAGGCCACCAGGACCACCGTAAACTGGGTAACCAGATCCAGTTGCAAACCATAAGCCTGGGCGATAAACATGGCCGCCACACATTCGTACAGGGCAGTACCGTCCATGTTAACGGTAGCCCCCAGAGGCAGGACGAAACTCGCGGTACGGTTGGAAACTTTTGCATTATCCCGCACACACTCGATGGTCAGGGGCAGGGTTGCCGATGACGATGCGGTTGAGAAGGCGGTCAGCATGGCCGGCATCATGGCCTGAAACTGTTTCACGGGGTTAACCCGCCCGACCAGCCATAACAGCAGCGGGAGAGTAATAAATACATGGAATGCCAGCGCCAGTAATACGCTGAGGGTGAAGCTGCCGAGGGTAAAGGCGAGGTCATTGAGCTGGTCCGGGCCGATTTCGGCCACTGTTTTGGCCACCAGACCAAAAACACCCAGTGGGGCAAACTTCATGATCAGGCCTGTCATGGCCATCATGACATCCGCAATGCCGGACCAGAATCGTGACAGCAGATCACCGGCCTTACGGTCGATGCGGGTGAGGAAATACCCGAATAATAAACTGAAAAAGATCAGCCCGAGCATTTGACCGTTGGCTGCAGCGGCCACCACGTTGGGTGGCACCATGCTGAGGAATACATCGGTCAGATCAGACGCGGAACGCCCCTGCACTTTCTGTGCAGCCTCGTTAGCGGCTGCCTGACTTAAACCCAGTACTTCGCGAGCCGGGGTCCCGTCAATGATACCGGGGGTGATCAGATTGACGAACATCAACCCGACCACGATGGCCAGCAGGCTGGTGGTTAAATAAAACAGTAACGTCTTGCCGCCCAGCCGACCCAGGCCCTCGGTATTCCCCAGACCCGAGACGCCGGTGATGATGCTTGAAACGATCAGGGGAACGATGATCATTTTCAGCGCATTCATAAACAATGCGCCGATGAACTCATAGACGGGGTAAAACTTGATGCCGAAAACAGCACCGTCTATCCCGCTTAAGTGCCCGGCAATGACCGCCAGCACCAGTGCAATGAGTATTTGCCAGTGGAGCTGGAGACGCAGCATGCGAGGTGTGTTTACTCGCTATCCTGCGGAATCACAATCTCGGCCCGGGCACGTAAATCCCTGACCAGGGTATCGAGTTCCAGAGAACGGTACATATTCTCGAAACCACGTGCCATTTGTGTACGCTGTTCCGGCTTGAGTTCGGCAGGGTCACCGTCAGTCACAGCGGTTAGGTGTATCAATGCAAAATCACCATTGGACAGCACAAAGCTGGCATCTACCGGTTTGTCCTCCTGCGGACGACCCAGCGTGAAGACCTTGCGCATGACTTCAGGATTGTAGCCACCTGCTGTGCGGGTAACCTCTTCCGCCTTTCTGAATGCGTAGTAGTCCTGGTCGTTCAGCTCTTCCAGCGTGGCACCACCGTCTTTCAGACGAGCTGAAAGCCCCTCACCGCGGGTACGCGCCGCCTGCGCTGCCAGTTCGCGTTTGAGACGCGCTACCACCTTGTCTCGCACCTCTTCCAGTGGCGCCTGGTGTTCTGGCTCGCGCTCTTCAATGCGCACCACAATCACGTCGTCGGGTGTAACTTCCACCGGCTCACTGTTGTTGCCACCTTCAAGAACATCGTCAGAAAATGCCGCTGCAACGACTTTCGGGTACTGACCGATACCGGGACCACCATTGGCATCAAGCCAGTCACTGGTCTGAATTTCCAGCCCCAGCGCTTCGGCCGCAGAATCCAGTGAGTCCGAATTTTCATAACTCAGGTCGGTGAGTTGTTCGAGCTGCTCATAGAACATGTCATTGATCTTTTCCTGCTGCATTTCACGGATAAGATCATCACGTATTTCAGCGAGCGGGGGGATTTTACCGCCCTTCACATCGATCAGTTTGATAATGTGAAAACCGAACTGGGTGCGTACCGGTTCGGAAACATCGCCCTTGTTCATGGCAAATACCGTTTTGTTGAACTCCGGCACCATATCTCCACTGCTGAAGAAACCCAGGTCACCGCCCTGCTTTGCCGAACCGGGATCATCGGAGTTTTCTTTTGCCAGTTCTGCAAAATCTTCCCCTGCTGCCAACCTGGCGCGCACTGCATCTGCCCTGGCTTTTGCCTTTGCCAGAGTCTCCTCGTCAGCATCGGATGCGACAGCGACAAGAATATGGCTGGCACGGCGTTGTTCCTTGGTCTTCAGAGAAGCTTTGCGTTCTTCATAAAAAGACTCAAGCTCCGTTTCATCCACGTCCAGTGAATCACCGAGTTTTTCACCGGTCATACGCAGGTAGGCAACTTTTACGCGTTCCGGCACCATGAAGTCATCCAGGTGCTCTTCGTAGTATTTTTGAATTTGTTCATCATTGATATCGACCGTTGATTCAAACGGCTTTGCCGAAACGATCAGGTAGACAAAATCACGTTTCTGGTTTTGTAGTCGGTAGGCATGGTCCAGTTCGTCCGGTGTAATGAACACTGTTTCAGTCACCCCGGCGAGCAACTGTTCGGTCAACATGCTCTGGCGGGTTGCAAACTCAACCTCGGAAACAGTCTGTCCACGACGACTGACCAGGTCACGATAGCGCTGTTCGGAAAACTCACCGTCTTCCTGGAAAGCCGGGATTGAATGTATTTGTGCAGCCAGCAAGGCATCGCTGATCGTCAAACCGTTCTCGCGTGCAGCCTGTAACAGTAACTCGCGATTGATTAACCCTTCCAGCGCCTGCTGACGAAGGCGCTTGTCGTCGATCAGTGCAGGGTTATAGGCATCCCCCATCATCTCCTGAACACGGGCACGCTGCTGCTGATAGGCTTGCTGCAGGTCTCTGGGCGCAATCTCTACATCATTAACCTTGGCGGCATAAACCCGACTCTTGTCCTGCAGGTAGGACCCCAGCCCGAAAAGGGCGAAGGTCATAATCACGAGTCCGATAACGATCCAGCCCAACCAGCCCATGACCGTATTGCGAAATGCTTGCAGCATAGGAAAATCCCACTATCTGTGTCTTATTCGATTTGTAAGGAAAGCGCATTATACAGCGCTGAAAAAAAAACGGGCGTCCATCAGGACGCCCGTTCTACTTTAAGGTGGCGGAGCGGACGGGACTCGAACCCGCGACCCCCGGCGTGACAGGCCGGTATTCTAACCAGCTGAACTACCGCTCCATAACCTTGGTGGGTGCTGAGGGGATCGAACCCCCGACATTCGCCTTGTAAGGGCGACGC
>CAZVBD010000212.1:0-3574 GCA_964625255.1 uncultured Thiohalobacter sp. | reverse complement strand
TGCGGTACCAGCGCCCGCTGGAACCCAGCCCGGAGAACACGCCGATCAGTACCGGTAACAGTACGAAACGCCATGCCTGCCAGCCGGGTTCGTAGCCTGATACCGGGACAAGGTGCAAAATCTTGCTGAACAGGTACTGCCCGGCGATGATATAGAACAAGCCCGAGATCGACATCAATACCACGCTCAGAATCACACCGGAAAGATCAAGATAGGTTCCGCGGAAAAATGCCAGCAGCATGGCGAAGCTGATGTACACCAGCAAGCCAAGCAGTAATGTCGGCAGGGCGATGGCAAGACTGGGCCACATGCGCTGGCTGATATCAGCACCTATGTCACGACCGTCATCCGATGGACCAAAATCAAACACAAACAGTTTGACGGACTTCTCAAAGAAAATAGTATCCGTCAAACGCGCCAGACCTTCGGCCTCACTGTTGATCAGCAGTGGCTGATCATAACCGTGCTCGGCTTTCCACTTTTCTACCGCTTCAGGGGTAACGCGTTTTGCCCCGAGGTTCATGCGTGCCACGTCGTCGGGGCTGTTGACGACAAAGAACAACACAAAGGTAATCAGATTAACGCCGATGAGGATCGGAATGGCATACAGCATGCGGCGAACGATATAGGCCAGCATCAACGTTGCTCCGCCAGCGTACGCCGGTTTTCATGGCGTCGGTAACCAACTACCGCCGGGATAATCATCATGACCAGTAGCAAGGCCATCAACCCCAGTGGCCAGACGATGGGCTGGTTCCACTCACGCCGTTTCTGCTCGCGTAACTGTGGATCGATACGCTTGTATTTCAGTGTATTGTTGGCCATCAGGTTAGGCTTGGCGTTGAAGTACCAGTCGTGATACAGCACGAACTGTTTGGGGTGAAACCCGAACGCCCAGGGGGCATCCTCGCGCAGGATATCGATCATACGATCGATGGTCGCCTGGCGTGCCGGTCCATCCGACATGTTCTTCATCTGCTCGAACAGGCGGTCGTATTCCGGGTTGCTGTAGTTGGCTGCATTCTCGCCGTTCTTCTGGTACTTGGCATTCTTGCCGTAAAGCAGAAACAAAAAGTTTTCAGGGTCAGGGTAGTCCGCGTTCCAGCCCCACTGAAAAATCTGTGCTGCACCCTTGATCATCTTGTCCTGGAACCGGTTGTAGTCGGTATTGCGGATTTGTAACTGGATATCCAGCTTGGCAAACTGTTTGCGCATCCAGTTCTGGCGCGCCGAGTCGTCTGGCCCGCCACCTGTGGCGTCCAGGTACAGCACCAGTGGCTTGCCGGTGCTCACATCACGTCCGTCGGGGTAACCGGCCTTTGCCAGCAGGCGCCGTGCCTCTTCGACGGGCTTGCGTTGCAAACCATGCGGCGTCCAGTTATAGACGTAAGGGTTCACGCCGGTTTTACCCTCCCGGTAACCAAAGATACCCGGTGGCAATGGCCCCTGTGCCGGTATGCCGCGACCATTGGCAAAGATGGAAATGTATTCCTCATAATCCATCGCAATTGCGATAGCACGGCGTAGTAACCGGGCACGCTCGCTGTCACCACCCACTACCGGGTCATGCATGTTGAACCCCATGTAGTACATCGACGTGGCAATGGCAGTATTGAGGTGGATACCCTTCGCCTGCATCTCCGGTGTCAGCGAGATATCGCCGCCACCGCCAATCTGAATCGCCTGATCAAAGCTGTCCGAGCTGATACCCGAGACGTCGTAATAGCCTTGCAGGAACTTGTTCCAGGTGGGGATCGCTTCTTTTTCCAGGCTGTAGACCACCTTGTCGATGAACGGCAGCTCACGGCCTGCATCACCCAGAAAACCTGCGGCGGCATCGCCCGGCTCACCACTGTCCGGGTAACGTTCACCGTGGAAATTGGGATTGCGCTCCAGCACCATCTGACGATTGGGGTTGTTCACCGTCAGCATGTATGGCCCGGTGCCAACCGGGTACCAGTCGAGACTGATATTGCGTTCCTTCATGCCCGGCTGGCTGTAGAACACATCGGCCTCCCAGGGGACCGGTGCAAAAAACGGCATGGCCAGCCAGTAGCGGAACTGCGGATACTTGCCGCGCACCATAACCCGGTAGTGGTAACGATCCAGCACCGTCGCGCCTTCCAGCGGAAACGCGTCGAGTTTCAGCACCACCGGCCGGGTAGCGCTTTCTGTCTGCTCATCCCAGGCCTTTCGTAATGTCCCGGCGTATTCCTTCAGCCCGACAATATAATCGGCCATCAGGCCGAAGATCGGTGAATGCAGGTGCGGGTGAGCAAGGCGTTTGATCTCGTACACATAATCAGCCGCCACCAGCTCACGGCTGCCGGTCAGGGGGAAATCTGCCAGCGTGTCGATGTCATCAAGATCGGACGCGTTCAGATAATGGTAGACGAACTGCCCTCCCTTGTCTTTTGCAAAGGCCGGGTGGGGCTGATACTGAATACCGGGTCTGATCTCGATGTCGTAGACGCTGAAGGCGATGGCGGTTTCTGGCGCGCCATCAGTCAGTCGTTCACCCTGGGCATCCAGATAATAAGGCTCCGGCATCTGTGTGACGGTCAGCGGTTCCAGCTGGTAGGGGCGCTTGAGAAAATGGTATTGCAGCGGTGGTTCGTAGATCTGGCCGGTAAATACCACTTCATTGGAACTATAGGACTGGGCCGGGTCCAGGTGCTTGGGCCGTGCACTGAATGAGGAATACAGAATATTTTCACCCGCCTGATCCGGCGGATAGGGGCTGTTCCACGGCTGGTCACCGCAGGCAACGACGGCAATACTGACGAGAAGCCATCCCAGCCCCCTGAGAAACCCGCCCAACCTGTCGAACCCCGTGTTTGACACATGCATGAGCCCGCATTATAGGGTGCGCCGACGGGCTTTCACAGGACTTCCCGTCGCCACAGTTTTCCGGTACCTTAGCGCCATCCAACACCAGACAGAGGTTAAAAGCAGCCATGGGATTTCTAACCGGCAAACGTGCGCTCATCGTAGGACTCGCCAGCAACCGGTCGATTGCCTGGGGCATCGCCAAAGCCATGCAGCGTGAAGGCGCTGAACTCGCCTTTACCTACCAGAACGACAAACTGCGTGACCGGGTGGAAAAAATGGCCGGCGAATGCGGCACTGAAATCATCGTACCCTGTGACGTCTCCGATGACGAACAGATCGACGCCGTATTCGACCACCTCGACGATTACTGGGATCACCTCGATATTATTATCCACTCCGTCGCCTTTGCACCGCGCGCCGAACTGGAAGGCGACTACCTTGAATCCGTCAGCCGCGAAGGCTTCCGGGTTGCCCACGAAATCAGCTCCTACAGCTTCTCAGCCCTGGCCAAGGCCGGCTGCCGAATGATGGAAGGCCGCGATGGCGCTATGCTGACCCTGAGCTACTACGGCGCCGAAAAGGCCATGCCGAATTACAACGTCATGGGCCTCGCCAAAGCCAGCCTGGAAGCTAACGTCCGCTACATGGCACAGAGCCTCGGCCCGGACGGCATCCGCGTTAACGGTATCTCTGCCGGCCCGATCAAGACCCTGGCCGCAGCCGGCATCACCAACTTCCGCAA
>CAZVBD010000211.1:0-3579 GCA_964625255.1 uncultured Thiohalobacter sp. | reverse complement strand
TCTTGCTGGAAAATATACCGAGTGATATACGGTTACGCTTGCCGACAAAATAATCTGTCATGCCTGCGGCTTCCAGACCACTGACAACGTCACGGGCGTTCCCGGATGATGTCGCCCGCAAGTACACCTGATAGCCGGATGGAACCTGAATTTCACCCTCTCTTAGTGCGGCGGGAAAACCTCGCGTGGTCAGCCGGTCTTGCAATCCGGTCGCTTCGTCAGCGGAAGCCAGCGGCCCGAGGGTGCGGCAGATCGACGCAACCTCGGTAACCGGTGGCATTCTTATGTCAGCCGATGACGGTGCAGCAGCGTCAGGGGCCAGCTCGACCATGACGTCCGCCTCAGCCGGTTTTGTCGCACTGGCCGCCACCGTTCCGACCCGGTTTCTTTCCGACAACAGAACAAGCGGTTCAACACCGGATGGCAGTGGCCGTGATTGCGGTACCGGTGGCACCGGAGCCGGCTGCGATTGTATCCATGCAAAGTACGCCACGTTAGCCGCTAGCAACAGGTACACGAGATATTTCAAACGGCCGTCTCCTTTGCAACTACCGCCAGTCCTTTCAGAACAAGTTCCGCTTCGAATTCCGGCTGGTATTCAAGTAATGGCATCAGCCGCTCGGCATCTCCACCGGTGAGTAGCAGGGAAACATCCTTGCCGAGTTCATGCCGCAGATCTGCACTGACCCTGTCCAGCAGTGACACGGCCGCATACAGGCTGCCGCCCAGAACGGCTGATTCTGTACTGCTGGCGAGCAATGAAATATCGCCAGGATCATCTTCTTCAATAGTGACATCCGCCGCCCTGGCCTGAATCGATGAAATCATAAGTTCAATGCCGGGCGCAATCAGGCCACCGAGATGGCGGCCGTCAGCAGACAGTGCATCAATCGTAATGGCCGTCCCGCAACTCAAAATAACGGCAGCCCCGCGACACTGTGCGTGTGCAGCAATCAATGTGGCCCAACGATCATTACCCAGCCGTTCCGGCTTTGCATAGGCATTGGTTACACCACACTGTTCAGCCTGGCTATGCAGAAACTCCGGCGTAATTTTCCAGCGCCGCTTTATCCAGGTGCACACTGACTTTTCAAACGCTGCACCGGCGACATTGGAGACAATGACTCGTTCAGGCGTTTCAAGCTCTTTCCATGCCGGGCGTGCAATGTCCTTGAATGGCTTTGAACCTCGAAGTAACGGTTTGCCGCTGACCCAGTCATCACCGTCCTGCAACGCCCATTTAACGCGGGTATTGCCAATATCAATGAGCAAAATCATCCTGCCAGCCGCACACTGACTTCACCGGCATGGAAAGCCCGGATCCTGCCATCCTGTTCGATGAGCAAAGCACCATGAGGATCCACACCTCTTGCCACACCGCTGATGCTTTGTTGCTGCCCCGTATGAAGATTAACCGGCAGACCAGCCGTTATATCGTGGCGTTGCCACTCTTCAGCAAATGCCGCGAGTCCCTGTCGGGAGAATGTATCGATTACCTGTACCAGACTTTCCAAAAGTTTTCCTGCGAGTTTGTTTCGTTGTAATTCCAGATGGTTCGCCCTGAGGTCAGCCCAGGGTTGATCTATCTTTCCTGCGGCACTGTCCGGCATATGTAAATTGATGCCAACACCAACTATGACCTGGTAATTGCCGCCACTCTCACCAGAGAGATCCAGCAGGATACCTGCCAGTTTGCGTCCGTTAAAGAAAATATCGTTCGGCCACTTTAATCCAAGTCCGTCCACGCCCAGCTCGCGCAAGGTGCGATGTACCGCAATCGCTACAGCAAGGCTCAACCCCCCGGATTGCAGCACTGCCTCATCCAGCATACAAGCCAGTGAGAGGTACAGGTTTGCACCATAAGGTGAAATCCAGTCACGCCCACGACGGCCACGCCCGGCACGCTGCCATTCTGTAAGACAGACATTAATACCCTGGCGTTCAGTTGGCGGATGCATGCGCTTCAGAAAATCGTTGCTAGAATCTACCTCGCGTTGTACGTCAAGGCATTCAATCCGTTGACTGAGTGTGGCAGTCATTTGCCGGCGTATGATTTTCGCATCAAGAGGCTCAAATGGCACCGCAAGCCGGTATCCACGGCCGCGCACGGCATGGATATCGAGTCCCAGCTCGCTGAGCCGGCGAATCTGTTTCCACACGGCAGCACGACTGACGCCAAGCTGCTCGGCCAACCGTTCGCCAGAATGGAAGCAGCCGTCGACAAGAAACTCAATTAACCGATAACGCACTGACATTACGCGAGTTTAACATAGCCACAAGTGACAATCCGAACCCCTGACAATATTACCAAAGGCCTGATAAAGCGCCGATTCATCGTATCCACCCCAACCGGGAATTTAATATTGACGCCTCACCGCCGATAGCGGAAATGGGCGCACGCCCTGCAATTCTAACCTTACAGGCAGCACGGTAACGAACATGAATGCATTGCAAAAAGGATTTCAGCAAAACCTGGTGTACTCACCGGAAATGCTCCCCTCAGCCCCCCTGTACAAGCGTGCACCACGTGAGGATGAACACGGCAAACCACTCTCGGACTTCATGATGATTATTCCAAAGCTCCGTCATCGTCCCAAGCACATGATCGAGGAAACCGTCGCAAAGATTGAACGGGTACTCAAACGCTATACGCATGCGGTGGTATTTGCTGACCTCAACCTGAAGCTGAATGTTCTCTGGGTCATTGTGCGCCCCGAAGCCAAGGTATCCTGGCGGCTGCCCGCTGCCATCAACAATGCCGTCCCGGAAGCACTACTGGTCGCCCAGCCAGCTTTCTGACATCAGCTGTTGAGCACAGACTCTACTTCCGCAAAGGTCTGGGCAATAGTGATGGTCTCTATAATCCGGTCCAGCTGTTTCTCAATTCGTGAGGCTGAAAATATCCCACGAATAGCCGGGTCGCCAGTATGCGGGTCCTGATCAAGAACCAACGCATGTCGTCGACCCACCTTCTCCAGCAGTGACACAATATCGCCGACGGTTGCCCGTTCAACATCGGCCATATCGGTCGCTTCAAGCTCGCCGTGAGGTGTCATAATGTCACGCACCATGATTTCTTCATGTCGCAAATTGAGCTGCTGTCGAAACTGAACAGGTTTCTCACCCTGGATGTCCGTTGAGGTAATCAGTCCGAGTAGCGGCTTGCCAGGGTTGACGACAAACAGCAACCGCACACCCGCTGTTTTCATTCTTTGCAGCGCCCATTCAATCGACACATCCGGCTCGATGGTTACCGGGATCTGCTGACGGAAATCTGTCATCGCCAACAGCGCTGGTGAGTCCATGGTGACTCGCGCCGCGAATTCCTGACTCGGCTCGAAATAACCTACCGACGGAGGAAGCGGATGAAGCGGAAGTATTCTCGGTTGCGCCATGACTCTGACCCCGTCTGAATGCTTGTTGCCATCACTAACTTATAGACCAAGTCGGCCAAACCTTCAAAATATCGGGTTTTTAGAAAAATCGAGGCAAAAAAATACCCGGCCACAAGTGACCGGGTATTCTGGTATTAAAGCCTGGCAGTGTCCTACTTTCACATGGGAACTCCCACACTATCAT
>CAZVBD010000210.1:0-3686 GCA_964625255.1 uncultured Thiohalobacter sp. | reverse complement strand
CAGTTTTTCGCTGGCAGGACGATAGCCCGAGCGAAACGCAGGGATGACAGCACCTCAACCTGGAACCCGCACTGCAACAATAACCAGCGGACGAATTGCCCATGCAACTTTCTGTACCAAACCGTACCAGCCCGAAACAGGGTTCATTCGACAGCAAGCACACCCGTGTGAAGGAATGGATTGGTCATCTTCCCATGGCCAACGTGGGAGAGACAACAAGGCAGTTGTATGAAGCACTGAACGACCTCAATCACCAGGACATCCCCGCTCAGCAACGATTCAAGGCACTGGAACTCCTGCAACAGCCGGTTCGTTTTGTGACGGACCATATGAAGAAACACATTGTCGGCAAACCGCTACCGCCGAAAATGAAGAACCTGAAGATTGCCCACCTGTCGTGTGAAATCACTCGTGCGCTGGCCACCGGTTACAAGGTGCTGGTCATGGAGCAGATCGCCGGTGTCGGCCGTAAGGACAGGAAGCTTCTGGTAACCGCGATACATCGTTCGATAAAACTCCTGGGGCAGGTGTTGCTCAAGGCATTCCAGGTCTATGAACCTTGCCCGGAATCCGTCTGGCTGGAAATTCACTCGCTGTATCGCTACGCGGAGAGCAATGGCCTGCACCGCACCAAAGTCATGGATGCCGTCGCGGCTATCCAGCATTCATCTACGGTAACGGATGGCTATAAACAGATCCTGCTACTGGCGCTGGCCTGCCCCTATCGCCTGCGCCACGGCGAAGTAGAAGATATCTACGATGCCCTGGAAGACTGGGCCAGGTTCAGTGACCTGAAGATGCTCGAAGAATTGCCCGACGCACTTTTTTCCGTGAACCTGGATGCCGATGAGCCACCCAGTTACCTGGTACTCAGAGATACCACCGGGAACCACAGTAAAATCCGTGCCCTGAATACCGGACGTTTAGCAGAGCACATCCGCAACACCATCAGCGAAAGCCATGGAAAACGTCCGACCGGTATCAAACCTTCCGCCTTACGGCACCTGATGCTGGTATGGGGTGTCATGCCCCGGCGCCGTTATTCACGCGTGAAAGACCAGTCACAAGTCATCGTTTCGATGGGACTGAGTTCAATTCACTACTTTGTCAGTGGTGAGGTTGCTTTCAATCAGGCACCTGTCAGTGAGGTGTGCCACTCCGACCTGTCAGTCAACCCGGAGTCAGACGGGCATACCCGGGAACCTGTCCACTTTGGCACTCAAAATGCGCAGCCTGAGCACAGTCAACTGCCCGACGTGTGGGAAATGAATTACCGGGTTGAAGGGGACGCACTACCGACCAGTCTGGAAAATGCCGTGGCGCGCGCCGCGTCAGGCATGCAGATCAACCCCAGCCATCGCACCCAGAACTGGAAGATGGTTAATATCAGTGCCGGTGGTTATTGCCTGCTGTGGGACAATCTTGAGACCACTCGCGCGCAGGTCGGCGAATTGCTGGGAATACGTGAAGAAAGCGACCCGGATACCTTCCACTGGCGACTGGGTGTCATCCGCTGGCTGAAATTTGCAGACAAGCGGGGGCTGGACCTGGGTGTACAGATGCTGTCACCGGGTGCTGTTGCTATCGCCGGACAGCCCGATCGACATGGCGCAAAAAATGATGATTTTACCCGCGGCCTGCTGCTGCCCGAAATTGCCACCCTGCAACAAAGTGCAACATTGCTATTACCCTCACCACCGTTCAAGGTGGGCGACACCGCCATTATCAACTGTCACGGGAAAAACGTACGCGTTGCCCTGACCAGGCTGGTAGAAAATACCGGCAGTTTTGCCCAGTTCCAGTTCACAGCACTGGGTGAAGTATCACTCCCCTCACAGAAAAAACCAGCCAGCAAATCAACCAGCAGCGACTTTGATGACGTCTGGGAGCTTTTGTAAGCCAACCAGCGCTAGAACAGTGCCCTGAACAGGTCCGGGTATTCGACAATCCCGCCACCGGACAGGGCACCATCGACCAACTCCATGGCAGTCAGGGCATCATCCGGAATCGGCAGGTTACAGGTCACACCCCAGTCTGTTGCCAGCTTGAAACCGAAACGCAGGTAGTAATCCGGGTGTCCCGCTACCACGATGGCGTTGTAACAAAGCGGCCTGGCTCGCGCCACGGCGGCGTCAATCAGCTCCGAACCAATCCCACGATGGGATTGCGATGGCACCACCGACATCGGCCCCAGCGCGAGAATCTCACTTTCGCCCCGCTCGGACACCAGCTTTACCCGGGACAGCACCACGTGGCCGACGATACGTCCATTGAGTTCTGCCACCAGAGAAAGGTCCGGAATAAAACCCGGCGACTTTCGCAATTCACTGACCAGTTGCGCCTCCGCCTCGCCCTGGAATGCGCTGAGATTAACGACATCGATGGCACTGAAGTCATCGGGAGTTTCAGCTCTTACCCTGATCTGTTGCATACCCTGTCCCCGGCTGGTTCGGCCCGGCCACAGAAGGTGACCGCATGATTTTATGCTAGCAGGAAACCCGTTGCTGTAAAAGCGCTTACAGCGCAAATCAGAACGCGCTGAGAATAGTATCCAGCAGGTAAAGAACCCCTCCCTGCTGCCGAAACAATAGTAGCGCACTGTCAGCCACCAGCTGGCGAGAAAAATCTGAATTCAGGAGCACAGCACCCAATGGACAAGGATCAAACCCTGCGTCTGCTCATCGTCGAAGAATCCCGGAACGATGCGGAAGCCCTTGCCAATATCCTCAGAAATGCCGGGTGGGCTTCCCGACTGGACTACGCAGAAGACAGCGAAGGCATCTGTGCCGCCCTGGACAGAAATATGCCGAACCTGGTGCTGTGCGCCATGGGCCTGGAATCCATATCGCTATCCGATGTTGCCGAGCTCCTTAAGGAACGCAAAACACCTGTCCCCCTGATAGCCATAGGTGAAACAGCCAACGAGTCTGACATCGTTGAAGCCATGCGTCAGGGGGCATCCGATCTGTGCTCGTACGACCAACCCGATCACCTCCAGTTGGTTACCCGGCGTGAACTTCGACAGCTCAGTGCCTGCAGCAAGGCACAGAATTTTGAAGCCCGGTTCCACGAAAGTGAGAAACGCGCCCGCTCGTTAATGGAAAGTTCACGGGATGCCATTGCCTACGTTCATGAAGGCATGCATATCTTCGCCAACAGTCCTTACCTGGAAATGTTCGGCTTCGATGATATCGAGGAAATCGAAGGCACACCGATACTCGATATGGTCATCCCGGATGAACACGACAAATTCAAGGCATTCCTTCGCAGTTTCAGCAAGGAAGAAGCCAGCGAAAACTCGCTGGAAACCCACGGCCAGTTGCCTGACGGCAAACAATTTGACGCGTTAATGGAATTTTCTCCCGCCAGTATTGATGGCGAGGCCTGTACCCAGATCATCATCCGTAACCAGGTGGGATCGAGCAAGGAGCTGGAGCAGAAACTCAAATTCCTCAGCAAGCAGGATGTCCTTACAGGCCTGTTCAACCGCCAGTATTTCATGGAAGAGCTGGAACTGGCCATCACCAACGCCGTCAGCGGTTCGGAAAACGCCGCCCTGATCTACCTGTTGATGGACAACTTCAAGGACGTCAAGGACAACATTGGTCTCGGTGCAGCCGACATGGTGATCAGCGATATTGCCAGTCTGCTACAAGAACACTCAAAAGACGATGACATAGTTGCCC
>CAZVBD010000209.1:0-3686 GCA_964625255.1 uncultured Thiohalobacter sp. | reverse complement strand
CCGGCAGTGATGGCATGCAGGGCCAGATTGTTGGCCTCGGTACCACCACTGGTAAAAATGATCTGTGAAGGCTGCGCACCAACCAGCTGCGCCACCTGCTCGCGTGCTGTGTCGATCATTGCACGTCGGGCACGTCCGAACTGGTGCGTACTGGAAGGATTACCCGGCAACCCGTTCATACAGTCCAGCATGGCATCACGCACCGGCCCGGCGAGCGGCGTCGTGGCGTTGTAATCAAGATAGCATTTCATGCCTGCCGTCCGATCCGCGTCAGAGCGGCTCCACAGCCGGGTTGGCAAACACGACATCAACCTTCAGATCCTGCTTCACATCAGCTTCCTCGCCAGCACGTTTCGAGGCGCCCTGCTCAACCAGTTGCGCCAGTGAAATACTGCTTAAAAAAGTGAATATCTGGTCACTGAGCTCTGTCCATAGATCGTGGGTCAGGCAACGTTGCCCATCCTGGCAATTCTCTTCACCACCACAGCGCGTCGCGTTGACGCTTTCATCAACCGCCGCCACCACATCGGCAACCGCAATATCCGCCGCGTCTGCGCTTAGCAGGTAGCCGCCGCCGGGGCCACGTGTACTGGACACCAGCCCGTTACGGCGTAAGCGTGTAAAAAGTTGCTCCAGGTACGAAAGTGATATGCCCTGACGTTCGGAAATCACCGAAAGCGTGATCGGACCCTGGTTCGCGTGTAGCGCCAGATCCAGCATCGCGGTAACGGCATAACGACCTTTACTGGTCAGTTTCATGCGAGCCTGCCTTGATTCAACCCTCGGAAAACATTGCTAAAGTGCCATAACTGAGTAAAACAGTCAAGAATTACCAACCCGCCAGAAACAGAGGTTACCGGCCACAGGCAGACAAGGCATTGATGTGTGGGAACATCTGCGCAATAACAAGCCACAGATTGTCCAGGTATATGAACAGCCCGGTCCGGGCACAGGCCTTTTCGCTAACCGCGTGCGTCAGTCGGGCTTACGATCATTCTTGTCACTGGACGCTTTATCGTCGTCCGGCACTGGCTCCTCATCCCCGGTTTCGATTGGCGGTGTTGCACAGGATGTATGGCTGTCCAGCTCGCAAGGACCGAGATCCGGCATCTGCATGTCAGCCACCTCGGCACCGAGTCCCTTCAGGCCACGGCACATGTCCTCCAGCCGTTTATCCATAACATGAATGTGGTCAAGCATGCTGTTAATGGCGTTGGCTACCGGGTCAGGCATATCCTGGGTGCTGCCGTAGGCATCGAAACCCATTTTTTTTGCAATAGCATCACGGCGCTTCTGCTGGTCGGAAAGACTGCCACCGACCACACGCCCGGGCACGCCAACCACGGTGGAACCTTCATGGACATCACGAACCACAACCGCATTGGAGCCAATACGGACGTCGTCGCCAATGTGAATCGGCCCCAGCACCTTGGCACCTGCACCAATCACCACGTCGTTACCCAGGGTCGGGTGACGCTTGCCTTTTTCCCAGCTGGTGCCGCCCAGCGTGACGCCGTGGTACAGGGTGCAGTCATCACCGATCTCGGCCGTCTCACCGATGACAACACCCATTCCGTGATCGATAAAGAAACGCCGGCCAATCGTCGCACCGGGATGAATTTCAATACCGGTAAACCAGCGGGCGACATTCGACAATACCCGTGCCAGCCAGGGCAGACCGTTATTCCACAGGATGTGCGTAAAACGATGCATCATCACCGCATGGAAACCCGGGTAAGTTGTAATAACTTCAAAATCGGTGCGCGCCGCCGGGTCGCGATCAAATACGCAGTTCAGGTCTTCCCGTAATCGCTCCCACATAAGTCACCTGGCCTTAAAGATAGCGTCCCATTATAGGCGTCGGCAGCCAGTGCGCCAATTCACGTATTCCTGAAGGTTTTTTTGTTTGTCGCCGTCAGGATGCCACGCAGGATATTCACCTCGTTCTGGTCCGGCCGGGCGCGGTTGTACAGGCGACGCAAACGGCGCATTAACTGGCGGGGTTTATCCGGGTCAAGAAACTCCAGCTCAACCAGTGTCTGTTCCAGATGCTGATAGAGCTGTTCCATCTGTTGTGCCGTGGCGTAATCGGTGTCGACATCTGCTTGCGATTCTCCGGAATCAGCCAACGCCATCATCCGCAACTCGTAACAGATAACCTGCACCGCAGCGGCAACATTCAGGGAAGGATATTCAGGATTGACGGGGATCTGTACCCGGTAATGGCAAAGATTCAACTCTTCATTGGTCAACCCGGTACGCTCACGACCGAACAGAATCACGGCTTTACGGGCATCCGGGTGTACACGCACTTGCTCGGCACAGCCACGGGGATCAAGCATCGGTACCGGTAGGGAACGACTGCGCGCACTTGCACCGATAACCAGCGTGGCATCGGCGATTGCTGCATCAATGGAGTCAAACTGCTGCGCCGCAGCGAGCACGTCATCTGCGCCCGATGCGCGCGCTGTCGCCTCGGCACAGGGATATTGCCCGGGATTAACCAGCCGTAGTTCGTGCAGCCCCATGTTTTTCATGGCGCGCGCGGCGGCCCCGATATTACCGGGGTGACTGGTTTCGACCAGCACAATGGCAGTCTGGAATATCTGTTCAGACATCATAATAGTCGGATATCCTGTTACACCCGTCTCAGATCAAACGGCATCAGGGTTTCGATTGAAGCAGCGCCAACTGCCACCATCAGCAGTCGATCAATACCCAGTGCTACACCGCTACAATCCGGCAGCCCGTGCACAAGCGCACCTGTCAGGGCATCATCCATGGGCATTTCCGCCTGCCCGCGTTGTACCCGGCAGCGGTTCTCGGCAGCAAACCGCTGCTGCTGTTCATCAGCATCTGCCAGTTCATGAAAGCCATTGGCGAGTTCGACAGCGCCGAAGTAAAGTTCAAAACGTTCCGCAACCGGGTATTCGCCACCACGAACGCGCGCCAGTGACGCCTGTGAGGGCGGGTAGTCAAAGACAAACTGTGCAGTCGAGCCGAGCCGGGGTTCCAGCCAGTGGCTCACAATCAGATCGAGCCAGCCATCCATGTCTTCATCATCCAGCGCCGGCAGATTTTCTCCCAACTGCTGCCTCGCAAACTGCCGGAATGCAGCAACCTCGTCGCACCACGGGTCGAGTCCTGTTCCTTCAACAAACCAGTCCCGGTAGCTGATACGTTTTGCCGGACTAACATCAACAAACCCGTCCAGTACTGCGGCCATTAACTGATCCACTTCATCCATCAACGCCGTGCAATCAAAACCCGGCCGGTACCATTCCAGCATCATAAATTCAGGATTGTGGCGGGCGCCGTACTCGCCGTTACGGAAGACGTGTGCAAGCTGGTAGATCGGCCCGCTGTCCGCCGCCAGTAATCGTTTCATGAAAAACTCGGGAGAACTGCACAAATACAGCGCTTTGCCCTCTGCCGCACCCGGCCCGCTGTAACGGGTCTGGAAGGATTCAATGGCCGGGTCAGTTGTCGCCGCAGACGACAGTACTGGTGTATCAACCTCCAGCACATTCCGTTCACTGAAAAAATTGCGGATGCGCGCCAGCAATCCGGCACGTGTCCGCAACACTTCATTGCTGGCACCAGGGCGCCAGTCAGTCGGCGTTTCAGTCCTTGGCACGGCCGACGTATTCGCCGGTACGGGTATCAACCTTGACGACTTCACCGAT
>CAZVBD010000208.1:0-3803 GCA_964625255.1 uncultured Thiohalobacter sp. | reverse complement strand
TGTCCCGCAGGGGTTGCTGGCGGGGGATCGTCGCCATGGCTAGTTCCGCACCAGTCACGACACAGACGCTGTTACGCCTGAAGGCGGACGGTGAGAAAATCGCCGTCGTGACCAGTTACGATGCCAGCTTCACCCACCTGCTGGAAGCGGCCGGTGTCGACGTGCTGCTGGTGGGCGATTCACTGGGGATGGTCGTACAGGGGCATGATTCCACCTTGCCGGTGACACTCGATGACATGATTTATCACAGCACCTGTGTTGCCCGTGCCGCGACGCATGCGTTACGGGTGGTTGATCTGCCCTTCATGACCTACGCCACTGTTACACAGGCACTGGACAGTGCCGCGCGCATGATGCGCGAGGGCGGTGCGCACATGGTCAAGCTGGAAGGTGGTGACCGGATGCTTGAAACCGTTACTGCCCTGACACAGCAGGGTATACCTGTGTGTGGCCATCTTGGCCTGACGCCACAGTCGGTGCATCAGCTCGGCGGCTACCGGGTGCAGGGACGCGATGACGATGCCGCCAGGCAACTGCTCGATGACGCACTCGGGCTGGAGCAGGCCGGGGCGTCGATGCTGGTGCTGGAATGCATACCGGCAGCACTGGCAAAGCAGGTCAGTGAACGCCTGCGTATTCCGGTTATCGGTATCGGGGCTGGCGTGGATTGTGATGGACAGGTGCTGGTGCTGTATGACCTGCTGGGTATCACGCCCGGCAAACGACCGAGGTTCTCGCACAATTTCCTGGAGCAGGGGCGCGATATCCCGGCGGCACTGAGTGCCTATGTGGAGGCGGTCAAGGCAGGGCACTTCCCGGCACCGGAACACACCCTGGCCTGACGATGGAAACGGTTAGTTCCGTTGATACCCTTCGGGCACAGGTCAGCCACTGGCGGCAGGCGGGTGAACGTATCGCCTTTGTTCCGACCATGGGGAATCTGCACGAGGGGCACCTGCAACTGGTTCGCGAAGCGAGGGTGGTTGCGCCACATGTGGTCGCCAGTATTTTCGTGAATCCCCTGCAGTTTGGTCCTGGCGAGGATCTGGATAATTATCCCCGTACGCTGCAGACCGACCAGCAAAAACTGGCCGCTGAAGGTGTGGCGCTGCTGTTTGCTCCCGAGGTATCCACCATGTACCCGCGTGGTTCAGATCGCAGTACGGTGATCAAGGTGCCGGAAGTGAGCGAGGGTTTGTGTAATGACTTCCGGCCCGGACATTTCACCGGGGTGGCGACCGTGGTGGCACGGTTGTTCAATCTGGTACAGCCGGACGTGGCGTTGTTCGGTGAAAAGGATTACCAGCAGCTGACAGTCATCCGGCGTATGGTCACTGATCTCGGCTGGCCGATTGACATCAGGGGCGTGGCGACAGTACGTGAACCAGACGGGTTGGCGATGAGTTCACGCAACCAGTATCTCGACGAGCAGGAACGCCGGATAGCGCCTGCGCTGTACCGTACCCTGTGCCAGGTTGCCAGCCAGATCGCGGCACAAAAAACCCCTTATCGAATACTGGAAAAAGGGGCCATGGAGGCGCTGGGGCAAGCGGGTTTCAGCCCGGAATATGTGGAAATTCGTCATGCTGAAAGCCTGCAACCGGTGGCTCTCGGCGAGCTGAACTGCGTGGTTCTGGCTGCTGCAAGGCTGGGTGCGGCGCGTTTGATCGACAATATCCGGGTCTGACAACGGACCGGACGGTTTGCAGGCCTCCGTAGAACTTGGGATAATGGCCTCATTGCCCATTTCAGGAAGACTGACGGATGCAGATCACCCTGCTTAAATCCAAATTACACCACGCTCATGTGACCCACTCCGAGCTGGAGTACGAGGGTTCGTGTGCGATTGACAGTGATTTGCTCAAGGCGGCAGGTATTCGGGAGTATGAGCAAATCCAGATCTACAACCTTGCCAATGGCAAGCGCTTCACCACCTATGCGATTCGTGCAGAGGCGGGTTCCGGCGTTATTTCCATCAATGGCGCAGCTGCGCACAAGGCTGATCCGGGCGACCGCATTATTATTTGCACCTATGGTGTGTTTGATGAGCAGGAGGCCACGGTCTTCCAGCCGAAGCTTGTGTACCTGGATGCGGACAATCATATTGTCCGCCAGGGTCATGCCATTCCCGTGCAGGTGGCCTGACCGTTACAGCGCCGGTGTATTGATCTTGAACGCCGGTGATACTTCAATGGGCAGATGGTCCTTGCCTGTTAACCAGATCAGTATGTCGTAGTAACTGCGGATATTCTCCACATAGCGTACCGGCTCGCGTCCCCGGGCGTAACCGTAACGTGTTTTCTTGTACCACGCCTTCTGACTGAGTAACGGCAGGTATTTTTTCACAACTGTCCACTTGTCAGGATTTGCCCCCGCCCGTTGAGCAAGAATCCGTGCATCTTCCAAATGACCAAATCCCACGTTATAGGCCGCCAGCGCCAACCAGGTGCGGTCCGGGTCCTTGATACGTTCCGGCAGCTTCTTTTTAATGTTGGTGAGATACAGCGCCCCACCCTCGATACTCGCCTGGGCGTCGTGCCGGCTTTTCTTGATACCAAGGTGTTGCATGGTATTTCGTGTGAGCATCATAATACCGCGCACCCCGGTTGGGGAAACCGCTTTCGGGTTCCAGTGTGATTCCTGGTAACCGATGGCCGCCAGTAGCCGCCAGTCCACACCCGTTTTCTTTCCGGCTTGTTCAAACCATTTACGGAAAGGGGGCAGACGTTCCTTGATGTGTTTCATGTAGCGCCGCGTGCCGACGTAGTCAAAGTCGGCCACATAACCGTAGTACTGTTCGAGCAGGCGTTCGAGTTTTCCCGATCGGTTCAGTTCTTCAAAGTACTCACGTGCTTTTTCTTGCAGACTGGTGTCCTCACCCGGTGGGAAAGCCCAGGCGAGTGGTTCCGGCGCGCTGATATCAAAGGCAACACGCAGTTCCGGGTAAAACCGCCGGTTGATGGAAACCTCGTTGGAGTCCGCCACCGTGAAATCGATGACCTGTTCCCAGACCAGGTACAGCAGTTGCTCACTTTCAAGCTCCGAATTTACCTGGAATGACAGGTCAGGGTAGGTTTGTTGCAGCTTGCGTAATTTTTCTGCGTGGCTGCTCTGTGCAACAACTTCCAGACTGCCGCCCAGATCTTCCAGACTTCTCGGTGCACGTCGTCCGCTGCGATAGATTAATTGCGGGGTAATGTGCTGGTAGGCAGGGCCAAAATTGAGAATGTGCTCACGTTCTTCCGTAACCGTCAGACCGGCAGCGGCAACGTCACCTCGACCGGATTGTATGCTGCTGAGAATATCAGACAGCGTATCGGTTGTTTCCAGCCTGAGTTTGACGCCCAGGAACTCCGCAAAGCCCCTGGCCAGGTCGTATTCCAGTCCTGTCGGGCCGAAAGGCCCCTGGTAGTAGGTGGTTGCACCATTGCGGGTAAGAACAACCAGTTCGTTATTGCCTAGAACACGGTCAAGATGTGATTTCTGAATGTCACATCCGAAGAGCAAAATAACGGGGAGAAGTAGGGCAAGGCGCATAGGCAGGGTGGGTACAAACCCGGTTTTATATCATTTCTGGCAGTTACTCAGGTTAGCGGCGGGTGACGGATAATTTTAGCCTTCCCTGCCGGGGCTGGGGTACAATAGCGCCCGCTCGACGGGGCAGAACCAGCTTGTGCTACTTCCCGTTGATTTTCAAGTAGAAATATCCTGGAGAGGTACCGAAGCGGTCATACCGGCACCGACTCGAAATCGGTTGGGGGCTTTACCGCCCCACAAGGGTTCGAATCCCTTCCTCTCCGCCA
>CAZVBD010000207.1:0-3804 GCA_964625255.1 uncultured Thiohalobacter sp. | reverse complement strand
CAGGTGGTCTGACCCAGTCCGGCCTGGGTTGTCTGGTATACGGCTTCATAGGTCAGGGTACCCGAGCGCGACACGATACCGATGCGGCCCGGCTGGTGAATAGCGCCGGGCATGATGCCAATTTTGCATTCACCCGGCGTAATAATACCGGGGCAATTGGGGCCGATCAGGTGCACTGGGCGATCCGCCAGCGCAGCCTTGACCTTGACCATATCCAGCACCGGAATACCCTCGGTAATGCAGACGATCACGTCGATACCGGCATCGGCAGCTTCCAGGATGGCGTCAGCGGCAAAGGCGGCCGGTACGTAAATCATGCTGGCATTTGCACCGGTTTCATCCACGGCACCCTGTACTGTGTTGAACACCGGTAGATCGAGGTGTGTCTGCCCGCCTTTGCCCGGTGTCACACCACCAACCATCTGCGTGCCGTAGGCCAGCGCCTGTTCGGAATGGAAGGTACCCTGCTTGCCCGTGAATCCCTGACAAATGACCCGTGTGTTCTTGCCAATAAGAATACTCATGACGCTTGTCCGGCAATGGCCGCAACCACTTTCTGCGCGGCATCGGTGAGACCTTCAGCAGCAATGACACCCAGACCGGAGTCCGCCAGCAACTGCTTGCCCTGCTGCACGTTGGTGCCTTCCAGCCGCACGACCACCGGCAGTTCAACACCAACTTCCTCGACCGCCTGGATAATACCCTCGGCAATCAGGTCGCAGCGCACAATACCACCAAAGATATTGACCAGGATGGCGCGCACCTTGGTGTCGGACAGGATCAGTTTGAACGCCTCCGCCACCCTGTCCGCCGTGGCGCCACCCCCCACATCCAGAAAGTTGGCCGGCTCACCGCCGTGTAACTTGATCAGATCCATGGTCGCCATCGCCAGTCCCGCACCGTTAACCATGCAGGCAATATTGCCATCGAGGGTGATGTAGTTCAGGCCGTGTTCACTGGCGGCACGCTCCTTGTCATCTTCCTGGGTCGGGTCGCGCAGTTCAGCGGTATCCGGGTGGCGATACAGCGCGTTGTCCTCGATATCCAGCTTGGCATCCAGTGCCAGCAGCGCACCGTCACATGTCACAACCAACGGGTTAATTTCAACAAGGCTGGCATCCTCCTGCTCAAATAACCGGAACAGGCCACCCATCATATGAGTAAACGCCTTGACCTGATCGCCCGCCAGCCCCAGTCCAAAGGCCAGATTCCGGCATTGATAAGGTTGCAGTCCCACTGCCGGATGAACGGCTTCAGTGAGAATGGCACCAGGATCTTTTGCCGCGACTTCCTCGATATCCATACCACCGGCACGTGAGGCCATGACGGTAATACGTTCGCACTGCCGATTGACCAGCAGGCTGAGATACAGTTCACGATCAATATCCACCGTCCCTTCCACCAGCAGCCTGTGGACAGGCAAACCCGGAGCGCCGGTCTGTTTGGTCACCAGCTGACTACCCAACAGTTCGTCGGCAAACTGGCGAACGGCATCGATACCGTCGAGCAGCTTTACGCCACCGGCCTTGCCTCTTCCACCGGCATGCACCTGCGCCTTGACCACCCAGCGTTTACCACCCAGTGAGCTGGCGGCCTCTGCGGCGGCGGATGCAGACTCCACCATACGACCCTCGGGCACGGGCACGGCGTAGTCACGGAACAATTGTTTGGCCTGATATTCGTGAAGGTGCATGGCGGGTTCCTGAATGTGAAGGGCTGTATTCTGCGGAATCACAGGGGGTGGAGTAAAGCCTTACTGGCAGCTTCCGACTTATACGGTACACTACGTAACCATGTTCGGCATACGCATACTCATTTATCTACTCGGCATTGCGCTGGTGGTTTGGATTCTGTTCCGGCTGGGCCGTCGCTCTCCCATTGAAAAATCCGCAAAGAAACAACAGGTCGATGACATGGTCCGCTGTGCCCGCTGCGGTACTTTCATCCCTCGCAATGAAGCTATCCACGAAGGAGATCGCGACTACTGTTCCACACAGCACCGGGATGAGGACCGCTGACACGCATGGCAAGGACTGCCGAAGCAGATAACGTGCAACAGGATACCCGTACTGGCTGGCTACGACTCCGCCTGCTGACCTTCTACCGCCTGGTCCTCACCGGGTTACTGGCCGTTCTGTATTTCACCCTGCGGGACAGCAACCCGTTCGGTGTCCAGGATCATGCCCTGTTTCGCGCGACCCTGCTTGCCTGGCTGCTATTCAGTCTTCTCTCCGGCACCGCAACCCGTCTGCAACGCCCGGGGTACCGCTTTCAGGCACTGCTACAGATTCTCACCGACATCGGTGCGTTAGCCCTGCTCATCCACGCCACGGGCGGTGTCGCCAGCCCGCTTAGCGCACTCCTCATCATTACCATAGCGGTTGGCGCACTGCTGCTGCCGGGGCGCATGGCTTACCTGTTTGCTGCCGTGGCCGCGCTGGCACTGCTGCTGGAAACCGGTATAACGCTGCTGGCACTTGAAAATACCAATGCAAGCTCGGTCACGCGTGCCGGGTTGATGGGTATGGTGCTATTCGCCACGGCAGCACTGGCCCATGTGCTGGCGATCCGCCTGCGCGACAGTGAAGCCCTGGCGGCGCAGCGCGGTATTGACCTCGCCAACCTTCAGCAACTCAACCAGTATGTGATTCGTCAGTTACTGTCAGGCATCCTGGTTGTTGATCCAGACGGCGTGGTCCGGCTCGCCAATGACAGAGCACACAAGTTATTGAAACTGGATGCTGCCGAAGGCCGAAAGCTGCGCGAACTCTCTCCCGCACTGGCCGATCAAATGGCACGCTGGCAAGACAACCCGGCGTTACAGGCAGAAAGCATTCCAGGCGGTGCAGCAGGTACCGATCTCACCCCCCGTTTCACGCGACTGGACACCTCTCAAGGGGCCGGCACACTGGTATTACTGGACGATGACACACTGCTGGCACAGCAAAGCCAGCAACTCAAACTCGCCTCACTGGGACGAATGAGCGCCAGTATTGCACACGAAATCCGCAACCCACTGGGTGCGATCAGCCATGCTGCACAGTTACTGTCCGAATCCGAACATCTGAATGGTGGCGACAAGCGACTGACTGAAATCATCAACAGTCACAGTATGCGGGTCAACGAAATCATCGAAAGTATCCTGCAACTGTCACGGCGCACAGCAAGCCAGCCACAGGCACTGCAACTGAGCGAATGGTTACGATTGTTTCACGGTGAATTTATTGAAACTGAAGGTGCCGATGCCACCCGCCTTATTCTGGATGTTGAGGATGATACGCTGTGTATACAAAGCGACCCCGGCCACCTGCGCCAGGTACTCGCCAACCTCAGCCAGAACGCACTGCGCCACTCACCCGCCGATGCAATGGTGCGGTTGCGCGCCGCAGCAAGTGACGACGGTGCAGTCCGTCTTGAGATACTGGACAACGGCCCGGGCATCGATCCTGACACCGCTGCACAGATATTCGAACCTTTCTTCACCACCGAGAACAGCGGTACCGGGCTGGGCCTGTACATTGCCCGGGAACTCTGCGAACTGAATCGTGCACACCTCAGCTACCACCGGCGTGGCGAAGGTGGCAGCTGTTTCCGGATAGAATTCTCTGCCGTCAATGGCTGATGCCTTGTCACACCAGTACCCGGGTATATCGTCATGCCGGCGCAGGGCGGTATCCCTGCCCACCACCTCTGCTAGAATGCCCCCCATGCCTGTAACCACAACACAGACCCCCTGCACATGAGTACGCCACTGGCCCTCATCGTCGATGATGAACCCGATATCCGTGAACTACTGGAACTCAC
>CAZVBD010000206.1:0-3831 GCA_964625255.1 uncultured Thiohalobacter sp. | reverse complement strand
CTGGCATCATCAAATCCAGCAACACCACATCGGGTTTAAAGACATGTAGTTTTTCGCCGGCCTCGAAGCCGTCATAAGCCACATCGACGCTGATGCCGCACGCCTGCCCACTCAGCAATTCCACCAGGTAATCAGAGAGATCGCGGTTGTCGTCCACAACCAGTACGCGCAGATCGCCGGTTTCATGATGTGGCAGGGACATATTGTGCTGCCGGGCAAATTGCACAATGTCGTCGTGGGAGAATCGCCGATGACCGCCTGGTGTCGTGACGAAATTCAATTTGCCATCCAATGCCCAATGTCTCACCGTTACGGGAGAAACCCGAAGTAAATCAGCTACCTGATTTGGTGTTAGAAAGTTTTGTTTTCTGTTCTTCATAGAATTTCCAGGGTGACCCTGTTGTCACATCCGATGATACACCAACGATTTAAGCGAAACGAGCGATTTAAGCGAATATAACGATTACAACGAAATTATCGTCTGGGGTCAAAGAAACTTGAGGCGGCTTGAGGAGAAAAGTCCACACGGTGATGTCAGGTTTTTCCGGGAGCAGAAATAGAGAATACGCGGGCGGTGACGGAGGTTTCCGAAGGTTACCAGTGGTAATGGAATGACACGGGACGGGCAGGGTCGAATATTCTGGTGTATTCAGGATGTTGCAGTGATGGTTCCCATGCCATCGGCGATAACCGCGACTGAGCCTTGTACAAGGTGTGGTTGTGCTACAGCAAAAGTTTCTAGAAAAGTTCCACGGACGAATCCTTTTCCTGCGGTACGTTGTTGCGGTCATCATTCATGACCTGTCCTACGACAGCTGCCAGTTGTACGGAGTATTGAGCCAGATCGCTGTTATCAGAAATATTTTGCCGGGCGATGGCGACCAGGTTTGCGATGTTGTTGTTAATTTCAGTGATACTGCCGAGAATTTCCCGTGCCAATAGATGTTGTTGTGAAGCCAGTTGCGCACTTTCGTTATTCTGGTTGCGGATACCGGTGATGGCATTGACGATACGACCGAAGGTCTCACCGGTTTCCTGGACCTGGTCAAGGGTAAGTCGGGTTTGTTCCGTGTTGTCGCTTACGGTGGTTACGGCCTTTTCACTGTCGGTATGGATGGATTCGAGCAAGCTTTGTATCTGGGATGTGGATTCGGTGGTGCGGCGGGAGAGATTGCGGACTTCATCAGCCACCACGGCAAAACCACGGCCGTGCTCACCGGCCCGGGCTGCCTCGATAGCCGCATTCAGTGCCAGCAGGTTGGTCTGTTCCGCAATGGACTCGATCATATCCAGTGCCTTTCGGATGTCGGCGTGACGACCTGCCAGGCGGGTTACAGTCAGGCTGAGGTCATCCATACCCGCAACCAGTGACTGCATGTCAGTGAGGGCTGTTTCTACCACCCCGCGCCCCGTCTGTGCCTGTTCCTGTACCTCGGCGGCCTGTTGCAGCGCCTGTGTAATCTGCCCGGTTACCTGTTCACTGCTGTTGGCCATTTGTTCGATGGTTCTGGCAAACTCGGCGATGGCCTGAGCCTGTTGCTCTACAGAGGCGCTGGTGCTGCTGGTGACGTCCTGTGCCTGTTTGCTGGCTTTACTCAAACCTTCAGCCAGTGCCAGGATTTTTTTTACCATTTCCTGCAACTGTCCCATAAACAGGTCGAAGTATATGGCGATTTGTGCAAAATCATCTTCGCCACCCATGTTCAGGCGGGTGGAAAAGCTGGCATCTCCCTGCACCAGCCCGAAGCAGGCTGACTTGAGCCTGTCCAGGCGTCGGGTCATCAGGCGCAGCAGCCAGGCGATGAGCAGGATCATGGTTACCAGTGTTACTATACCCAGCAGGAAAGCATCCCGGGCCAGTTCGTTAATTTCATTATCTATATCGCTTATATCGAGGCCAAGCTCAACCCGGCCGAACGTAGACTCGTCATACCTGACGGGGATAGTCACATCAAATATCTTGTCGCCGCGTAATACCTCAGAGAATTCACGGTCCCCGGAAAACGGTCGTTCCAGCAGGGCTGCTTCGCCAGCCGATACCATAATATGGCCCTCACGATTGAGGATGCGCACATAAGCCAGGAGGTTATGATTGTAAACACTGTCAACATAACGCTGTAATGTCGTCAAATCATGGGTAATCACTGCATCCGTGGTAGCGGCGGCTGTAGCACTGGCCAGACCAACGAGCTGGTCAGCCACATGCTCCATTTCTTCCGCATAGTAATAACGGAACCCCGCAATTAAAATGATAGCCAGTAAAACGGTCTGTACCGTACCGAGCAGCAGCAGGGTTTTTCCCCTGAATCCCAGGTTGAAACGAAGTGTGGGCAGATGGAGCTTCATGAAATGAAACTCCCTGTGATGGTATGCCGGATCCACGGTAACGGCAGTTCTTTCCGGCGAAATGTCTTCCCTGGCATGGTCGCACTCCTTGTCGACACATTAATTCTAGAAATTCAGCAGTAAGCTTGATAGCGCCACAATGTTTCTTTTCTGAAGGGATAGTGGTGATATAGGGACATGGCGTCAGTACGGTAGTCAGCCTGAGGAAATAATTAGACTAGCGCGGCGTTTCCCACGCCATCGGATACAACAAGTCCAGTACCTGGTTGAATGCAGCGGCAGCTTTTCCGATGCAGTCTATAATCTGTTGTTCTGTAATGTGGGTGAGTTGCAGAGCGCCTGGTTGCAGATGTGATATCGCCTGTTCGGTAATGCTTTCCGAGTTCAGGTCGGAGTCCAGCAGCGCACCGTAAGGGTCATAGAAGGGTGAGCCTAACGGATCCTTGCTTTCCTGGGCACAATGCGTGACCTTGTCGGCAATGTGTATGATGGCCGATTCGAGGTGTGCGTTGTCCGCTGCCCCGGGATCATGATGGTAGCGTATCGATGCACACAGGTTGTCAGGCATGTTCCAGTGCAGCAGCAGCGCTTCGCCAACTTCGGCGTGGCTGAAGCCAACAAGGTCTTCCTCGATTTCACAGATATCCCGCTTTGATTGCAGGCGCAGGGCTTCGGCACTGGCGGTTTCTTCCGGGACTTTCATGAACATCAGCAGGCGTCCGACATCGTGGAGCAGCCCGGCGGTGAACAGGCGTTCACTATGCAGGACGTTACAGCACTGGGCCAGGTTGCGCGCCAGCAGACCGGTGTAGACGCTGTGTTGCCAGAAACCGGCCATATCGACCAGGTCTGGTGGAATATTTGAAAACACTTCGGCAGCGGATGCGGCGAGTGTCAGGTTACGCAGTTCACGCATACCGATCATGTTGACGGCGCGCGATACGGTATCGATTTTTCGCGGCAGGCTGAAGTAGGCGCTGTTGACCAGCTTCAGCAGGCGAGTCGTCAGTGCGGTGTCCTTGCTGACAACATCAGCGATATCATTGGCTGTGGTATGCGATGAATTGGACAGCGCCTGTACCTGGATACAGACTTCGGGCAATGAAACCAGACGTACATTGCGGGTAACCAAATCCTGCGGTGTCACGGAAATTCCTCTAGAATCAAACCAATGCTGGTGTATTTGACGGCGCGCAAGGGCCTTACTTTAACGCTGCTGGCTGTAACAGATCGTGGTAAAATACGCGAACGGGAATTGATAATGATATGAGGTAGTTATCTTGGAAGCGACAGGTTGTTCCGCAAGTGAGCCATTTGCATTGCGGGTACTGGGTGACATGATGGAACCGGAATTCAAAGATGGTTGCATCATTATTGTGGACCCGGAGGGTCTGGTACAGGATAGCTGCTATGTGGTGGCAATGTACGAGGAAGAATACTACTTTCGCCAGTTGCGCATAGAGGAAGACCGCTACTTTCTCAAGT
>CAZVBD010000205.1:0-3941 GCA_964625255.1 uncultured Thiohalobacter sp. | reverse complement strand
AAAGTCGCAGGGTTATTTTTAAGTTCGGCATTCGTGCTTGCCGGGTGTGGTGGGGGTGGAAGTGGTGGAAGCAGTAGCCCGGCTGCCGCCAGTGCACCGGTGACGATCAGTGCAGCCAATGCGGTTCAGGTGTCAGGTACGGTATACGATAGTGCCGTCAGTCTGGATGGTGCCGGGTCGGGCAGCAACGTGCTTACTGGCGCAGTAACGCAGACCGGTGGTGGTGCGGATATCGGTGGTGCGCTCGTGTCAATACTGAGGTCTGCCCAGCCGTTAGTTGCCAGCGGACAGTTTTCCGGTGTTACCGGTGTTGTCTTGTCCAGTAACGGTACTTGTACGGGGGGTGGCAATTTCAGTTTTTCACTGGACGATGTGGATAATGACAGTACCATTTCCACCGGCGATACTATGAATCTGACATTCAGTAGTTGTAACGAAGGGGGTGTTGTTCTTAATGGTGGTATGGCGCTTGGTGGTCTTGTTGTCAGCGGTGATATCACAAGCTTCCCTTATACTTTGCAATTCACCATGCAGATGAATAACCTAGTTGCCACAGAAAACGGCCAGAGTGAAACACTGAATGGCAGCCTGTCCTTTTCCGAGTCCACAACGGACGGTGTGGCATCTGTCGGTACTTTGAGCGGGAGCAGTATTCAGTACACCTCTGGCGGCGTCACCGCGACGATCACCGGTTTCCAGCTCAACACCACGGATGATGCTGCAACAGGTGCTTACACGCTTGATATCTCCGCAACAGTCAGCAGTCCGTCTATGGGCGGCGAAGCCAATCTTGTGACAGACACACAATTTCAGGGCACTGGCACAAATAATCCATTCACCGGTCAGGCCACGATTACCGGCGCCAACAACAGTCGTGTGACCTTGCTCGTGATCGACTCGGTCAACGTGCGTCTGCAGATCGATGAAGATGGGGATGGCGTGACGGATTCAACGATTGATACAACCTGGGATGCCTTGTAAATCTTGCTTAGCGTGCCAGGTTCCGGGGGACTGATCACAGTTCTATGGCTGATGCTGGCATTGTTGCCAGCCTATTCTTCGTGTGCCGATGCACAAGGCGCAGGGACATTGGCTATCCGTGGCGGTCTCCTGGATTTTGACCTGCAGGAGTTTGACCAGCAGGGCGACCGCCTGGTGCACGAATCGGGTCCGCTTTATGGAATCGATGCGGATGTCGCGTTTCGGAGCAGACAGACGGAAATCAGACTCGGGGCTGCCTATTACGGGGGAGATGTTGATTACGACGGTCAAACCCAGACCCGGGTGCCGATAAACAGTTCTACCCGTGAGCAGCTTGTGGATTTGTCGCTCATGGTGGTTTATCACCTGCCGTCCGTTGTGGCTCCGGCCTTGTCTCTGTATGGCGGCCCCGGTTTTCGTTATTGGCGCCGCGACATCCAGTCCACGGGTGCGGTTGCCGGTCTCGATGAATCTTCCCGCTGGTGGAAGTTCCAGGCTGGTATGGAGATGGCCTGGTCACAGGAAAAGAACCGATGGATTCTGGATGGTCGGGTGATTCGTGCGCTGAGTCCGGAGGTTGAAATCAATTTTGGCGACAGGTTTGATTCGGCTGATCTGAATCTTGGGGACCGGTGGGGCTGGCGGGTCGGGGGACGCTGGATACGCGTACTGTCACCCAGGCTGGAGGCCACACTCGATCTGTCCTACCAACGCCAGCGTTTGGGTAATAGCAACACGGAAACATTGAAGCGTAACGGAGCACCTGTCGGGTCGGTTTTTCAGCCCCGAATCGAGATGAAAAATCTTGGAGTATTGATAGGGTTAAGGCGAACCTGGTAGGCCACGGGGTGGTACAGATAAAGTCTGTCAATTGCCTACCCGGCAAACAGAAAAACAATACCGGTTGCGAACAGACCGGCTGGAATCCACCGGTGCCGTGGCAAGGTTTCGATCCGATCCAGAATGTGCAGGCCAAGGTATACACAAACAGCGTACACCGGGACGGCCTGTAGTGATGTCAGGTGCAGCAGATCTCCCGGCAGATAATAGGCATAGTACTGACCGGCAATTGCCAGGAAGATCAGGTTCCCGGTGACTTCGGCGAACAGCGGCGCTTCAAAACCGATAACCAGTGCTCTTCCGTGACGGCCTTTCAGTTTTTCGGGCAGACGAAGCCGTAGCGACTGGAGCGTAAAGTAAAGGTGAACGCCATAGGCTGACCAGAGTGCCACACTGAGTGCGGAGACGTTCGCATCGTGCAGGGGCAGCACACGGTATTCCCACAGCTTGTGTCCGAACAGTGTTTCATAGGCTGGATTGACGAGCGACTCCAGCAAAATTGCGAGAAGAAAAACCGCCGAGGCGGTCAGCGCCATCAGGTAACGGTCACAACGAAGTTCACCGCCGCATAGCCACCGATTCACCGTCCATGAAAAAGACACAAGGAATACGGCAAAGACCAGCCCGGCGATGATGGGCATTCAGAGCGTCTCAAAGGCGGAGTTTTTCTTCCTTTTACGAAACAGCAGGGCGACGTTGCCGACCCGTTGAATGAGTTCGGCGTGGCTGCGTTCACGCAGAGTTTCTATGGCCTGATCGCGTGTCTCATGGTCACCGACAGTCAGTTTGACCTTGATCAGTTCGTGGTGTGCGATGGAACGCTCAAACTCATCCAGTAGTGCCTTGGTCAGGCCATTGTTGCCCACCATGATGACCGGTTTCAGCTTGTGGCCGAGTCCGCGCAGGTGCTTTTTCTGTTGTTCCGTCAGTGACATTCATGAATACTCCGAATCCGGCGCGAGAGTATAACCGAACCCCACAGGCGAATCAGGGAATATGTCCAGAAGCAAGAGCAGTAACCGCTGGCTGAGAGAGCACTTTAACGATGAGTACGTGAAGCGTGCCCAGCGTGAAGGCTACCGCTCGCGCGCCGTCTACAAGCTCGATGAAATCCAGCAGCGCGACCGGATCATCCGGCCGGGCATGACGCTGGTGGATCTCGGCGCTGCCCCGGGTGGCTGGAGCCAGTATGCGCTGCCGCTGGTCGGCCGCAAGGGCAAGATCGTGGCCATGGACCTTCTGCCCATGGATCCGCTACCGGGTGTGGACTTCCTGGAGGGCGATTTCCGCGAGGATAATGTGCTTGAATCGCTGATAAAAATGCTCAATGGTCGGGAGATTGACCTTGTAATGTCGGATATCGCCCCCAATATGAGTGGAGCGGAAGCTGTGGATATCCCGCGAACGATGTATCTTGTGGAATTAGCAGTAGATTTTGCTGGCCAGGTACTGAAGCCCGGGGGCGATTTGCTGGTCAAGGTGTTCCAGGGCGAGGGTTTTGATGAACTGGTGCGTGATCTGAGGAAGCGTTACAACAAGGTATTGATCCGCAAGCCGAAGGCTTCAAGACCGCGTAGTCGTGAGGTATATGCACTGGCTAGGGGCCGGAAAGTATAGTATCGTTTCGGGAAACTACCTTCCGGGCCGAAACCCCTTACAGGACAATGCCTTTCCGTTATTTCCTGCCCGACAATCGCCGTCAGCAACTTTTAATTTTATGAGGTACACGATTTGAACGACATGGCGAAAAATATCCTGCTCTGGGTGATCATTGCGATTGTCCTGATGTCCGTGTTCAATAACTTTGGACCCCCTGCACCCCGAGCACAGAGCGTGCCGTATTCTGAATTTATCGGTGATGTCAAAGCCGGTCGTATACAGAGCGTCGTTATTGATGGCCGTGTCGTCAAGGGACGGCTGGTGAGTGGCGAGTCGTTTTCAACCTATACGCCAAACGATCCCGAAATGATCAATGACCTGTTGGGCAACGGGGTTGAAGTCAAGGCGCAGGCGCCGGAACAGGATTCGCTGCTGATGCAGATCTTCATTTCCTGGTTCCCGATGTTGTTGCTCATCGGTGTGTGGATTTTCTTCATGCGCCAGATGCAGGGCGGTGGTGG
>CAZVBD010000204.1:0-3959 GCA_964625255.1 uncultured Thiohalobacter sp. | reverse complement strand
GCCAGCCAGGTGCTGATCAATCTGGCCGCCGATGTCCCGCTGTTTTTCAGCCGCTTTGAGCGTGTGGCCGAACTGGTCAATGCCGACAACACGGTGCGTCAGCAAGGTCGCAGCCGTTACGGCTTTTACAAGGAACGCGGTTACCCGCTACGGACCCACGAGATCAAATCCTGATGGAAGAACAACCAGTCAAACTCGACGATGACGGTGTGCCGATACTGGAAAACCCTCTCGACCCGGACCTGTTGGTCAACCCGCCACCGTCTGCCGGACCCGACCTCAGCAACCTTGACACCATCGAGCAACTGCTGGAAGCCGATGGCATCCGGGAACTGGTCAACGATTTAACCGAAGACCTGCAACAACTGGTCAGCTGGAAAATCGAAGCGGTCCTCAAGGAAGAACTCGCCAAACTGATACACAGCGCGACGGAACAGCGCAGTGAAAAACTCAGCGAAGACATCCGCACGCAGCTACAACTGGCGCTTCCGGAACTGGTGGCAAAGATCGCACGGGCAAAACCGGAAGCCTGACCGGATTAGTCAGCCGGCTTCTGGTCAAGGGTATTGAATGATGCCTGCACCGCACTGGCGACAGTAACCAGACGCGATGCTGGCTGCGTGCCCGTCACTGCATAGCCCATCTCACCATCAATCCAGTAAAACACGTGCAGATCGCCCTGCTCGCGGTACTTGAATTCACTTGCTCCGTCCAGACCGGTAACCCGGCGAACATACACCGTCAATCGCTGACCCCGGGCATCCTCGTACATAAACTGTGCTGCCATGCGGTTGGTGGATGGCAACAGACGCCCTCCCATAAACACCAGGTTTTCCCGGGACAGATCCGGCGCCCGTAACTCGGTGTGCATGCGCTGTGACAACCAGCGGTTCAGCGAAGCCTGTTCAGGAGCAGGGATCTCCACCGGATAACGGGTATCACTGGAGTAGACCTGATGTGCAAAGGCAGCCGGCTGCACCAGGTCCGCCATGAGCGGCCCGGAAACCCTCAGATCCGGGCCGGATTTTAACGACCAGCCCAACAGACCCGATACCAGCATTAGTGCGGAAACGACTGCTACGCGGGCAAATCCTGCAAAAGAAAACCGGCCCGGTGGCAGCGACCTTTCAACGACCTCAGTCAGTGCAGCATCGTAGCGCGCGTGTAATTGTGTCTGAATCAACTGGTAATCACGCACCCGGGTTGCCGCATCCGGGTGAGCTGCCAGCCAGGCTTCGACGTCGAGGCGGCGCTGTGCATCGAGCTCACCATCCACATAGGCATGCAGTTCATGGTCACTGATGGTTTTGTCGTTTTGCTTCACGTCACGCTCCGTATAGGGCTGACTTTTTCAGGGGCATCATTCAGGTAATCACGCAGTCTTTCCCGCGCCCGGTGTAAACGGGACATCAGTGTGCCCGGGCGAATACCCAGCACACGCGCACTTTCGGCATAGGACAAACCTTCCAGACTGACCAGCAACAGTGCTGCTCGCTGGTCCTCCGATAACTGCATCAGGGCCTGCTCAATGTCTCGAAAACCGGTATGTAGCGAGGCATTATCAACGCCCATCGGTTCTGAAGTCATGTCATCCAGCGGCACGACATCGGGGCGTATCCGCGCGCGTCGGCAATCATTGGCGAACTGGTTGTGCATAATGGTAAACAACCAGGCACGCATGTCACTGCCACGTCGCCAGAAGTGTAATTTGCCGAGCGCACGCGCCAGTGTTTCCTGTACAAGATCCTCGGCACGGTCACTGTCACCGAGCAAGGCACGGGCATAGCGCCGCAATCGGGGGATATGCTGGAGAACCTGTTCATCCCGGCGCGGCATGTGCGATCAGGCAGCCAGGCTGTTACCGGGATACCGTTGGGAACAGGGCCGGTGTGGTAAACACCCAGTCGTTATCCCTGACCGGTGTATGACAGGTGATGCATTCCTGTTCAAAACCGGCATCCTTTCCATAAGGCTTTTGTGCATTACCGACCCAACGCGCCCAACCCCAGCCCGTACCGTTGTCCGCCCATTTCCGGCTGTCGCGGAACATGAATTCGGCATGCACGAACTTGTCGGGGGCAATGGCTGCCGACCAGTGCGTCTCTGTGGTTTGCTTCCAGACCACCTTGCCGAGCACAGCGCCGTCCGGCCAGGGATGAGTGTTACCCGCCCGTGCGGCCTCGATAGCGATAGCATTGCCAAGCACTGCACGCATGGTCTTGTTATCGGTGCGATGCGATACGGAGATAACACGCCAGTTCGGATAGTCTGCAGGAAATTCAATGCCGTTCGGGGCAGGGGCTATCGGTGTAACATCACCGGCCAGCGAGGTAGCCGTAAACGCCAGTGATGACACCAGCAGGACAACGGGGAGTTTTTGCATCGGGATGATTCCTGTTCGTTATTGGGACGAATGTCATCTCTGCAAACAATCGGCAGCCTCATTTATTCCGCGCGGATTGATTTTTTTTACCCTGTAACGACCTGCCCCCCGTAAAACCTGCCTGGCGCCTACTTGTAGGACTCCGGCTCATGGATTGCCGGGATCAGCTTGCCTGACATCAAAACGACATAGTAGTGAAGTACCGGCTTGTCCTCGTTCATCGTCTGCATAACAACCATGTAATGCCAGTTGCGTTCATGATGCGGGATGCGTCGTAACTGGATCTCTTTCAGGGTGGCACCCTTCATGGTCGGGGTTTCTGTCTGGTGTGTTTTCACGACATCAAGCACATCCTTGATCGCTAGAGGCGGTGCGCCATCAAACGGTACCCAGCGCACATCATTGTCCAGGTCTTCCTTATTGATATTGATGATGACCCGTGCCCCGTCAACCCCTTCGATCATTTCAATCGGGAACTGAAACGCCAATACGCTGTTGCTCGTCAGAAACAACAAACCCGCCAGTACAACTCGAAACATACAAAATTCTCCAGATTAATGTTCGGTGAGTGGCACCACGCCACCCGGATGCGAGGATAGCACGACAACGCCCCACCCGACCTTTCAGCGCCAGTACGGTATAATCCCCGCCCATTCTTGCAGCCTAACAAAAGACCACTGATTTCCATGGAAAAAACCTACGACCCCCACCAGATCGAGCAGCGCTGGTACCAATGCTGGGAAGACCAGGGCTACTTTGCCCCGAGCGGTGAAGGCACACCCTACTGCATCATGATCCCGCCACCCAACGTGACCGGCAACCTGCACATGGGCCACGCCTTCCAGGACACGCTGATGGACGCGCTGACACGTTTTCACCGCATGCGTGGCGATAACACCTTGTGGCAGGCGGGCAGCGACCACGCCGGCATCGCTACCCAGATGGTGGTAGAACGCCAACTGGAGGCCGAAGGCAAGACACGGCATGACCTGGGACGTGAAGCCTTCATCGAGCGCGTGTGGGACTGGAAAAAAACCTCCGGCGGGCACATCACCCGCCAATTGCGCCGTATGGGTTCCTCGCTGGACTGGGAACACGAACGTTTCACCCTGGACGAGGGACTGTCTGAATCAGTAAAAGAAGTCTTCGTCCGCCTCTATGAAGAAGGTCTGATCTACCGTGGCAAGCGGCTGGTTAACTGGGACCCGGTGTTACACACCGCCATCTCCGACCTGGAAGTGCTGTCACAGGAAGAAAACGGTCACCTCTGGCACATGCGCTATCCACTCAGCAATGGCACCGGCCAGCTGGTGGTGGCGACCACCCGTCCCGAGACACTGCTGGGTGACTGCGCCGTGGCCGTACACCCGGGTGATGAACGTTATAAACACCTGCTCGGCGAGTTTGTGGAACTGCCGCTGACCGGGCGCAAAATACCGATTATTGCCGACGACTATGTTGATCCGGAATTCGGTACCGGTTGTGTGAAAATCACCCCGGCACATGACTTTAATGACTACCAGGTATGGACACGCCACCGCGACGAAAAGGCAATCAGTGAACAACCCAACGGTGG
>CAZVBD010000203.1:0-3979 GCA_964625255.1 uncultured Thiohalobacter sp. | reverse complement strand
CCGGAAGTTGCCAGGGCATTGAATTGGCTCTCAAAACACCGACCTGCGCGGATGACAGGCAGCGGCGCCTGTGTGTTTGCGCCGTTTCCGGATGAGGCTTCGGCACGAACCGTGTTACAGCAACTGCCGGCGCCCTGGGCGGGATTTGTCGCGCGCGGTTGTAATCGTTCGCCGCTGATGGAGCGGTTGACGCGCGCGGACTAGAAGATTTTATTTGGGGCGTCGCCAAGCGGCCAGGCACCGGGTTTTGATCCCGGCATACGCAGGTTCGAATCCTGCCGCCCCAGCCAATGATTTATTGACTTCGACCACAATCGGGATGGCGACAGCATGAGAGGCATGCCTTCAACGGATGCAGATAATCGCCTGATGGTGTTTTCAGGCAATGCCAACCCGCCGCTGGCGCAGGCCATTGCCAATCACCTGCGGCTTAACCTGGGTAAATGCGTCGTCGGCCGTTTCAGCGACGGCGAGAGCATGGTCGAGATCATGGAGAACGTGCGTGGCCGCGACGTGTTCGTGATCCAGCCGACCTGCTCACCGACCAATGACAACCTGGTCGAGTTACTTGTGATGGTGGATGCCTTGCGCCGTGCTTCGGCCGCACGTGTCACGACCGTGATTCCCTACTTCGGGTATGCGCGCCAGGATCGTCGGCCGCGTTCATCGCGGGTGCCTATTACGGCACGCGTGGTGGCGCAGATGATTGGCAACGTGGGTGCCGACCGGGTACTGACGGTGGATTTGCACTCGGAGCAGATCCAGGGCTTTTTTGATGTACCGGTGGACAATGTTTACGCCTCACCGATTTTGCTCGGCGATGTCTGGCGTAAGAAAACACCGGACCTGATGGTAGTGTCGCCGGATGTCGGCGGTGTGGTCAGGGCGCGCGCACTGGCCAAACGGCTGGACGACGCTGACCTGGCGATTATCGACAAACGCCGCCCCAAGGCCAACGTCGCCAAGGTGATGCACATCATCGGTGAAGTCGAGGGACGCAGCTGTGTACTGGTCGATGACCTGGTGGATACGGCGGGCACCTTGTGTCAGGCCGCGAAGGCACTGAAAGACAACGGTGCAATTCGGGTGGTGGCCTACTGTACCCACCCGGTGCTGTCGGGCAATGCCATTAACAATATCAGTGATTCGGATCTCGATGAACTGGTGGTAACGGACACCATTCCGCTACGCCCCGATGCGCAGGCCTGTACGCGTATTCGCCAACTGAGTATTGCCGAGATGCTGGCTGAAGCCATTCGCCGCATCAACAATGAAGAATCTGTCAGCACCATGTTTATGGACTGACGAAAGGTCTCTCCTGGTCGCGGGAGAGTGTATTACTTATAAATCTGGAGTAAGTGTTATGTCTATTTTTGAACTCGATGCCGAGTCGCGTACAGACGAGGGGAAAGGTGCGAGCCGCCGCCTGCGTCGCGAAGGCATGGTGCCGGCCGTGATCTACGGTGCGGATCAGGATCCGCAGTCGATCAAGCTCAAGCACAGTGAAGTCATGAAACGCCTGGACCATGAGGCCTTCTATTCCCATATTCTTACCGTGAGTATCGACGGCAAGCCCAGCAAGGCGGTCCTGCGCGATATGCAGCGTCACCCGGCCAAGCCGATCATCATGCACATGGATTTCATGCGGGTTGATGAAAGCAAGCCGATTCGTGTCAATGTGCCCCTGCACTTTGTGGGTGCCGATGTCTCGCCAGGTACCAAGGCCGGTGGTCTGCTGACCCACGATGTGGTTGAAGTGGCGCTGGAAGTGTTACCGAAACACCTGCCTGAATATATCGAAGTCGATGTGTCTGCGCTGGATATTGGTGATTCGGTTCACCTGACCGATCTGGTGTTGCCGGAAAGTGCTAGCCTGGTTGAACTGGCGCGTGGTGAAGGTCACGATCTTGCCATTGCAGCGGTTCACGCGCATAAAGGTGGCGGTGAAGAGGAAGATGCTGAAGCTGAAGCCGCAGCCGAGGGTGGTGAAGAAGAACCCCCCGAAGGCGAAGGCTGATCGATCCGGCCGGTGCCGGCGATTCAGCTCATCGTGGGACTGGGTAACCCCGGTTCCGAGTACGAACCAACCCGGCATAACGCCGGGTTTTGGTTTGTGGACGATCTGGCGCGGCGTTGCCGGCAGGAATTTCGTGCCGAGCCACGTTTTCACAGTGAAATCGTGCGATGCCAGCTGGAAGGCTACGAGTGTCGCCTGCAGAAACCGCTGACCTTTATGAATCGCAGCGGGCAGGCTGTTGGCGCCCTGATGCGTTTCTTCAAGATTCCTGTCGAGCAGATATTGATTGTGCACGATGAACTTGACCTCCCGCCCGGCACGGTTCGTCTGAAGAAGGGTGGTGGACACGGCGGTCACAATGGATTGCGTGATCTCATCAGTCACCTTGGCAGCAAGGAATTCTATCGCCTGCGCCTGGGTATCGGTCACCCGGGTCACCGTGACCAGGTGGTTGACTACGTACTGAAAAAACCGTCGATTGAAGATCGCCGCCTGATCGAGGATGCCATCTACGATGCGTTGAACGTCATGCCTGACATTCTCGCCGGCCAGTTCGAAAAGGCCATGAATACCCTGCATACACAGAAGTGAACCGGATTTGGTGGAAGTGAGATCTTATGGGATTTAAATGTGGAATCGTCGGACTGCCCAATGTTGGCAAATCGACTCTGTTCAATGCGCTGACGCGTGCAGAAATTCAGGCCGAGAATTATCCGTTCTGTACCATCGATCCGAATGTCGGCGTAGTACCGGTGCCTGACCCCAGGCAGGAAGCGCTTGCCGAGATCGTAAACCCCGAACGTGTAGTGCCTACGACCATGGAATTCGTCGATATCGCCGGGCTGGTCGCCGGTGCATCAAAAGGCGAAGGCCTTGGCAACAAGTTCCTCGCCAATATCCGCGAAACCGATGCCATCGTCCACGTGGTGCGCTGTTTCGAGGACGACAACGTGGTGCACGTTGAAGGCAAGGTTGACCCTGCATCAGACATAGAAGTCATCAACACCGAACTGGCACTGGCTGATCTTGATACCGTCGAGAAGGCTCAACATCGTGTGGGCAAGCTGGCCAAGGGCGGGGACAAGGAAGCCAAAGCAAAACTGGCCCTGCTGGAACCTTTGCATGCGCATCTGGATGCAGGCCGCATGGCGCGCGCCATGAAATTCGATGATGATCAGTGCGCACTGCTCTATGATCTGCACCTGTTGACACTGAAGCCGACCATGTATATCGCCAACGTGGCAGAGGACGGGTTCGAGAATAACCCGCGTCTGGACGTTGTGCGCAAGCTGGCTGAAGTTGAAGATGCTGTTGTCGTACCGGTGTGTGCTTCCATCGAAGCCGAACTGGTGGAGCTGGAAGAAGATGAGCAACTAGCGTTTCTGGAAGAACTGGGGCTGGATGAACCCGGTCTGAACCGGGTAATCCGGGCGGGCTATCGCCTGCTCGGGCTGCACACCTATTTTACCGCCGGTGTGAAGGAAGTGCGGGCCTGGACAGTGCGCATTGGTGCCACCGCACCGGAGGCTGCCGGGGTTATTCATACCGATTTCCAGAAGGGTTTTATTCGTGCCGAAGTGACCGCCTACGATGACTTTATCGCCGGTGGCGGTGAGCAGGGCGCGAAAGAGGCCGGTAAATTGCGCCTGGAGGGCAAGGACTACGTGGTTCAGGATGGCGATGTCATGCATTTCCGCTTCAACGTCTAGTCACCCGGCGGCTGGACAGCGCAGCGCGAAATCCCTACAATCTCGCCTCTTTCGCGGCCTGCGGGTTGCAGACGAAGTTTTGGCAAGGTAGCTCAGTTGGTTAGAGCACAGCACTCATAATGCTGGGGTCGGCGGTTCGAATCCGCCCCTTGCTACCAGAATTCAATGGCTTACAGAAACATGGTTGCGAGGTAGATTCTCAAGTAAGCACCAAGTAAGCAGTAGTTATGGAATTGGCAAGGAGGCCACATGC
>CAZVBD010000202.1:0-3999 GCA_964625255.1 uncultured Thiohalobacter sp. | reverse complement strand
GCTGCGTCTGACACCCAATGATCAGCTCATCAAAGCGCTTCGAACGGATTACGAAAAAATGTTGGGCGCAGGGATGATGTACGGTGATCCACTGTCATTCGACAACATCATTTCCGATATCCATGAAATCGAGAAAACAATTAACGATGGGTAGATCGAGTATTTATTCAGGCTTGATATTTCAGAATATTACTTAATATTGAATGGCGGAGGAGGAGGGATTCGAACCCTCGATACGGTATTACCGTATACACACTTTCCAGGCGTGCTCCTTCAACCACTCGGACACCCCTCCAGGAAGCCGCGCAGAATATAACGGATGCCCGGGAAAGGCAATTCCACTCAGGAGATAATTCGTGCCGGACCGCGCTTTGGCGGGCGTCTGACACTGCTGCGCCGGGCTTTTTCACGAGCCCGCTCGGCGATGCTGTGGGTCATACCGTGCAGGGCGTCAACGGCATTTAAATACTCACGCGCCACCTCGGCAATCTTGCGCCGCTGGGAACGCGCCTCATCACGCATGGCATCAAAGGCCTGTATGGCGGTGAAACCACAACGTTCCATGATAATGCCCACCACCATGCTGATTTCACGGCTCTGGGACAGGGCCTTGTCCATCTGCTCCATGGATTCTTTCATATGGCGCATGTCTTCGGCACGACACAATGCAGCCTGTACGGCGGGCACCAGCTGATCGGCTTGCAGGGGCTTGACCAGATAGGCGAGAGAACCGGCATTCGTTGCACGTTCAACCATCTCCTCCTCACCGTAGGAACTCAGAGCGATGAAGGGTAAATCAGCTTCACGCAAACTGGTCGCCACCTCAAAGCCATCTTTCAGCGGCATGCGCAGATCAAGGATGGTCAAATCCGGCTGATGCTCCAGTGCCAGGCGTTCGGCTTCGTCACCGTCATGTGCCTGCAGAACTTCATAGCCAGCCGCTTCCATGGCCAGCGTGAGCAGTTCGAGATCTTCCGAATTATCATCGGCAACCAGTATAAGAGGGGCATTCATTCCACATAACTCCAGACATAAAACTACGGTAAAACAAAAACAGATTGCAATCGGATACACTGCACTTTACATCACGCCGGAGTATACACATGAACATACTGACAGGTGATATTGGCGGAACGCATACGCGTCTCGCGCTGGTCACGCACGATGCCGGCCGATTCAGACTTGCAGGCATTACCCGTTATAGTAGTCGTGATTTCGATGGGCTCCAGCCGATCATCAAAACTTTCCTGCACGATGCTCCGGATGCACAACCGCAACAAGCCGCCTTTGGTGTTGCAGGGCCGGTCGTCGATGGACGTTGTCAAACCACTAACCTGCCCTGGGAACTGTCCGAAATTGCCTTGTCCGAGGCATTGGGGATAACACATGCCCACCTGATGAATGATCTTGAGGCACAAGCCTGGGGCATCGATACACTGGATGATGCCGCACTGGCATCGTTACAAACCGGACAGGCAACAGAAACGGGAAACAAGGCTATAATCGCCGCCGGCACCGGACTGGGGCAAGCCGGCCTGACGTTTGACGGTGTCCGGCACCGGCCGTTTGCCTGTGAAGGCGGACACACCGATTTTGCACCACAGACAGATCGCGACGTGGCGCTCTTGCGCAGCGTGCAGGTGCGTTACGGGCACGTCAGCTGGGAGCGGTTTGTCTCGGGGCCGGGCCTGGTGGAACTGTTCCGGCAAGTGCTGACCACAAGCCACGCGACAGCGCCCGAGTGGCTGAACGATCCTCAACAAGACGCCGCCGCCAATATCAGCCAGCGGGCACTGGCAGGTAATGACGGCCTGTGCGTTGAAGCACTTGACTGGTTCGTCGAACTCTACGGTCGCGAGAGCGGCAACCTCGCGCTCAAGCTCAACGCCACTGCCGGCATCTACCTTGGGGGAGGCATCGCCCCCAAAATCCTGTCAGCGCTGACCACAGGCCGTTTCATGACGGCTTTTATGGATAAGGGGCGCATGAGTGAGCTGCTAAGCGCAGTACCGGTAAAAGTCATCTGTGAGGAGTACACCGCCCTGTACGGACTGGCACGTTATGCGGTTCTTGAGGACGCTACTTGACGACTTTCAGTGAAGGGCGCGCCGGAGGCGTTGACTTGTCACCGCCGCCAGGAGGATTCGGCTCGTCTTCATTCTCACTGAACATCATGCCACGCCCGTTTTCCTTGGCATAGATCGCCAGTACGGCGTTCATGGGGATAGCGACCAGCTGGGAAACACCGCTAAAGCGAGCCAGAAAACTGACCTCGTCATTGCCGATGCGCAGACCCTCAACAGCACCGGGACTGACATTCAGGACAATCTTGCCGTCCTGAACGTACTTTTGTGGAACATCGACCCCTTGCGCGTTAGCGTCGACCATCAGGTGGGGTGTGCATTGGTTATCCAGCAACCATTCGTTAATGGCGCGAAGCAGGTAAGGCCGATTCGAGGTCATTGCGCACCGACGCTACTCGCGCATCTCCCGCTCGGTTTCGGTGAGACTGGCCTGGAATGACTCGCGCGCAAACAGGCGTTCGGCGTAGTCGATAACAGGTTTGGCCTGCTCAGGCAGTTCAATACGGTAGTGCTTGAGCCGCCACATGATCGGTGCCAGGCTGGCATCGACCAGCGAGAAATCATCGCTGAGGAAAAAGGGCTTGGCCGCAAACACTTCAGCGCTGGAAGCCAGGCTGTCACGCAAGGCCTTGCGTGCCTTGGCCGCTGTCTTTTCACCCCGCTCCATATCCGTCAGCAGCGAGTACCAGTCTTTCTGGATACGGTGCAGGGCCAGGCGACTGCGCGCACGCGACACAGGATCAACCGGCATCAGCGGCGGATGCGGGAAACGTTCATCGAGGTATTCGACAATGACCTGTGGATCGTACAGTACCAGCTCGCGATCCATCAGCGTGGGAACACTCTGGTAAGGATTCAGGTCAATCAGATCTTCCGGCAGGTTATCCGGATCGATATTGACGATTTCGACCGTAATCCCCTTCTCGGCCAGCACCATGCGCACGCGATGACTTTGCGGGCAGGACGCATCGGAAAACAGGGTCATCACCGAACGGCGATTAGAAATTACGGCCATGCATTTTCTCCAGGTATTCGAACCTGACGGACGGGGCGATGCATCCTGGCATCACCCCGCCGCAGGGTTTAGTGAATGTCTTTCCAGTACTCTTTCTTGAGCAGGTAGGTAATGATCAACAGGACGAACAGGAACAGCAGCACCTTGATACCCAGCGCCTGACGCTCCAGCTTGATCGGCTCACCCATATAGGCCAGGAAATTCACCAGATCACGTACTGTACGGTCAAATTCTTCAGGTGTCTGGCTACCCTGCTCGACCAGCTCCAGACCCACGACCTTCCTGTGCTCGTGACCTTCGCTGTCCGTCTCTGTCTCGTAGATCGGTTTCTGCCAGCCCTGTAACTGCCACAATACATCCGGCATACCGACCTTGTCGAACACCAGGTTGTTCACACCAAACGGACGGCTGTCATCAAGATAGAACGTCCGCAGGTAAGTGTACAACCAGTCAACGCCGCGTACCCGCGCAACCAGTGTCAGGTCAGGCGGCGGAGCACCGAAATATTTTTCGGCGTCTTTCGTGCTCAGCGCGATGTCCATGGTGTCACCGATCTTATCACCGGTAAACATCAAATTATCGATGACATCCTCTTCATTCATGCCCAGATCGCGTGCCATGCGATTATAACGCTGATACTTGGCCGAGTGACAGCTCAGACAATAATTCACGAAAGTTCGTGCACCACGCTGAAGCGATTCCTTGTTTTCCGGATTAATCTGGACTTTATCGAGATGTACCTCGCCACTACTGGCCAGCGCCAGCGCAGGAGAAACAAGCAACAAAATAGCGAGTAATTGTTTTTTCATTGGATGTTTACCCCGTAATCCTGTCAGGAACCGGCTTGGTCTTGTCCATCCTGGTATAGAACGGCATACCGAGGAAGAAGGCGAAATACAC
>CAZVBD010000201.1:0-4103 GCA_964625255.1 uncultured Thiohalobacter sp. | reverse complement strand
ATGGTCTGGAGGTGATGCAGCGAAAGGCTGCGCACAAACTTCTGTTCGAGCACCTTCGTCCGGTGGCAAACCCGGATGAAATAGCGGCTATCGAAGTACGGGTAGAGCTACACCTGCAGCGTTCGCCGGATGAACAGGAGAGCGGGGCCGAAGCGCTGTTCGGTGACCTGGCCCGTTTCACAGCGGAGACGTTGCGGGCATCCTGAATAATGGCAGGACAGCCACGCTACCGGTCTTGACCTGTGTCTTGCACACATGTGCTATACCTGATATGTGCTCCAGGAGGGTTACTCAATTGTTGATAGCCTCGCAGCGGAGCAAAGGAGGTGTGTCATGAATAAGCAACGATGGCAAGACTGGACGAACGTCCTGTTAGGCGTGTGGCTTGTGCTGGCGCCGTTCTCTGGTATCGGTGTGGCTGGCGATATAGCCGCAATCAACTCTTATCTGACGGGTACAGCGGTGGCGATATTTGCCATTGCGGCACTTGCCCGCCCACAGATGTGGGAAGAGTATACCAACCTGGTGTTGGGACTCTGGCTGATTGTCGCACCGTTTGCATTGGGTTTTACGAATCTGGCAGGCCCGATGTGGAACCAGATTACCGTGGGGCTTCTGGTCGGTGGTGTTGCCCTGGCAGCCACCTTGAAGAAGTCAACATCGATGGAAGAGCATGGTCACGGTCATGGCCACGCATAGTGGTTTCTGTCGGTTGAGGTGAACGACCCGGTGCCCGGCCCGGACCTGGAAGGTGAATGCGTGGCAACAAGTTTTTGACAGACCTGTAACCACGCTGTCACTCGACGGAATCCGGGCCGGTTCTGTTATCCAGTTCGACAATAAATATTTCTCCTTACCCCCTTGACCTGTGAGTGACACACAGGTTCTACACTCTGTTTGTAGGCTAATGCATCGAAACTGGAAAAGGAGGATGACCATGGACATACAGTACCGGTATGCCCGGCAGCGTATCCGTGCCGAGGGGCTTGAGGACCAGGTTACGGTGGAATTACGGGATTACCGGGATCTTCCCGACCAGGCGCAGTATGACCGTGTTGTCAGTGTCGGTATGTTCGAGCATATCGGGCTGAAAAATTTTGAAGGGTATTTCGGTGCGATAAAACGCGTGCTCAAGCGTGGTGGGTTGTTTCTCAACCATGGCATCACGAACGATACCGGCTGGCAGAAAACCCCGATTACACAGTTCATTAACCGATATGTTTTCCCCGACGGTGAACTGGCACGCATCAGTGATGTCAATGATGCTATGGAAAAAGCCGGGTTTGAACTGCTCGACGTGGAGAGTTTACGGCGCCATTATGCACTGACGCTACGGCGCTGGGTGAAATCACTCGAGATGCACAAGGATCAGGCTGTCCGTGCGGCGGGTGACAAGATCTACCGGTTGTGGCGACTGTATATGGCTGGTTCAGCCTATTACTTCGAGCAAGGTAGTATCAACGTTTACCAGGTGCTGGTCGGTCACGTGGGAGAGCCTCTGCCGATACCGCTTCGGCGGGATATCCTCTACCGTGATACCCGCCGGTAATCTTACGAAAAACTGACTTTTCAAAGAGGAGAATGATCATGGTTAAAGATCCAGTGTGTGGTATGGACATCTCTGAAGATTCGGCGGCAGCCCAGGAATCGTACCAGGGAACAACCTGGTACTTTTGTTCCGAAAGCTGTCACGATAAATTTCAGGCAGCCCCGGCGCAGTATGTAGAATCCGGGATACTGAAAGACCCGGTGTGCGGTATGGAGGTATCGAAAGATTCCACCTATCATGCAGAGCATGCCGGGAAGAACTATTATTTTTGTAGTGACTCCTGTCTTGGAAAGTTTGAGGCAAGTCCGGGAAGTTATACGTAGCCCGAATCTCCGTATGGTAAAATAAAACGCCTTTCCGTCACCGGCGAGGCGTTGTGGATTGCCAGTTTTACCCGTAGTTAATCAGGGAGAATAATAAATGATAGATATCGCACACGTACATCCAATGCTGGTTCATTTCCCCATCGTGCTGTTCCTGTTAGCTGTTGCGATTGATTTTTTTGTGTTGATAAGAAAAGGTGATCTGGCCTCGAAAGATTGTTTACCAACAATTGGTCTGAGTGCGCTATTACTGGCAGCACTGGCTGCGATTGCGGCTGCAACGTTTGGTGATATCGCGCTGGACAAAGCGGTTGATCTGGGCTTTGGCAAGGCACCGCTGGAACAACACGAAGAGTTGGGGCTTACAACGCTATGGATAATGATTGGACTTGCGGTGTGGCAAGTGATGGCACGCTGGCGCGGTATGCGACTGAATGCATCGACTGGCTGGATATTCTTCGCCATTTCACTGGTGGGAACCGGCACACTGCTGACGGCAGCCTATTTTGGCGGTGAACTGGTTTACAATCTTGGTGTTAATGTTGCGCCTGTGCAGCCATAAGACCTGCGTATGTTCTGTGTAATGATTGCGTTTCTGGTGCTGTCATTTTCCAGCTTCAGGCTCAATGTGGACATGGGTATTCTCACTGCGGCCCGGGCTTTTCAGATTTTTCAGGCTTCTGGTAGGGCGGGCATTCACAGCCTTTGGCATACAGCTCGTCGCGGCGCAGGGCGATGGCCAGTGGTTCGCGGTCATGCCCCGCCAGCACCTGGAAGACATTGATGCTGCCTTCGTCGAAATAGTAAGCGGAGCCTGCCATGTAGATGCGCCAGACGCGATAGCTCGCTTCCCCCACCAGGGCGACGGCCTGTTCCCGGTTGGTTTCCAGTTCCTGTACCCAGCAACGCAGGGTCATGGCATAGTGGCGGCGCAGACCTTCTACGTCGATGATCTCGAAGCCGGCCTGTTCCATGGCATCGATCACGGTACCGATGCGCGCCAGCTCACCATCGGGAAACACATAGCTGTTGATGAAGCGCGTGATGGGGGTATCCTGCCAGCCGGTATCGTTGGTGATGCCATGGTTGAGGAACAGCCCGCCCGGAGTGAGCGTCCGTTTGATAATGCCGAAATACTGCGGGAAGTTGGCGACCCCGATGTGCTCGAACATGCCAACACTGACGATGCGGTCGTAGCGGGCGTCTTCGGGCAGTTCCCTGTAGTCGCGCAGCTCGACGGTTACCCGCTCTTCCAGCCCCTCGTTCCGAATCCTGTCGCAGGCATATTGATACTGCTGTTTGCTCAGGGTGACGCCGTGAGCCCGCACTCCATAGTGTCGTGCGGCCCAACAGACCAGGGCGCCCCAGCCACAACCGATGTCCAGTAGAGTCTGGTCCGGCGCCAGCCGCAATTTTTTGCAGATATAATCCAGTTTGTCCTGCTGGGCCTTGTCCAGAGAACGATCGGTTTCGGGAAAATAGGCGCAGGAATAGACCATCTCACGATCCAGCCACAGACGGTAGAAATCGTTGCTGACGTCGTAATGATGGGCGATGCTCTTGCGTGTATTGTGGCGCTCATCATGCCCGGCGCGCACGGCTTTGGCCTCTTTCCCGGCGTGACGCAGCACACCGGGCAGGTGTAGTGCCAGGCGCACGATCCGCCACTTGACGGACCAGGGCAGCACCAGGTCGCGCATATAGCACATCAGGTCAAACAGGACTTCGGTATCACCTTCGATATCGCCTTTACCCGCCAGATAGGCCTCAGCCAGGTGTGCGACGTTTCTGTGCAGTATCAGGTTGCGCAGTATCGACGGCTGGTGGAACACCACCGTACAGGGTGCATTGTCATGGCCAATGGCCAGTTCACCGTCCCACAGGCGTATGGCTACGGGACCTCGATAGTCCGCCAGAATCAGTGCCAGGATACGTCGCCCGGTCACAGCGGCCTGTTGTGTATTTTCCCCAACGAGCGTCATTCGTCTCTCCCGGTTTATTTTTGAAAAGGTGTAGCATCGGAGATCACGGCCGCCGCGCCAGTTCATGTAACAGGTTCGCCGCCGTGCCGGCGACCTGGTGGGGTGGATAGTGAGTGGCCTGGCGGCAGCGGCGCTGCGCGGCCAGCCGGGTAGTCGCCTGCGCGCTGTCGATGCCGGTGGTCCGCAGTGCGGCCTGGTATTCATCCTCGGCTGCCTGCCGCGCCCGGAACAGCGCCATCTGCACCCGGC
>CAZVBD010000200.1:0-4136 GCA_964625255.1 uncultured Thiohalobacter sp. | reverse complement strand
GCCACTGTGAATAAACTGAAAGCGCCGCGCTGTTTCATTCCTGCCCAGGCCCAGCGCTTCAAACCGTTGTGACAGGGCGTCGGCATTGGTGTTCTCCGCCGGGCCATAACAGCCATAACAGGCACGCCCCAACGACGGACACAGTGCACCACAACCGCTACGGGTGACCGGACCCAGACAGGCTTCCCCTTTGGTAACCATGACGCAGGTTATCTGTTGTCGCTTGCATTCCTGGCACAGGCTGTCGTGTTGCACTAGCGGCAGTACACCCGATAGCAGGGCGCGTACCGTTGTGAGAATCTGCTGCTGATTGACAGGACAGCCCCACAATTCAAAATCCACCTTGACGTGCCGGGCGATGGCGGTGGACTCGTCGAGGCTGTGAATATACGCCGGGCTGGTGTAAATGGCAGCGATCCATTGTTCGGTGTCCGCCATGTTGCGCAGGGCCTGTATCCCGCCACTGGTGGCACAGGCACCAATACTGATCAGGTAACGGCTGTTGTGGCGAATGCGTTCGATGCGCGGCAGGTCATCGGGTGTGGCGATGCTGCCTTCCACAAAGGCAATATCCACCGGGCTGTCTTCATCCACCGGGCCGGCTTCGGCGAAATGCACAATCTCTACCAGTTCACTCAGGGCCAGCAGATCCTCGCCCAGGTTGAGAAAGGCCAGCTGACAACCGTCGCAGGAACTGAACTTGTGTACGGCTACTTTGGGCTTTGTCGCCATCTCAGAATCCCGCCTTGCCAAACAGGGGTTTCAGCTCGGTATAACTGAATACCGGCCCATCCTTGCAGATAAATTTGCCACCGTACTGGCAATGACCGCAATGGCCCACGGCACATTGCATGTTACGTTCCATGCTCAGCCAGATTTCACTTTCCGCAACATTTCTTTCCAGCATCTGCCGGACAACGACACGCATCATGCCTTCCGGTCCACACAACATGACGCTGACGCGTTCAGGATCAAAGTCCAGTTGGTCGAACAGGTCCGTGACAAGGCCGATATGCCAGGGCCAGATGGGGTCACCACGGTCTGCGGCCAGCAGCACTGTGGTATCCGGCATTTCGCGCCAGTGGTCATAGCGTTCCCGCCAGATGAAATCGCTGGAATGCTTGACGCCCTGTACGATGTTCAGCTTGCCAAAACGTTCGCGGCGATGGGCGATATAATTGATCACCGAGACCACCGGTGCACAGCCCAGTCCACCGGTGACCACCACCACATCCCGCTGTTCGGCGGCCAGCAAGGGCCATCCGCGGCCGTAGGGGCCACGTACACCGATATACTCACCCGCCCTGAGACGGGACATGGCTTTGCTGACCCGCCCCACCGCGCGAATCGTATGATCGACAATGTTCTCATCCTTCGGATCAGAAACGATGGAGATGGGGATTTCGCCCACCCCGTACAGGTATAGCATGTTGAACTGCCCGGGTTCGAACTGATAGGCGGCCTGCACCTGCGGATCACTGAAGCGCAGGCGCAACGTGAACAGGCCGGGCGACTCGTCAATATGCTCAATAATTTCTGCCTGCTGTGGCAGGTAAGGGTTAGTCATCGACGACCTCCCCACAAATGAGGGTTGCCTCTTCGGTAAGGTCGATTCCCACCGGACACCAGCTGATGCAGCGTCCACAGCCGACACAACCGGAACGGCCATATTGCTCGTGCCAGCTACCCAGCTTGTGCGTCAGCCACTGGCGGTAGCGCAGGCGTGTATCAGGGCGAATAGTGATGCCGTGGATATAACTGTGTCCCTGGTTAAAACAGGAGTCCCACTGGCGGTAGTGGGTACTGCATGAATTATCCAGTGCCGTTTCGTCGAACTCGCTGTGACAGAAACAGGTCGGGCACACGCTGGTGCAGTTGCCACAGGAAAGACAACGTTGGGCGATGTCCTCCCAGCGCGGGTGTTCGAGATTGTTGAACAACGGCTGTTGCAGGTTACGTGAAGGCAGGCGGCGGGTTTGTTGCTGCGCTGCGTGGAGGCTGGCGGTATGTGCTGCTTCGGTTTGTGTCACGGTTACGCGATCAAGCTCAAGGCGGGACTGGATCGACAGACCTTTTTCCGTATGGGCTTCAATGACAAAGCCTTCATCCAGTTCGGACAGTGCAAGGTCATAGCCGTAACTCACGTGAGGGCCATCGCCGGTAGAGGCGCAAAAACAGGTCTCGGCAGGGTGGGTGCAGTTGACGGCGACCAGCAACAGGTTCTGCCGGCGCGCCAGATAGCAGGGGTCGCGATATGTCTGTTGCAGGAAGTGCTTGTCGTGAATGTACAGGGCGGCAATATCACAGGCGCGAACGCCGATGACGGCAAGGGGTTCTGTTGCCGGAATGACTTCGCTGAAGTGGAGGTCCTCCTCTTCACCAGCCTGCGATTGCCACAAGGCTTCGCGGGGCGCAAACAGCAGTGGTTTGAGCGCCTGCGGCCCGTTGGCCCAGGCAAAGTAACGCGGGTGACCGGCTGGACCGAGCTGGTAATGTCCTGGCGTCTGCTGGTCGCTGAGACCCTGCGGCAGCCTGTCCACCGAGTCGATGACATCATAGTGAATGGTATGGTCGCGAAACTGCGGGCCAACACAGGTATAGCCATCCTGCTTCAGGATATCAATAAGGCGCTGCAAGCGGGAGCGCGGCAGGAAACCGGATTTCGATGATGCGGCAGTCATAGCAATGTTCCGTTTATCTCCCCGCTTTGGTCTGTGTTGTTAGCCGGTTGCTATTTTATAAAACAGGCCATAGATTAACTCAATTGAACTTGCCGGCAGGGAAAAATACTCATTGCAGTCAATGTGGGGGGGGGTGTCTGATCCCGGTTGCATTATCCCTGTATCTGTTCAGTCACCATATGTTTGGGCTGGCCGTCACATTGTTGGCGTTGCTGGCGTAGTTTGTCAGTATAAGTGTTGTTGAAATTTACCCCGGCTTTGATCCAGCTCAATGGCAGTCGTCGCTGAATGGACTATGCTTGGCACGCAGCAAAGTTAGAGGTGGATGGCGATGGCGTTCCTGTTTTCTTCCCAATCGACCCATGCCGGGGATCCGGAGATTCCGCCTGCAACGCCACCTGAAGCGCCTCCTGAACAACCCCCGGAGGTGCCGAGTGAGCCAGTGCCGGAATCTGAACCGGCGCCACCGTCCGAAGTGCCACCGGATGCACCACCCGAGGTGCCAATAGAGATACCGCCCGAAACCCGGATCAGTCCTGTATCCCAGGGAGCAATACGATGACCATAGCAGCAACTCAGCAGCGGTATCTGGCTCAACGAAAAATGGAATATGACCTGGTGCTGCACCCTCATACAGTATCCAGCCACGAAACGGCGGAAGCGGCCCATATTTCCGAAGACCATGTCGCCAAGGCAGTGGTAGTAAGTGATGCATCCGGCTATGTGGTGGTCGTGATCCCGGCCAGCAGCTGGCTGAAGATGGACTACCTTCGCCAGCAGCTCAATCGTGACCTGCACCTGGCGACGGAAGATGAACTCGCCGGGTTGTTCGACGATTGCGAGCAGGGGGCGGTACCGCCGCTCGGGCCCGCCTATGGTATCGAGACCTTGCTGGACGAGTCGCTCACCAGTCTTGCCGATGTGTATTTTGAGGCAGGGGATCATGAGCAGCTGGTGCATCTCCGAGGCGAGGATTTTCAGGCCCTGCTGAGTGGTGCACGGCGTGGTTACTACAGCCACGACAGTTAAAGAAAAAGCGCCGGAAACCATGCGCTGCGAGCTGGTTTCCTGGGAGCAGTTCCGCGCCCTGGCCAGACAGCTTGCATTGCGCGTTCAGTCGTCGGGTTTCAGGCCCGATATGATTGTGGCGATCGGGCGTGGCGGCTACATGCCAGCACGCCTGCTGTCGGACTATCTGGATATATATAACCTCAGTGGCTTCAAGATCGAACATTACCTGCGTGCAAAAAAGCAGGCGGAAACCTGTGTCCGCTACCCGCTTTCAGCAAATGTGAAGGGATTAAGACTGTTGCTGGTCGATGACGTCAGTGACGCTGGCGATACCCTGGAGGTGGCGGTATCGCACCTGCGCGAACGGGGGCCCCCGGCGGAGATTCGTACGGCAGTGCTGCATCACAAAACCGTATCCAGCTTCGTGCCGGATTATTACGCTGC
>CAZVBD010000199.1:0-4251 GCA_964625255.1 uncultured Thiohalobacter sp. | reverse complement strand
TCGACCACAAACTGGTGGTGCCACGCGGCGACCGCTCCAACGCGGTGATCGAACCCTATCTGACCGACCAGTGGTACGTCAAAGTCGAACCGCTGGCAAAACCGGCGATCGAAGCGGTGGAAAACGGCGACATCAAATTCACCCCGGACAACTGGAAGAACACCTACTTCGAATGGATGAACAACATCGAAGACTGGTGTATCTCGCGCCAGATCTGGTGGGGCCATCGCATCCCGGCCTGGTATGACGATCAGGAAAATGTCTATGTCGGTCATAGCGAAGCCGAAGTCCGCAAACAGCACAAGCTGGCCGATGATGTCGAACTGCGTCAGGACGAAGATGTGCTCGACACCTGGTTCAGCTCGGCCTTGTGGCCGTTCAGCACACTGGGCTGGCCCGAGCAGACCGATCGTCTGAAAACCTTCTACCCGACCAGCGTGCTGGTGACCGGCTTTGATATTATTTTCTTCTGGGTCGCGCGCATGATCATGATGGGCCTGAAGTTCATGGACGAAGTGCCTTTCAGGGAAGTCTATATTCATGGTCTGGTACGGGATGCGCACGGCAACAAGATGTCCAAGTCAAAGGGTAATGTTATCGACCCTATTGATCTCATCGACGGCATTGATCTGGAATCGCTGGTCGAAAAACGTGCCGGTAGCATGATGCAACCCCATCTTGCGGAAAAGATTGCCAAACAGACGCGCAAGGATTTCCCGAACGGCATCCCTTCCTTTGGTACTGATGCGTTGCGCTTCACCTTTGCTGCCATGGCCTCCACCGGCCGCGACATCAACTTTGATCTGAACCGCATCGAAGGCTATCGCAACTTCTGCAACAAACTGTGGAACGCTGCCCGCTACGTGCTGATGAACACCGAAGAGAAAGACTGTGGCCAGAACGGCGGTGAAACAGCACTGAGCAGTGCCGATCGCTGGATTCTGTCACGACTGCAACAGACCGAACAACAGGTTATCGATAACATCCAGAATTACCGGCTGGATCTCGCGGCGCAGGCTATCTACTCCTTCATCTGGGATGAATACTGCGACTGGTACCTGGAACTGTCCAAAGCTGTACTGACCAATGAAAACACCGCTGAAGCCGCCCTGCGCGGCACACGCCAGACACTGGTACAGGTACTCGAAACCGTCCTGCGCCTGGCGCACCCGATCATCCCCTTCATCACTGAAGAGATCTGGCAACGCGTTGCACCATTGGCTGGTGTCGAGGGTGAAACGATTATGCGCCAGTCCTACCCGCAGCCAGATGAAACACTGATCGATAACAATGCTGTGAAGGAAATCGACTGGATTAAACAGTTTGTACTGGGCGTGCGAAAAATCCGTAGCGGGATGAACATCGACCCGCGCAAACCTCTGCCGGTACTGTTACAAAACGGCAGCACAACTGATCAACAGCGCCTCGAAGCCAACCGTAACTTTGTGACCTCACTGGGCCGCGTCGAATCCATCGAATGGCTGGGTGACAAGGAAGGCCCCGAGTCTGCCACCGCACTGGTCGGCGAGATGAAAGTACTGATCCCGATGGCCGGACTGATCGACAAGGATGCCGAACTGGCACGCCTCAACAAGGAGCTGGACCGCAAGCGTAACGAGCTGGAACGTACGGAAAAGAAACTCGGCAATGCCAGTTTTGTGGACAAGGCCCCTGCTGCCGTCGTGGAGAAGGAAAAAAACAAGCTCGAAGATATCCGCACCAGCATTCGGCAACTGGAAGAGCAACTGGAGAAGATCGCGAACCTGCACTGAAAGCACACGCATCCATCGCCCAGGCCATATTGCTGAGCAGTATGCTTAAAGTTAATCGTTGCAGAAGAATACGGCGCTTAACGACCTACGACCGCAACATCCGAAGCCCGCTGGCAATCACCACAAACTCGCTGACTTCATGTGCGAGGACTGCGACGGGCAAGGAAAACACCCCTGCCACGGCACCGGTGACCAGGCTCCCGATTACCAGTACAGACAACATCAGGTTTTGCCGGATAACGGCCCGGTTACGACGACTGAAACGAATGAGATAGGGCAAACGCGACAGGTCATCTGCCATGAGCGCAACGTCGGCGGTTTCCAGAGCAACATCCGTACCCGCCGCACCCATGGCGATACCGACATGAGCCGCCGCCAGTGCCGGCGCATCGTTGACACCATCACCGACCATGGCGACATGGCCATATTGCCGGTCCAGCGCTTCAACCTGGTGTTTTTTATCCTCCGGGCTGAGTTCGGCAAACACTTCGTCGATACCGGCTCTGGCGGCGATGGCGTTGGCGGCCAAAGAATTGTCGCCGGTCAACATGATAATCTTCTCAATACCGGCATGCCGCAGCTCGCGGATCGCATCGGCCACATTGGGTCTCAGTGGGTCCGTCACGGCAATCAGGCCCAGCAAGCGCTGCCCGGTACCAACCAGGATGACGGTATTGCCCGCCTGTTGTAATTGCCTGATTTGCGCCTGGACCGGATTGATATCAACGCCCAGTGCCGCGAACAAACCCGGCTTGCCAATATAGACCAGCTCATTGTCGATTCGGCCTTTGGCGCCGGCGCCGGTCAGCGACTGAAAATCTTCTGCGGGCAGTACCTCAACCCGGTTATCCGCCGCATAATGGATAATGGCGCTGGCCAAGGGATGTTGTGAGCGTGCTTCCAGTGCAGCGGTTATGCCGATCAGTTGCTTCTCATCGATACCATTCAAGGTGACCACTTCGCTCACGCGGGGCTTGCCCAGGGTCAATGTGCCGGTTTTGTCCAGTGTAATGACACGCACCCTGGCCAGGTTTTCCAGATGCACACCCCCCTTGATCAAAATGCCGTTGCGGCCTGCGGTGCCAATCGCGGCAACCAGGGTTACGGGAATCGAGATCACCAGCGCACAGGGGGCTGCGGCAACAATAAACACGGTGGCGCGCGTCAACCACTCCTGCCACGCCTGGGCAAAAAACAGTGGCGGCAATACGGCGAGTAAAATGCCAACCAGCAGAACAGCCGGGCTGTAACGGCGCCCAAAGCGTTCGATAAAACGCTGACTCTTTCCCTTGCTGGACTGGGCCTCTTCCACCAGTTGAATAATGCGCGCAAGGGTATTATCCGCTGTGGTTTTCGTGACACGGACGGTTAACGCCCCTTCACCGTTCAATGTCGCGGCAAACACACGGTCGCCAACCAGTTTTTCGACCGGCACCGACTCACCGGTCACCGGCGCCTGGTTCAGGCTGGAGTGCCCTTCAATAATCTCTCCATCCGTTGCCACGGCCTCGCCGGGACGAACGATAAAAATATCCCCGACACAAAGGTCTTCTGCAGGAATCACGACTTCTTTATGGTCACGTACGACCAGGGCTGTTTTGGGGGCCAGATCCATCAATGCCCGAATCGCATTGCGGGCGCGCTCCCCGGTATACCCTTCTGCCGCTTCCGAGATGGAATACAGGAACACCAGCATGGCCGCTTCGGCCCACTGCCCCAAAAGCCCGGCAGTAACGGCCGCCACTGCCATCAAAATCTCGATACCGAGCTGCCGTTCCTCAAGCAGGGTTTCAATACCCTCTCGAACGAAATACCAGCCACCGATGACAACCGCCAGCAGGTACAGGCCAATCTCCAGTGCGGATGGCAGGCCCAGCATGGCGCCGAAAAAGCCAACCGCCAGCAATACACCTGATAATGCCGATACGACAACCTGAAGATTTCGCCAGGGCGGCGGCATAGCTTCCCCCCTGGCTACCGCTTCACAGCCAGGGCAGGACATTATTCCGAACCCGTCTTCAGATCATTGGAGAGAATACCCACCCTGCATCGTCCATTTTCGCGTAACGCCATACGATGGCTGAAATTCCTGAGGTCGTTGCGGTAAACATCGTCTGTGTCAGACAAGGAACGCACCAGCGTATAGAGTTGTTGCAGGTAGTCCGGGGTCTTCGTCAAGCGGTGGTACACCCAGCGCCCTTCCTTCCAGGATGTCAGTAACCCGGCCTGACGCAGAACTTTAAGGTGGCGGGAAAGGTTGTATTGCGGCTCAAGCAAGGCATCCACCAACTCACACAGGCAGATTTCCTCGTCGGTCATAACCAGCAGGCGGATAATCCGCAAGCGCGTACTGTCAGACAGGGCTTGAAACAGTGTTTCCGGGGTAATTGCTACACTATGCATAGTTGCATTATAGCGCAACTATACATATTCACGGATCTTTAATACTGACCAGCGTCCTCAGCAGGATAGTGTTAGC
>CAZVBD010000198.1:0-4296 GCA_964625255.1 uncultured Thiohalobacter sp. | reverse complement strand
TTCTCCACCCGGCGGTCTTGACGCGAGACCCGGGTTACGGAATCCAGTCGGATTCCCGGCTCCCAGGTATTCGGACTTGGGGGATGTGGTTCTGGCTCCCCCATACCGCTGCGCGACAGTCCCGGATTCTCACCGGGTTCCCTGTTGCATCAAACACTACATGTTGTGTTTGAGCTGGAGCTTGGATACAAGATAGCGGATAAATATGAGCGGAGCAAGACTTAATCGCTTTTCATTTGCCGGTGTAGCCGCCATGCCAGGTGAGCCAGAACCAATACGGCAACGATCAGGCTGGCCCAGAGTAACCAGTGGCGCCATGGCAACGGTGGTGGTTGCGGTAACAGCACATCACTATTACCTTGCGAATGTGCCCCCAGGCTGGCTTGAACGACGGGCAGTGTGTTGAGGGCCTGTTTAATGTTGTCCAGTAAACGTGACACGGGAGCCTGGCGGGTTTTAACGCGTGCACTGCCGTAGGCTAGCGTGAAAGGCGCTTCTCCGCGCGCCAGGAATACCAGCTGGTCGGGTTGCCAGCCGAATTCCAGTGCAGGAATGTCCGCCCCCAGGCTGGAGCGGTCGCGGTCATATTCAATGCGCCAGAAACGATCTGTTGTTAACGGTATACGGATAGCCGGGCTGTCGAGTTTCGTGGCCGGAAACTGCAGGCGGTAGTACAGCCCACGGTTTTGGAGACGCCATGGCTGGTCTTGCGCTGACCGGGAATAGATGGCGCCCTGTAACAGACTGTTTGTCTGTTCAAGGTTGACGTGGACTTGCCGGATCGGCAGGTAAGCCGGTATTTCATAATCAAAGCCGGGGCTCTGCGCGCTGTCGGCGCGTTTACCCGGATAGATATTGTGTTGCCAGGTGGGTGCACCATCACTGGCGAAGAACTGCGCGCGCACAGACTGGATCGAGGTGCCATCACTTCCGGCTGGCCAGTGGATTTTCAGATATTTGCCCTGCTTTCGGGGAATCTCTATGGTGTTTCGGGTAAGAATATTGCCGGCATAGGTGAGGTGTGCCAGTGCAGCACCCGACACCAGTTCTTGCCAGTGACTGAGGTCGTCACTGGTTTCAACCCTGACCCGGGTAATAAAACTTTCTTTGCCTTTCTGCCAGTCAATTTCCAGCGTTTTGATGGCATGTTTGAGTTTACTGGTATCGACAAGGTAGTCGGTCACTCTGTCAGGCGGGTTGCTGTTCTGTTGTTGAAGTTCAATGACGGTGCCATGAAAGTCTGATAGCAGTTTCAGTGTCAGGCTCCGGGGCAGCTGTGGTTGAGTTGCAGATATTGGAAACAGAGGCAACATAACGGCCGCTGGTGTGACTGGTTCGGGCTGGATAGCACGGCGAAAGGCATAAGGCACCGTTTCAAGGTTGGCATTAAAGACTGCAATATCACTGAGATCAGGTTGTACAACCTTTGCATATACGGCCTCGGGCAAAGGTAGTTGGTAAATGGCCCCGGTGCCGGGTGTATTGATTGTGTAATGGTAAGCAAAATCTTTCAGCCGTGGGGCGGCCAGAGCATATCCCGTAATAAATACCAGTGCTAAAACCAGACGTGATGATTTCATGTGGATTCCGTTGTGGTCTGGCGTGGAGGCAAGGGTGAAAAGTAGCCGATGATGAGCATAAAGCTACCCACAGCCATGAATGAAACAATGCGTGCAACGGTGCCGGAACTGGACAGATCGATCATGAACAGTTTTAGTACAACCAGGGCCAGGATCGCTGCGCCGGCAAACCAGACAATGCGCTGTGCCTTGCGACTGGCGAATACCATCACGGCTAATGCCATGATACTCCATAAAACCGATACCGATGCCTGGTACACCATCGAGTGGTGCAGTGCTGACAGCGTAAAGGGAACACCGGCCCAGTAGTGCACCGTGCGTGCGATCAGCGCATTCAGCCACGCGAAAGCTGACAGGGCAATGGCGCCTGGTATCATTTTGCTGGTATGCCGTGTGCGCCACCACCGAATCAGTGCATAGATACACAGCCATTGCACCAGATCCAGGGGATTGATAACAGGCAGATAGGACAGGGGTGAGGGATCACCGTCCCGGGTGGAAGCATAGAGTATCCACAGCCACAGCCAGGCGGCCAGTGGTAACAGTCCACGGCCCAGATACGCATCGGGGAACAGGTTTGCCGGTGCTGGCAAACGGCGCCCCGACTGCATCAAAAACAGAAGGGTGAGTGCCGGTATGGCACCCCATGCCAGTAATGGCCATGACGTGCTGCCGGACGCGAGTTGGTCTACCCCCCAGGCGCTTTGCCAGGTCAGTAAAAAAACCAGCAGCAGGAAACCGCCGGCGTGCCAAAGCATCTCCAGATCCTTCGGCCAGTGGTTAGTGCAGCGCTGTAAAATCCAGACATGAACACCCAATGCAAACGGCCATGCCCACCAGCCCCAGTGTTGGGCCGGGTGTTGCTGCTGTGCCTGGTCCAGTGACAACAATGCGATCAGGATGGCGACAGGCAGCAGTGCAAGGGTGACGCGTTGCAACCATGGCCAACTCAGCCGCAGTCCACTCCAGCCGGCAATCAGAGCAGTCAGCGATGAAAAGCCCAGTACGCTATACAGGTAATTCAGGCTGTTTACGTGCCGTACATGCAGGTCAAGTTCCCGCAAGCCGATGCCACACCACCACAATAATCCCCACGCAAGTATCGGCAATGCCAGCCTGTTTTCGAATCCGGACAGCTTGTCGGTGTGGCGTTGTAACTGCCAGCTGGAGAATAGTCCCGCCAGGCTGACCACCAGTCCGCCCAGATACGCACCGTTTAAAACGGCAAGTGGTGCTTTGATATGATCGAGACTGATCAGGAACGCTATACCGGCACCAAATTGCAGCAGTAAACCGAACCAGCGTGCCAGACGTCGGTGCTGGTGAATACCCACCCAGACCAGTGCGGCACCTTCCATCGACCAGGTTACTGCCGTCCAGCGCCCATCAAGCGCCAATGGTATGGCCAGACTGCCGAATACAATGCCCAGCGCCAGAAAAGCTTCCGTCAACATGCGCATACCATCGACCTGACGCTTCCATAGACTGCGCGCCAGCAAAATATACAGGCCACTTAATACCAGCGCGCTGAACGCCATACCGTATTCCATGTCCTTGACCAGTGCGCTTTGCAAAGTGAAGCCAACCAGTGGCACACCAAACACCAGGCTGCCATCAATATAGCCTTTGAGCTGTGGCGGTTGACGGTGTGCAAACAGCACTGAGATCGCTACATAGAAGAGGAAAAACAGAATCAGGAAAGGTTCCGTGCTACTGAAATATGCTGGCTGATAACTGTCATGACCCCAGGCGGCACCAATCACAAAAGTAAAAACAAACCCCACAACATTCAGTATTCGCCAGGATTTGAACCAGGCGATGCCAAAGATGCCTGCATTCAGCAAGGCATAATAGGAAAACAGCATGATATGGCTGCCATCACTGCTGGCCAGCAGGACAGGTGTTATAAAGCCACCTGCCGCGCCAAACAGTGCCAGCATCCGCGCATTCTGCAACACGGCCAGCACGCCGGAAAAGGTAACCAGTGCAACCATCAACGCGAAAGCAAAACCGGCTGGTAACAAGTGATACAGTTTTATGGCCGAGAACACAGTGAGGTACAAGGTAGCGACAGCGCCACCCTGCAATACCAGGCCATAGGCACCAGATCGATTGCGTAGCCGCCAGCCGGTAACCAGTACGGCAACTGCTGCCAGTGCCACGGCGGAAAGGCGCAGCTCAATGGGGAGTATATTTTGCTCCGCAGCATACTTGACCAGAAATGACACACCAAAAAACAGAATGACAATACCGATGCGGACTACCGGATTACCTTGCGTGAACCAGTTGAAGACACGTGCAGCAATAGACGGAGGGGCGTCTTTGGGGCGAGGTTCAGGTGTGCGGGTCCAGTCGTCCTGAGGGCTGTCCGGTATGGGTTGTGTCACTGGATCGGTGCTGACGGTAGTAACAGGTGCTGTTTGATCGGACTCAGGGATATCCGGTGTCGGTATATTGACCGGCTCAAGGGGGATTTCAGGTTCGGGTTTGGTTTTGGGTTCGGGAGCTTGCTGCGGTTGAACAGGCTGTTTCGGCATACTTTGCTGGCGGGATTCAAGCTCGGTGATGCGTGCTTTCAGCTCTGCTATGGTGCCATCCAGCTGTGCGCCAAGGTCGATGATACGCCCAGTCAGAAAACCGGCAATAGCACCGAGCAGCGCGCCGAAAATTCCGTTTAGCGAACCGCCGAGGATTACGCCACCAATTGCAAGTAGCC
>CAZVBD010000197.1:0-4316 GCA_964625255.1 uncultured Thiohalobacter sp. | reverse complement strand
ATCTGAACCCGCTCAGAGTTCAATGTTGCAATACGATAATTAAATGCTGTTCAAGTTGTTTCGGTTTCGCCGTCTTCTTCGGCGGTACCATCGAGTTCCGCTTCCTGCTCGGAACCTGTTAAAACAATAGCGTTACTGACCAGTTGGTGGACACTGACAATCTGATCCATACGGAATCCGAAATAGGGTAGTGTCTTGGCGAACTGGCTCTTGCAGATGGCGCAAATTGCCGCGAGGTTGGTGACGCCATAGTCCTCAGTGACTTTTTTCAGCGCCTGCATGCGGGGCATGGCACCCTTGACACGAATTTCCATCAGGTCGTCGGTCAACAGACCGCCACCGCCACCGCAACAGAAGGTGGCATCGAGGATGGTGTCATCTTCCATGTCGTAGTAATTGTTGCAGGCAGCCTTGATGACAGCACGCGGAATCTCGAATTGACCCCCTTCATATCCACCCATGCCGGCGCCGCGTGCGACGTTGCAGGAGTCGTGGAAGGTGACCGTCATATGATCATTTTCCGCCTTGTTCATGCGCAGCTTGTTTTCCTTGAGCAGATCATTCGTGAACTCACAGATATGCTGCGGGATCGGGTATTTCTGATCGAGGAAATCGAACGGACCGGCCAGTGTATCCAGGAAGCTGTAGGCAACGCGCCAGGCGTGGCCACACTCACCGAATATAATACGCTTGACACCCAGGTCGAGGGCTGCCTTGCGGATACGCAGGGCAAGCTTACGCATGTTTTCGTAACTGCCAATGAACATGCCGAAGTTGCCTGCTTCACTGGCTTCCGAACTCAGTGTCCAGGAAACGCCGGCTTCGTGGAATACCTTGGCGTAACCCATCAGGCCATCAACGTGCGGTTCAGCAAAGAAGTCGGCGGACGGGGTAATCAACAGAATGTCCGCGCCTTTCACATCCAGCGGCAGGAGGACTTTTACACCGGTCTCGTCTTCGATGTCTTCTTCGAGACCCTCCAGCGTATTGGCCAGTGCCGGTTCGGGAAGACCAAGATTGTTACCAATTTTGTAAACCTTGGCGATGATTTCGTTGCAGTACTTCTGGCCGATGCCAACCGAGTCCAGGATTTCGCGCGCCGCCATGGAAATTTCGGCTGTATCGATGCCGTAGGGGCAGAATACTGAGCAGCGACGACACTGTGAACACTGGTGGAAGTAGCTGTACCAGTCGTCCAGTACTTCTTTGGTCAGGTCTGTGGCACCCACCAGTTTGGGGAAGTATTTACCGGCAAAGGTGAAGTAGCGACGGTATACCTTGCGCAGCAGTTCCTGTCGTGCAACCGGCATGTTCTTGGCATCGGTGGTACCCAGATAGTAGTGACACTTGTCTGTGCAGGCACCGCAATGAACGCAGATATCCAGGAACACCTTGAACGAGCGGTATTTGCCCAGCAGGTCGCCCATTTTTTCAATAGCAACGTCGTGCCAGTTATCAACCAGTTCACCGGGAAAGCCCAGGTCGGCCTGGTGGTCGGGCTTGGCAACGAATGGTGATATCTGATTGGTTACGTTATCCCGTGGTTCGGGGACTTCCAGGTATTCTTTCAGTTCGGGTACTTCAAAATCAGCCACGCTTTAATCCTCCGGTCCGGTTTACCGTTCGCCCGCTTCCAGTTCCTTCGCCCAGTCAGCGATATGACGCTGCTCACGTGAACTGTCGGTCTGGTTTCGGGTTGGGCTGAAGAAAATGCCCGGCGCATGTAACAATTTGCTGATCGGGAAAATGATCATCAGTATTATGACCAGTCCAAGATGGGTCAGCAGCAGTGGATCGCCCGGCAGGGGTTGCGGCGATAAGTACAGCAGTCCCAGCGCGAATGCCTTGAGCTGTACGATGTCGGTATGTACGAGGAAGGTCATGCCGATACCGCTCAGGGCGATACCCACCATCAGGGCCAGCATCAGGTGGTCAGACGGGGTGGTGATATAACGAACACGTGCCACCAGGAAACGGCGTGCCCAGAGACCCAGCAGGCCGGCCAGCATCGCAAATGCGGCGTATTTACCAAAAGGCTGCACCCAGTTCACCCAGAACCAGACCGGTTCGGTGAAGTAACGCAGGTGGCGCAGCAGTACCAGCAGCATGCCGAAGTGGAACATGATACCGAACAGCCAGATCCATTTATTGGAACGGAACAGACTTTCGAAGAAGGCCACTTCGCGGAATAAGCGAAACACCACGCCGGTCTCCGTACGCGGGGCGGGCATGGTCGGGATTTTGAGAGGAGCGGGGGTCTGCGCGTAAGTTTTGATGCGCAGCGCAAGACCAACTACCAGGAACACAGTCGCAAAGTAGAAGAGTCCGACATACAGGGCCGAAACTAAAGACACGCTCACTCCTCCGTCAGGAATTCTTGTAAAGCATGGGGGAGACAATCTCCCCCACGATCAAAAAACGTCAGTAGCCTGGGCTTTAAACGCAACCGGTCGGCTTGGGCAGACCGGCATACTTGCAAGCCTGCTTGGCAGGACCATAAGGGAACAGTTCGTACAGGTACTTGCTGTTGCCCTTGTCCTTGCCCAGCTTTTTGCCGATAGCCTTGGTCAGCACGCGAACGGCCGGGGCGATCTGGTATTCTTCATAGTACTCACGCAGGAAGTTGATCACTTCCCAGTGGGCGTCGGTCAACTCGCTACCCTCGTCCTTGGCCATTGCCGTGGCAATTTCCGGTTCCCACTGGTTCAGATCGGCCAGGTAACCCTCTTCGTCAGTCTCAAACGTTTTCCCGTTTACTTCGATAGGCATAATTGCTCTCCTTGTTTGCAGCGAAAGTGCAAATCAATATTGCGGTTTTATAACCAGGATTGAACCTTGTCGTATTCAGTAACAAGGTCCACGAATCCGCCGTAATCGACAACTTCAAGGCCCTCGATAACGTGGTGTTCGGACATGCCGCGTGCAGCAACGTCCGGGCCGAGTACATAGATCTTGTGATCCGATAATGCGGCCTTGACCTTTTCAGCAACCACTGTGCCGTCGAAGGCGGCATACACACCATCCTCGATCAGCAGAATAGCCGCGCCCTTGACGGCGTGACGCAGTGCGGTATCCAGCGTGCGGCGCTCAAAAGGTGATTTGTTTACCGTATGTAGCATTGGCATAGCGATTCTCTCCGGTTCAGAAGCTCAGGATAACTTCCTGCTCTTCCATCAGTTCGGCCAGCTGATCCTTGTCGATCACCTGAACCGGTACGATCAGTTCGTCTGTGGTCAGACCGCGAGACTCCAGCGATTCTCTTTCCACATACAATTTCTCGACATCGTAACCTTCCAGCGCACGGTAGGTCGGAGAGAAGTTCTTCATGCCGATGGCATCGGTGTTCTGATCCTTCTTGATCTGGTAGACACCGTCATCCATAAATACGAGTGTAACGTCCTGCTCGAATGCAGCGGCAATCAATACAACTTCCAGCGACTCCAGGGCATAAATTGTCCCGTAGGGAGCGCGGCGGTTGACATACATAAACTTGCGGACCGGGCCCTCAAGTTCGTCGTCTTCCCATGGTTCAGCCATAACTCTGTTTCCTCAAAATTTAGTCGCCAAAAATGACCATGCGTTCAGACTGGATGCCGGCTTCGATGAGCTGGCCAAGGCCGGAAATACGGAAGCCTTCAGCCATATTATGGCCGTCCTTCCCCTGACGCTTCGCCTCGTTTTCATCGAGGATGCCGCGGCGTTGGGCCGCCGCAATGCAGATAACCAGGTCGAGATCATATTCCTTGGCCATAGCAGTCCACTGTTCGGTGATATTACGGTCGTCCTGCGGGGGTACCGCATAACGGGTGCCGTTGTTTACACCATCGTGATAAAAAAACACGCGGAAAATCTCATGTCCTTTTTCCAGTGCAGCCCTGGTGAACTGGATTGCAGTGTCAGCGGACTGGTGCTGATAGGGACCTTCGTTTACCAGTACGGATAATTTCATTCAGCTTCTCCCGACTCAGAAACGGATATGGGTAGAGGCATTCAGGCTCGCACGGGAACCACGCCAGTTGTCCACGTGGTACTTGGTGAACGGCAGGCCGGTGACCTCGAAGAAACGCGGCCAGCCGATACGCTCAACCCATTCGTTGATGCGTTCCCAATCCTTGGCGCCAGCTTTGTATTCTTTCAGAATGCGCTTGACGATAGCGGTCGCTTCAGGCCAGCGTGGCGGGTTGTTCGGAATACCGGACGCAACCAGTTTCTGGAAGGTCGGTTTGCCACGGGCATTGGAGTGGTTACCACCGATCCAGACAGCCAGCTTGGAATGTTCGGCATCGTTGATCTGCATCGGCGGGCAGGGCGGGAAG
>CAZVBD010000196.1:0-4323 GCA_964625255.1 uncultured Thiohalobacter sp. | reverse complement strand
AACTCGAAGTCCAGCCAGGAACCGCGGTAGGGAATCACGCGCGCCGAGAACAACAGCTTGCCGGATGAATGGGTTTTACCCTTGTCGTGATCGAAAAACACGCCCGGGGAACGGTGCAGCTGCGACACAATAACGCGCTCGGTACCGTTGATAACAAAGGTGCCGTTATCCGTCATCAGGGGCAGTTCGCCCATGTAGACTTCCTGCTCCTTGATGTCCTTGATGGACTGGTTGCTGCCTTCTTTGTCATAAATAATCAGGCGCACCAGCGCGCGCAACGGCGCTGCGTAGGTCATGCCGCGCATCTGACATTCCTTGACGTCAAAGACCGGTTCGCCCAGGCGATATTTCACATAGTCCAGTGCTGCTGTACCGGCATAACTGGTAATCGGGAACACCGACGAGAACGCCGCATGAAGTCCCTTGTCCCGCCGGCTGTCCGGATCCGTATCGGCCTGCAGAAAGGCGTGGTACGAATTCAGCTGTGTTGCCAGCAGGTAGGGAACGTCAAGCACGCTCTGCCGCTTGCCGAAATCCTTACGGATGCGTTTCTTTTCGGTATAGCTATAGGCCATTGGTGTTCCTCTTGGTCGAAATGGTCGGAGCCTGCCATCAGACCCCGGTGTTTCCAGTAAGTTGTTGAAAACGGCCATCGATGGCCACTTTTAACAACCTGCTATAGAGAAGCGGGAAAAGGCCGGCAGCGAAACCTCGCTACCAGCCATCCCGATCATGTGGTCAGCGCAATGCCGGCCACGTACTGTTGATTCAGCCCTGCGGGCATCGAGGTACTTACTTGACCTCGACGCTGGCGCCGGCTTCTTCAAGCTGCTTTTTGATCTCTTCAGCTTCGTCCTTGGAAGCCCCTTCCTTAACGGGAGTAGGTGCGCTTTCGACCAGACCCTTGGCTTCTTTCAGACCCAGACCGGTAATCGCACGAACGGCCTTGATGACAGAAACCTTGTTGGCACCAAAGCTGGTCATCACCACGTCGAACTCGGTCTGTTCTTCGGCGGCGGCACCGGCATCACCGCCAGCAGCCGGGGCAGCGGCTACAGCAACTGCAGCCGATACACCAAATTTTTCTTCCATCGCAGAGATCAGATCAACGACCTCCATGACACTCATGTTGGAAATAGTTTCCAGAATTTCTTCTTGAGACGCTGCCATAATTGCAAACTCCTGAATACTTGCCTGTGTCAGGCAAAATAAATTTTAAATAAAGATTTAGGCTGACTGTTTCTGATCGCGGACTGCCGCCACCGTGCGAACCAGCTTGCCCGGTACCTCGTTGAGGGTACGGGTCAGCTTTTCGACCGGCGCCTTCATAACCGCCATCAACAGGGCAATTGCCTGATCACGGGTCGGCATGCTGGCCAGACGATCCAGATCCGATGCAGCGAGCATTTCACCGCCGAACGCCACCAGTTTGGGTACGAGTTTGTCGTGCTCTTTCGCGAAGTCCTTAACCAGTCGCGCTGCCGCACCGGGTTCCTCCTGGGAGAAAGCCAGCAACAGCGGCCCGATCAGACCGTCCTTCATGCACTCAAAATCCGTACCTTCCACGGCACGTTTGGCCAGCGTGTTCTTGACCACGCGAAGATACACACCACCTTGACGCGCTTTCACGCGCAGGTCGGTCATCTCTTCGACGGTAAGACCACTGTACTCGGCAGCAACGGCTGAATGCGCCTCTTTGGCGATAACAGCAACTTCGGAAACTACAGCCTTTTTCTGTTCAAGACTTAGTGCCACCTGTTTACCTCCATAAGCCGGACAAAAATTACCCGACCTACTGTTAACGGTATCCGGCCCGGTAAGGCACGAACACCGGTTGCGGCGACCTCAACAAGAAAAAGACTTGCCTCGGCTACGCCATCTGCGCAAGCTGTCAGCGTGTTAGCTGACGATTAAGCCTTTCGGCACCTGCGGTCTTTGACGGCTTCCCGGACACGCCGGGCAGCGTCAAATTCATCGTAAGCCTTACAGTTCCAGTGACGCAGGATCGACCTGCAGACCAGGACCCATGGTTGTCGAAACTGTAAGCTTCTTCATATAAATACCCTTGGCGGATGCGGGTTTCAATTTATTCAGGTCGGCCAGCAGCGCCTGCAGGTTTTCTTTCAGATCATCCACAGCGAAATCAGCCTTGCCGATTGAACAATGAATAATGCCCGCCTTGTCGGTGCGGTAACGCACCTGGCCCGCCTTGGCATTCCTGACTGCCGCAGCAACATCCGGCGAGACAGTGCCCACCTTGGGGTTGGGCATCAGACCACGGGGACCGAGAATCTGGCCTAGCTGTCCTACGACGCGCATGGCATCAGGGCTGGCGATAACAACATCGAAGTTCATATTGCCTTTCTTCACTTCATCGGCAAGATCTTCCATGCCAACGATATCAGCACCGGCTTCTTTCGCTGCGTCAGCGTTGGCGCCCTGGGTGAAGACTGCCACCCGAACCGTCTTGCCGGTACCATTTGGCAACACCGTGGAGCTACGCACCACCTGGTCGGATTTGCGCGGATCAACACCGAGGTTAACGCTGATATCGACAGACTCGTTGAACTTAACCTTCGGCAATTCGCCGAGAAGGCCGAGTGCCTCGTCGACCGGATATAACTTGCCCGGCTCGATTTTTTCATTAATCAGTTTTGCACGCTTGCTTAATTTGGCCATGATTATTCGACCCCCTCGGTATTCAGCCCCATGCTGCGCGCCGTACCGGCGATGGTACGCACGGCGGCATCCATATCAGCTGCCGTCAGATCGGGTTCTTTCACTTTAGCAATTTCTTCCAGCTGCGCGCGGTTCACCACACCCACCTTCTCGGTGTTGGGACGACCCGAACCCTTGGCAATACCGGCGGCCTTCCTCAACAGAACAGCGGCCGGAGGTGTCTTGGTAATGAAGGTAAAGCTACGATCACTGTAGACGGTGATAACCACCGGCACCGGCATACCTTTCTCAAGATTCTGGGTCTGCGCATTAAAAGTCTTGCAGAACTCCATAATGTTAACGCCGTGCTGACCCAGTGCGGGGCCGACAGGTGGACTGGGGTTAGCGTCCTGGGCTGGCACTTGCAGCTTGATGTACGCCTCGACTTTCTTGGCCATGCGATGACTCCTGTGGGTGCAAACGCCTTTCGGCTCCCCGGTTTACCGGAAACGTATGCGCTTCCCGACTATCTGGACAGAATCAGGTTCCGTCCGCTTGAATAACTAACCTTTTTCGACCTGACCGAAGTCCAGGTCAACCGGCGTGGAACGCCCGAAGATCATGACTGCGACGCGCAGCTTGCTCTTCTCGTAGTTGACTTCCTCAACCACACCATTGAAATCATTAAACGGTCCGTCAGTCACCCGAACCACTTCACCCGGCTCGAACAGCACCTTCGGCCGTGGCTTCTCGACACCTTCCTGCACACGCTGCAGGATTGCCTCGGCTTCCTTGTCACTGATGGGCGCCGGTTTATCGGTGGTACCGCCGATAAACCCGAGCACCTTCGGCACATCCTTGACGGTGTGCCAGGTTTCGTCGTCCATCTCCATCTGCACCAGCACGTAGCCGGGGAAGAACTTGCGCTCACTTCTGCGCTTTTGCCCCTCCTTCATTTCCACCACTTCTTCGGTAGGAATGAGAATCTCACCAAATTTATCCTGCAAACCGCCGCGCTCGATGCGCTCCGTCAGGGACTGCCTGACACGGTTCTCAAAACCGGAATACGCGTGTACGACATACCAACGTTTCGCCATGGTTCAGCCTCCCTGACCGGTCAGTATGCGAATGGCCCACAATAAAAACATATCGAGCATCCACAGGAACAACCCCATCAGGATGACCACAAACATGACCGCCATGACTGTCTGCGTGGTTTCAGCGCGCGTCGGCCATACAACTTTGCGCACCTCGGTACGTGTGTTGCCAAGGAACGAAATCACTGAATGCCCAACCACCGTCTGTGCAGCAATAAACACTGATATCACTGCTACAACCAGCAACCCCAGCACCCGCATCAGCAGGGAATGGTCAGCAAACCAGTAAAACGCAACAATCGCTCCAACGAGCAGAGCAACCGCTGTTGCGAGCTTGGCGGTGTCTGCACCACTTGCCTGTATTTCTGTACTCATATCCCTGCTTTGGTAACGAAACAGTGTTCAGACTGTTTCGTCTCCCGACTAATGGCAGGCCAGGAGGGAATCGAACCCCCAACCTGCGGTTTTGGAGACCGCTGCTCTGCCAATTGAGCTACTGGCCTAAACGCTTTCTTCTCTTACTCGATAATTTTTGCGACGACGCCGGCGCCAACCGTACGGCCACCCT
>CAZVBD010000195.1:0-4378 GCA_964625255.1 uncultured Thiohalobacter sp. | reverse complement strand
TCAAAGACTGCAGAGAATAGCTTGTCTGATGAGAAGCACGTGCTAAATTCAAATTACCTTGGAGCGACTTTGTTGCACACGGGTACGTATGATTCAACAACGAGCCGAAGCGATATTCTAAGCAGTATAATGGTGCTGGATCTGCGTACAGATTTTATTATTTATAGTGAATCCAGCAATAGTTCAACACTCATTAGTCAAGCATCCGGTACGCCCTGTTGCGTTGGATTGAAACAGTTGGATGCGACACAGACGCAGGATAGTGTTAATGCATATCTTCTTATGGCCTCGGTTGATGGGAATCAGGTTAATTTGGTGAATGAGCAATCGACTACGTCTACAATCGTGAGCTTCGTAAGGACTTTGCCCGATTTTACAATTTCAGGCAACTGTCCGGATACTTCTGTCCTTGATGCCAGCAATAGCTGGGCATATGATGATGACGCTTCATTGGGGTGGGGGTTTGTTCATCCTCAGGCTGCGTCGGGTGGAGGGTTGCAAGGCGTGGCCATTGATCAGGACGGGCACGCTCTCGTCAGTCAGACGAAGTGGTCAAAGCAAGCCGATGGTAGTTATAATTCAGCGGGAATCTGGAATTATCTTTCAAATGGGGATCTTTCTACATTATTCAGCATCAATGACCCACAGGTGAGTTTTTGGCCGGTGGGTTTGTATTAGTGGGCATACCAGCGTATTGCAGCCGTATTGTGTGGATTAATAGCACTTTTCTCAATGAGAGTGGCGTGATTCGGGGGTTTGGGCTGCCAGTGGGTTCAGAAGCGGTTTATGCTTTGCATCACCTGTGCTTGACAGTCTGCGCGCGCAACCGTTAGCGTTAGCCGAACTTTTTACCGTGGCAGCACCATGACACTGATTTCAGCCATCCTTGGTATTATTGCAGACCGTTTGCTGACACACCTGCACGAGTACCGTCATTACCGGCAGTTTCTTGCCTGGGCGGATGCTGTGCATTCGCGTCTTTCCAGTGATACCTGGAACGGCAGTTTCGGCGTCATGCTGGTGTTGCTGCCGGTATGGACAGTGGCCGGTCTGTTGCAGGTCTGGTTACATGATGTTCTGTTCGGACTGATCGGGTTACTGTTCTATATCTCCACCCTGGTCTACTGCCTGGGACCGCGTGATCTTGCCATTGATGTGAATACCTATTGTGAGGTTGCGGATTCCACCGATGATGATCTGCGTACTCGCGCCGCCGCCCGTCTGCTTGGCGATGAAGTGCAGGTGGATGATGATGTTGAGCGACAGGTCGCGCGTGCAGTGTTGACCGAAGCCAATGACCGTCTGTTCGGCGTACTGTTCTGGTTCGTGGTGCTGGGGCCGGTGGGTGCCGTCATGTATCGCAGCGTAGTCGTTCTGTTTCGTGAACGTCGCGAACCCGGTCGTTATGGTGATGCTATCGAATGGGCATACAGTGTTCTGATATGGATTCCGGCACGCTTGCTGGCGCTGGGTTATGCACTGAGCGGTCACTTCGATGCGGCCATTGAAGGCTGGCGTGCCGCACACCGTGAAATACCGCGCGGCAGTGAAGGTTCATACGAAGTACTGGCATCCACCGGTGAAGGCGCGCTTGGCCTGTCCGGGGGTGAAACAGTGATTGAAAGTGTCGCCTCGCCCGTGCGTGCTGCCATGCGCCTGGTGTGGCGTACGCTGACCATCTGGATAGTAGCCCTGTCACTGTTGACCCTGGTTGGCTGGTCAGGCTGAACGTAGCGCTGCCGATGGATGATATGCGTATCGGTATTGACCTTGGTGGTACCAAGATCGAAATCATTGCGCTGGATAGTCACGGTGTCGAATGTTTGCGACGGCGTGTATCGACGCCGGAAGGTGATTACGCCGCAATCCTGAAAACTGTCATCGGGCTGGTGCGGCATGCCGAACAGGAACTGGCGTGTCGTGCCAGTGTCGGCATCGGTGCGCCAGGCGCTGTCTCACCGGCCACAGGCCTGTTGAAAAACTCCAATTCCACCTGCCTCAATGGCAAACCTCTGTTGAAAGATTTGCAGCAGGCTTTGCAACGCCCGTTGCGCATTGCCAACGATGCCGACTGTTTTGCATTGTCAGAAGCCAGTGACGGTGCTGCTGCCGATGCAGGCAATATGTTTGGTGTCATTGTGGGTACCGGTACCGGTGGCGGTATTGTCGTGGATGGCAAACTGTTATCCGGCATTAATGCTATCGCCGGCGAATGGGGGCACAACCCTCTGCCCTGGCCGACAGATGAAGAACGTCCTGGCCCTGATTGTTACTGTGGTCGACAGGGCTGCATTGAAACCTGGCTCTCAGGCCCCGGCCTGGAACGTCAGTATCGACAAATAAGCGGCGAATCATTTTCTGCACAAGAGATTGCCGCAGCGGCAGAACAGGATGAGCCACTTGCCGTGCAGGTAATGGACCGCTATGTTGATCGAATGGCACGTTCACTTGCCAGCGTGATTAACCTGATTGATCCGGAAATTATTGTACTGGGTGGTGGTGTCGGAAATATTGAGCGACTGTATCGTGATGTGCCTCAGGCGTGGCAGCAGTACGTATTTTCAGACCGGGTCGATACACGTCTGGTTAAACCTCAATACGGAGATTCCAGTGGTGTGCGCGGTGCGGCGTGGTTGTGGGATGTAGGTCAGGGTAGGGCATAATCAATGTTGCGACCTTAAACAGGTGGGTCGTAAAACAGCCAAGACTACCGCACGATGTCATGGAAGCGGTTTCTGATCAAACTGGGTATCACGGTTTACTTCACGGTTCCCGGTAGCAGTTCATGACAGACGTGCTCGGCGAAGCCGGCGCCTGCCTCAGCATAAAGATTAAAGGCCGCGTGTACCCCGGCCTGTTGCAGCGCTTCTATTTCATCGGCATATTTGGCGACTGCCGCTATCTTGCCGGTGTAGCCGGCATCTTTCAGTTGTCTGACAGCAAACAGGTTTTCCTGTGCATTGGGCATGGCCAGAAGAATCAGGTGGATGCGGTCAAAGTCCAGTTGTATGCGCGTCCAGAAATCCGGGTCAGTGGCGCTGCCACGGATTACGTGACGGCCATGGGCATGTTGTTTGATGGCAGTATCCTGGTCGACATCGACTCCCAGAACCTGTTCGCCTATGTGCTGACTCATGGCGTCATACGCACCGCTGCCGACACGTCCCATCCCGAAAATGATCACGCGGGTGTCACCCGGATCAATGACTTCTTCCTCGGCGATGTGTCGGTCGGTTTCAAAGCGTGACAGCAGTGTGCGCATACTTGCATACAGGTGGTATGAAGCGCTGTTCAATGGTGCCGCAATAATAAACGACAGGGACAGTGCGATGGCGATAATAATCAGCCACTCATTGCCGATCCAGCCGTTACTGACCCCGATAGCGGTGACAATCAGGCCAAACTCGCTGTAGTTGGCCAGGCTTAAAGACGCCAGCAGTGAGGTGCGTGCACGTAAATGAAATTTGCTCAACAGGCTGAAAAACAGCACCGTCTTGAACGGTACCAGCAGTAATAACAGCAGGCCAATAGCAACAGAATTCCAGCTGAGCGGCCCGGATAAGCCGATGGAAAGGAAGAACCCAACCAGGAACAGATCCTTGAACCCCAGTAATTGCCGTGCCAGCTCGGATGCGCGGGAGTGACTTGCGAGTGTCACACCCAGAATCAACGCGCCCAGGTCACCCTTGATGCTGACCAGTTCAAACAATTGCGCACCACCCAGCGCCAGTGTCAAACCAAACAGAATCTGTAACTCACCGTGCCCGGATTTTTCCAGCAGCCTGTGTAACAGTGGGCGCAGAGGAATCAGCGCCAGCAGGCCCAGTGCCCAGAGGGACGGGGCTTTGCCGGTGGAAACTGCCAGGAAAATCACCGCGACAATATCCTGCATAATCAGGATACCGATGGAAACACGTCCATACAGCGAGTTCATCTCGCCCTTTCCTTCCAGTACCTTGACGGCAAATACGGTGCTGGAAAAGCTCAAGGCAAACGCCACCAGTGCGACGGCTACCGGATCGAGACCGGTAAACAGTGACACGCCGATCAGGCCTGTACCGAGGATAAAAGTGCCGGTCACGACTACCGTAATCAGCATATGCAGTGATGCCACAGCCCATATCTGGGGCATCAGCAGGCTGCCCGGTCGTAGTTTGAGGCCAATACTGAATAACAGCAGAGTGACACCCATTTTGGAGAATTCTTCCAGTGTGGGTGTCAGCTGGGTGCCGCTGGCATAGAGGCCGAAACCGGCGACCAGGTAGCCGATAAGCGGCGGCAGACCGATAAGACGTGCGGCCAGTCCGAGCACGTAGGCAATACCGATAGCGATAATATCTGATTGCAAGAGTCATCCTGTTCGAGAAGGGAAGCCTGT
>CAZVBD010000194.1:0-4408 GCA_964625255.1 uncultured Thiohalobacter sp. | reverse complement strand
GTGTACGTACGCTGGAGGACTGTCAGATACAGGCTCGTGCCGACATCACTGTGGCCACCAACCTGATGGAAGCACGTCTGCTGCATGGCCGGGAAGACCTGTTCAACGATATGCGACGACTCACCGGACCGGAGCATGTCTGGCCGGATCGCGACTTTTTTGCCGCCAAACTGGAAGAACAGCGCATTCGCTACAAGCGTTTCGACGACGCAGTCTACAATCTGGAACCCAACGTCAAGGAAGGCCCCGGCGGCCTGCGTGATGCACAAATGATCGGCTGGGTGTTCAAACGTCATTTCGGTACCGACGACATCGGGGAGCTGGTCGAACGCGAAGACATTACCCCCGGAGAATACGAGACGCTGATGGAAGGCCAGCGTTTTTTATGGAAAGTCCGCTTTGGCCTGCACCAGATCACCGGGCGCCGCGAGGACCGTTTGCTGTTCGATCACCAGCGCACACTGGCGGAACATTTCGGTTACACCGACCACGATCACAAGCTGGCGGTCGAGTGGTTCATGAAAGACTACTACCGCACCATCCAGGCACTCAGCCGTCTGAACGAAATGCTGCTGCAACTGTTGCAGGAGATCATCCTGCCCGAGGACGGCAAAAGTGCTGCAACACCGCTGAACCGCCGCTTCCAGGTACGCAAGGGGTTTCTTGAAGTCACCAGCAATGGCGTCTTCCGGCGTTATCCCTTCGCCTTGCTGGAACTGTTTCTGCTGATGCAACAGCACAGTGAAATCAAGGGAGTGCGTGCAGCGACTATACGCCTGGTGCGTGATCACCTGTACCTGATCGACGACAAGTTTCGTCAGGATATCCGTTCCCGCAGCCTGTTTATGGAAATCTTCCGCCAGCCAATCGGCCTGACCCATGAACTGCGACGCATGAACCGTTACGGTGTGCTGGCTGCCTACTACCCGAAGTTTGAACACATTGTCGGACAGATGCAGCACGACCTGTTTCATGCCTACACGGTCGATGAACATACGCTGTTTGTGGTCCGGAATCTGCGCCGCTTTACCGTGCCTGAAATGGCACATGAATTTCCCCTGTGCAGCCGTATTTCCGGCGAAATCCCCAAACCCGAACTGCTCTACCTGGCAGGCTTCTTCCACGATATCGCCAAGGGCTGCGGTGGTAACCATGCTGAACTTGGCGCCGATGATGCGTACGAATTTCTCACACAACATGGCTTGAGTGACTACGACTGCAAACTGGTCTCCTGGCTGGTGCGCAGCCACCTGCTGATGTCCCAGGTAGCGCAGCGCCGCGACATCACAGACCCGGATGTTATCCATGAGTTTGCCCGCCAGGTTGGCGACAGCACACGTCTCGACTACCTGTATCTGTTGACTGTCGCTGACATACGCGGCACCAATCCAACCCTGTGGAATTCCTGGAAAGACGCCCTGTTCCGTGACCTTTACAATGCCACCAAACACGCCCTGCGCCGAGGCCTGGAAAACCCGTTGCACCGCGATGAGCTGATCCGTGACATCAAGAGCAAGGCCGCAGACAAGCTCTCGCAAGAGAACATCGCCATGCAACAGCTCGATACACTGTGGCAGGACTTCCCGGAAGATTATTTTCTGCGCCACAGTGTCAACGAGGTTATCTGGCATGCACAGGTTATTCTCCGGGAAAACAGTATAGAAGGTGTACGTGTCGATCTGTGCCCGCAATCAGAACGTGGTGGCAGTGCGCTGTTCCTCTACACACCGGTGATCGACCACCTGTTTAACCGGACCACGGCCCTGATTGATCAAATGGGTCTGACCATCACCGACGCACGCATCATCACCTCCAGGCGCGGTTACGCCATCAACACCTATCTGCTGCTGGATTCTGCCGGCGAACCCGTGCTGGACAAATATAATGGTGAGGAGCTGGTGACACTGATGAAACAGGCGTTGTTGTCAGAAGATGGCGCCATCTCTGTCACGACCCGCCGCATACCAAGGCGCATCCGCCAGTTCCATGTGTCCACACGCGTCAACTTTCACCAGGATGAAGCACAGCATCGCACTATTGTGGAACTGTTCACAACAGACAACCCGGGGCTGTTGTCACATGTCGGCCAGATCTTCTACGAACAGGGTATTGTGATACAAAATGCCAAGGTCGCCACCTTTGGCTCCAAGGCAGAAGATGTGTTTTTTGTGACGGATAAAAATGGCGATACGCTCGACGCCGAGTCACAAACAAAACTGCGTGAAGCGCTCATCGAAGCCCTGGATCAGACCGACTGAGAAAACCGCCTCCCCGTAAATGCAGAAAGCGCCCGAAGGCGCTTTCTGTTTCCAGCCTGTTATCAAATTACACGCTGCTAGAAAAATCCAGCCATCGCATAGGCCGTTTTCTTGAACATGAGGTCCTGCGCTTCTTCAAGCTTCAGGTTCACCTTGTTGGCTGTGGTCACGATGCGCGTACGGTATTCCTTGCGATTTGATACTTCCGAGACACGCTGCGTGCTTGAACCGGCATCAGATACCTTTGTGCTGATCTGCGTATCCTTGCGAACGATCACGCCCTTGCGGGTCTTTTCCTTGATCTGCACGTCAGCCACCAGCATATAGGTCACGTCCTTGACTGCGGCATTGGCAATGGTTGAGATGCCTGCGGCAAGTAATCCGCCGACAGCTGCACCCGCGTATGGATTATGATTACGGCTGATCAGTGCACCGGCAGCAGCGCCCGCTACAACAGCACCCGTGTATCCCTGATTTAATGCCGATTCAGCGGCTGTCGGGCTGGCTTTCTCAAGATTTAGTACGTAGATGCTCATAGTGAAGTGAGCCTTTTCCGGATCATCAACAACCTTGTAACCGTCGTCAGATTGCGCAAACTGGTTCTTGATAAACTGCTTGAATGCACGTCGATCAAATTCCATCACACCACTTCGTACATTGACATAAATGGTTCGCTTGTCCCGCGAAACATCATCAACAAAAATGGCCGTACTGGTTTTGGTCTGAACATCCAGATTTTTCTTGGAGATCGCAACCTGTGTTGCCGCACAACCGGCCAGGAAAGCCAGCAGTACCCCAATGAACAGTGTACGAATCCCCGATTTCAATACTCCAAACTCCATCATTACAAAACCCTCACATTGTTATAGTTAAAAAAGGCTAAACCTTGACTGGCACACCACCTGATCCTCAATAAGGATAATAACGCCCGTAATAGCGGTGATAATAACGACAGTTCCTGTATTCCCTCCATGAATAGGAGAGCAAATTACGGCAAGTATAACCGGGCTGCCAGTTTTTACCCTTGTACTCCGGTGGCTTGAGATTTTTCTTCATGGCTTCTTTGATATACGCATCCACTTTTTCCGGCTGTTCGGCAAAAAAAGGCTTACCCATCGTCTCAGCATTGAGTTTCCGCTGCATCTCGGCCATATCATCTTCATCACTGGCAGCGGCCTGGGCCGATATCAACACAGATGAAACCAGAAAAATTCGAAACAGGGCTGAATATTTCATAGACAACACTCCTCTTTTTTCTGCACGTCGTCTACAGCCTGCGACCAGCTATCATTACCGACGCGCGATTATAATTGTTAGATGACGTCTGGGCGACGACATGCGCGTAGATTAGTGACACAACTCATAAAATGCAACGCAAAATTTGAGGGAACCGCACTGGAGCGACGAATTATTGACGATATTTAACCTGCAAATCCGGGTACTTACCCTGTAAGGCAATTCTTACCCGTCCGGCACTTCCACCAACTCGATACCATTCCCATCCAGGTCACGGAAAAATACCGCGCGACGTCCTGAACGACTGTGCGTACTGGGTATCCCGGCAATTTCAAGCCGTTCCAGCACCGGATTCAGTTCACTGACAGCAAAGGCTGCGTGACGGTCGCAGCCGATATGTGCCGGCCGGCCGGCCACTGGATCCGGGTTTGGCACCTGCAACAGGTGTATTTGTTGTGCGCCAACATTCAGCCAGGCGCCCGGGCACCCGATATCGGGGCGCTGATCATCCTTTTCCAGCTGGAGAATCTCACAATAAAATGCCAGCGAACGTGACACGTCCGCCACCACAAAGCTGACATGGTGTATGCCCAGTACCTCCGTCATGCGATTTCCCCGATATGCTCACGCGCGGCAAACCAGGCAGCTGCCAGAATCAGCACACCGCCAATCCACTCCTGGAGCTGCACCTGCTCATCCGTCAATAAGATCGATGACACCGCACCGACCACCAGTTCAAACAGGAGAATAACCGCTGAACGATGCACCGGCATGTGCGTTACCCCGTAAATCACCGTTACCGTCATAATCACGAAGCCGAGCCAGCCCAGCATAGCCGAGCCTAACCACACGGATGACTCAACCATCGGCATGGGTTCACGCACGATCAAAATCCACACACCAGCCACCAGCAC
>CAZVBD010000193.1:0-4449 GCA_964625255.1 uncultured Thiohalobacter sp. | reverse complement strand
ACCGCCGACCCCTTGCATGCCATGCAAGTGCTCTCCCAGCTGAGCTATAGCCCCGGAAAGTAAGGCGCGCACTTTACGTGACAGACCCCGCCCTGTCAATAAAAAGGCGGGGTTTCCGGCAGATTGGCGGCAGGTTTTTTCAGCCACCTTTTTTCTCGATTTTTGCCCAGGAATCCCGCAGCGTCACGGTGCGGTTAAATACCGGCAGGTCGTGGCTCTGATCCGGGTCAGCGCAGAAATAGCCTTCCCGCTCAAACTGGAAAAAAGCGCCCGGCTCCACGCCTTTCAGGTTGGGTTCCAGGTAACACCGGGTGAGCGTCAGCAGTGATTCCGGGTTGAGATAATCGGTGTATTCCCCGACGTCCTTGTTACTCCCCGGGTTCGGGTGGTTGAACAGACGATCATACAGGCGCACCTCGGCGGCCACGGCGTTCGGGGCCGAGACCCAGTGGATCACTCCTTTTACCTTGCGCCCTTCCGGGTTCTTCGACAGGGTATCGGGGTCGTAACTGCAACGCAGTTCGATGATCTCGCCGTCACCATCCTTGATCACTTCATCACAACGAATGACATAAGCGTTGCGCAGGCGCACTTCACCACCGGTGACGAGGCGCTTGAATTTTTTATTGGGCGCCTGTTCGAGGAAATCCTCGCGATCAATGTAAAGCTCGCGGGTAAAGGGTAATTCACGAACGCCCATGGACTCATCCTGCGGATGGTTGGCGGCCTGGAGTATTTCACCCTCCCCTTCCGGGTAGTTTTCAATCACTACCTTGAGTGGATGCAATACGGCCATGCAGCGAGGCGCACACCGATTCAGATCTTCACGCACGCAGTTTTCCAGCACGCTGATTTCAACGTTGTTGGTCGATTTGGTCACACCAATGCGCTCACAGAAATCGCGGATCGACGCGGGCGTATAGCCGCGCCGACGCATACCGGCCAGTGTCGGCATGCGCGGGTCATCCCAGCCCTCGACATGCCCCTCGCCGACCAGCTGGGTGAGTTTGCGCTTGCTGGTGATGGTGTATTCCAGTTCCAGGCGGGAGAACTCGATCTGTTGCGGGTGGTGCTCAACATCCAGGGTATCGAGGAACCAGTCATACAGGGGCCGGTGGTCTTCAAACTCCAGGGTACACAGGGAATGGGTGATGCCTTCGATGGCATCCGACAGGCAGTGGGTGAAATCGTACATCGGGTAGATGCACCAGGCTTCGCCGGTCTGATGATGCACCACGCCGTGACGGATGCGGTAAATTGCCGGATCACGCAGGTTCATGTTCGACGAGGCCATGTCGATCTTTGCACGCAGGATCTTCTCGCCATCCTGGAACTCCCCGGCACGCATACGCGCGAACAGGTCGAGGTTTTCCTCAACGGAACGGTCACGGAAAGGGCTGTTTTTACCCGGTTCGGTGAGTGTGCCGCGGTATTCACGGGTCTGCTCGGGCGTCAGGTCACAGACATACGCCTTGCCCTTGTTGATCAGCTCAACGGCATAGTCGTGCAGCCGTTCGAAATAATCCGATGCGTAGAACAGGCGGTCACCCCAGTCATAGCCCAGCCAGTGCACATCCCGCTTGATGGCTTCAACAAACTCGGCGTTTTCCTTGTGTGGATTAGTGTCGTCAAAGCGCAGGTTACAGGTGCCTTTGTAGTCCTCGGCAATCCCGAAGTTCAGGCAAATCGACTTGGCGTGTCCGATGTGCAGGTAACCGTTAGGCTCGGGCGGGAAGCGTGTCGCCACCCGGCCGTCGTTTTTACCCCGGGCAAGATCGGCATCGATGATGGTGCGGATAAAGTTGCTCGGTGTGCGGGGTTCTTCGTTGCTCATCATAGCTATCCCTGCTCCGCGCGCTGACGCACATAATCCAGTGCGCGATCAATGCGCCGTAAACAGGCCTCGCGGCCAACCAGGTACAGGGTATCGTCGATCCCCGGTGAAGCAGCGCGTCCGGCCACGGCAACGCGCAAGGGCTGCGCGACCTTGCCCATTTTGAGCTCCAGTGCATCGGAGACTTCCTGCACTGTCCTGTGTAGCGCTTCCGGCTGCCAGTCATCGAGTGCGGCCAGCGCCTCACGAATTTTTTCCAGTGGCTCCAGCGCAACGGGGCGCAAATGTTTCTTTGCCGCCTTTTCGTCAAACTCGTCGAAATCACGGTAGAAGAACTCGCTGATCTCGGCCATCTCGACAAAGGTTTTCGCGCGCGCCTGCTGCGCGCGTGTAACATCGAGAATATCCGGTCCCTGTGTCACATCAATCCCCCGTTTCTCCAGTTGTTCCGCGAGCAGCGGTGCAAGTGTTTCAACGTCGGCACTCATCATATACTGCTGGTTCAGCCAGTCGAGTTTTTCCGGGTTAAAGACCGAGGCGGACCGGTTCACGTCAGTAACATCAAACAGCGCGATCATTTCCTCGCGGGTAAAGATTTCCTGGTCACCGTGTGACCAGCCGAGTCGCACCAGGTAGTTCATCAACGCCTCGGGCAGGTAACCCTCTTCGCGATACTGCAACACACTGACGGCACCGTGGCGCTTGGACAGACGCTTGCCATCGGGACCGAGAATCATGGGTACGTGCGCATAACGCGGGGGTTCCAGGCCCAGCGCACGAAAGATATTGATCTGACGCGGCGTGTTGTTCAGGTGATCATCACCGCGAACCACGTGGGTGATTTTCATGTCACTGTCGTCGATCACTACAGTGAAATTATAAGTCGGTGTCCCGTCGGTGCGCGCAATAATCAGATCATCCAGCTCTTCATTACTGATGGTCACACGACCCCGGATCATGTCGTCGATCACCACATCGCCATCCAGCGGATTGCGGAAGCGAATCACATAGGGCGCATCGGCTGACGTCGGCTCGATGCCATCACGACAGACCCCGTCATAACGGGGCTTGATTTTCTTCTCCATCTGCTCGGTGCGCAATGCATCAAGGCGCTCACGGCTGCAATAACACTTGTATGCCTTGTCCTCATCCAGCAACTGCTGAATCACATCGCGATAACGATCAAAGCGGTGCGTCTGATAGATCGGACCTTCGTCATAGTCCAGCCCCAGCCACTCCATACCATCGAGAATGGCCTGTACCGATTCCGGTGTGGAACGTTCCAGGTCGGTGTCCTCAATGCGCAGCACGAAGGTTCCACCGTGATGGCGGGCATACAACCAGGAAAACAGCGCCGTGCGTGCGCCACCAATATGAAGGTAGCCGGTCGGACTGGGGGCAAAACGGGTTCTGACGGTCATGGAAAGCAGTAACTCTTTGTGAAAAGGGCACATTGTAGCAAAGCACCTGTGTGGCCGGTGCGTTGATTTCAAGCCACCGATACGTGTCGCAAGTTGCATATTGCGAAGACCATCACAGTTTGACGAACAAGCCCTTCCACCACCTTGACTTTCTCTGTTTTTGGGATATTATTCCCAATACTGGAGCGCAACGCAGGATCCCCCCTCATGCCACAGCACTCCATGCTTACAGACATATCAGGAGATTATTATGAATATCAGCAAATTAACGAAAGTCGCCGGTGCAATCGCTGTGGTTATTGGCCTGTCCGCCTGTGGTGGCGGTGGTAGCGGCAGTAGTACGGCCTCAACAGCCAGCACAGCATCCGTCGGCACCATCACCGGTTTTGGCAGTGTGTTTGTCAACGGTGTGGAGTTTGAAACCAATGGCGCCACTATCGTTATCGATGGCATCCCCGGCACTGAAGCCGATCTGGCCGTAGGTATGGTCGTCGCGATGAACGGCAGTTCCAGCGGCACCACAGGACTCGCACTGAGCATCGATGTCAGTGATGAGATGGAAGGTCTCGTACAAAGCAATAGCATCCCGCCCGCCGGCAACAGTGGCACGCTGGTCATCATGGGCCAGACCGTGACGGTTGATGTCAACACCCTGTTCGAAAGCAATGTTGCGGGTATCACTACTATCGACCAGATCGTTGCCGGAAATGTTGTTGAAGTCAGTGGTTACAGCGACGGTAACGGCGCTGTGTTTGCAACGCGTATCGAAGTCAAGGCGGCTGACCAGGCAACCTACCTTGTCGATCAGCCCGATGGCGTGGAAGTGAAAGGCCTGGTCAGTAATCTCAACGTCGCTGCCCAGACTTTTGATGTCGGCAGCATGCCGGTCAACTATGCCGGTGCACTGGTAGACAACAATGTAACACTGGCCAACGGACTGTTCGTTGAAATCAAAAGTGTTTCCGGTATTGATGGCAGCGGCATCCTGGTTGCCAGCAAGGTAGAACTGGAAGACGACGGTGTTAAAGGCCACAAGGGCAATGATGGCGAAGAATTCGAAATCAAGGCCATGATCTCGACACCGTACAACGGCACCAGCTTCAGCATGGACGGCAACACGATCGTTATCTCCAGCAACACCGAGTTCAGTAACGGCAACAGCGCCGGCCTGCTGGGAGGCACCATGGTGGAAGT
>CAZVBD010000192.1:0-4461 GCA_964625255.1 uncultured Thiohalobacter sp. | reverse complement strand
ATCGCTTCAGACCCGTACAGGCTGGAGCGCGGGCCGCGAACCACTTCAATGTGATCAATCTGTGTCGGGTCGATATTCTGCCAGGCCGCACCACCGACAGTGGCATCATTGGCTTTCACACCATCAATCAGCAACAACGTGTGGTTGCTTTCGGCGCCACGGATAAAGACAGACGTTTGCTGCCCCGGTCCACCACTGCGGCCGATATCAACGCCGGCAAGAAAGCGCAACAACTCAGCCACATCGTTGGCCTGTGCACGCTCGATTTCATCACGAGTGATCACCTGCACTGATGCCAGGGATTCATCGGCTGTCTGTGCGGTTCGGGTGGCGGTGACCACAACGGTATCGCCGTTGACTGTTTCAGCAGCAAAGGTTTGTGTGAGGGGGAAAAAAGTGAGTAGTGCCAGTGTGGGCGCGAGCCGCGATAACGGGGTTAAAACAGATTGATCAGCGCAGGACATATTATTCTCCGAATTGGTATTGCACCACCCGTGCAACGGGAACAAGTGAGCACGCGGGATCAACACAGAACCGGAGACATGGCTATAACAGCCAGACACACCGACACACCTTGCTCGCCCCACGCGGCAGGTTGTCTCAATCAGGCCGGTCTCCGGACTCATGAGCGGCGGATGCCGACAGGTTACCTTCCCGCGCATCCTGCGCAGTGGCGTTTAAACCTGTCTGTACTCACTTACCGTTGCGGGGGCAGTGCCGGCATTGCTGAAAACAGCGCACCGGCTTCCCGTTTCACTTTCGCGCGGACCACGCGAAAAGCACCTGATGAACGGCGCGGAACTCTAAGGCAGGGACCTCCGACAGTCAACGACTGTTTTACGGCCGACAAAAAACAGCCCCGGTTACCCATCGGGCAAACCGGGGCTTATAGAGCGGGGGAGACTAGCGGTCGTACTCTGGCGTGGCAGAAATGTGATGAATACTGATGTCGGCACCCTGGTATTCCTGCTCCTGGTCAAGACGCAGACCTATCACCAGCTTGATGGCACCATAGACAACAAACCCGCCAACCAGCGCAACAGCTATACCCATCCCGGTACCAACCAACTGTGCAGACAAGGTGACGCCACCCAGCCCACCCAGCGCCGTACTGCCAAAAATACCACAGGCAATGCCGCCCCAGGCACCGCACAGACCGTGCAGCGGCCAGACACCCAGCACGTCGTCGATCTTCCAGCGGTTCTGGGTCAACGTAAATAACCAGACGAACATGGCGCCTGCCACCAGACCTGTCGCCAGTGCACCGAGGGGGTGCATGACATCCGAACCGGCACACACGGCAACCAGACCGGCGAGCGGTCCATTATGTACAAAACCCGGATCATTCTTGCCGGCAAACAGGGCGGCCAGAATACCGCCCACCATCGCCATCAATGAATTGGCTGCAACCAGCCCACTGACGGCATCGATGGTCTGTGCCGACATCACATTAAACCCGAACCAGCCAACGGACAGTATCCAGGCGCCCAGCGCGAGGAAAGGAATGCTCGATGGCGGATGTGCCGTAATCCGCCCTTCCTTGTCGTAACGTCCGTGCCGGGCACCCAGTAACAAAACGGCTACCAGTGCAATCCAGCCGCCCATGGCATGTACGACCACCGATCCGGCAAAGTCGTGGAATGCCGCCCCGAAGCTGGCTTCAATCCACGCCTGGACACCGTAGTTACCGTTCCAGACGATACCCTCAAAGAACGGGTACACCGCTGCGACCAATATAAAGGTACCGAGCAATTGCGGGTTAAAACGTGCCCGTTCTGCAATCCCCCCGGAAATAATGGCCGGAATGGCCGCCGCAAACGTCAGCAGGAAGAAAAATTTTACCAACTCATAGCCATGCTTTTCAGCCAGTACACTGGCACCGGAAAAGAAATCCACACCGTAAGCCACGCTGTAACCAATAAAAAAATAGGCGATGGTTGATATGGCAAAATCAACAATAATTTTCACCAGCGCATTGACCTGATTCTTGCTGCGCACCGTACCGACTTCCAGGAAAGCGAACCCGGAATGCATCGCCAGCACCATGATTGCGCCAAGTAGAATGAACAGCACATCGCTGCCCGCTTGATAATCTTCCATTATCGACCCCCGACTGTTCTGTTATTGTGCGCTGTGCAGCCACAGCGAAGTGAAACACCTTAATGATTTTCAAGGTATTTTCAATCTGTCTTTAGTGTATTTCAGGCTAACGCACGGATTTAACTCAGATAACATTCAATCATGCATTATTTTGACTCATGCAGAAAAATCCGCGCCGAAATATCACACAACCACGGCGTAGGTTCTAGTTACCGTTCGCCAATTCGCGTTTGGCCTGCTGCCAAAAGTGCTCCAGCTCGTCGAGCGAGCAATCATCCAGCTTACATCCGGTTGCCGCCGCCAATGCCTCCACACGACGGAAACGTGTTGAAAACTTGCTGTTTGCCTGACGCATTACCTGCTCGGCGTCAGCCTCCAGAAAACGGGCGAGATTCACACAACTGAACAGGATATCGCCCAGTTCCTCGCGCTGACGTTGCTGACTTTCCTGCTCCGCAATCGCTGAACGCAATTCGGCAACTTCCTCTTCCAGCTTTGCCAGCACGTCGTCGATTTTGTCCCAATCAAAACCGACACGTGCGGCACGGCGCTGTAGTTTTTGTGCGCGCACCAGTGCCGGTAACGCTACGGTCAAATTGGCCAGCGCACTGTTGTCCTGCACATCGCCACGCACGGCACGTTCCTGTGCCTTGTGCTGCTCCCAGGCTTCGGTCTGTGCTTCGGCATCGGCGACACTTTCATCACCAAAGACATGCGGGTGACGACGCAGCATTTTTGTATTGATAGCCCTGACCACGTCGGCAAAGTCAAACCAGCCCTTCTCTTTCGCCATCTGCGCATGAAAGACCACCTGGAACAACAAGTCTCCGAGCTCGTCACAGATATCATCGGGCGCGTTGCGCTCAATGGCATCTGCCACTTCATAGGCTTCTTCCAGGGTATAGGGGGCAATGCTGGCGAAATCCTGCGCCAGATCCCACGGACAACCACCGTCGGGACTGCGCAAACGCACCATGATATCGAGCAAGGCAGCAATACCCTCAGTGTCAGGTGTATTGCGCTGGCTCATTGTGTCCGGTTACCACACTGAATCAGACGACTGTCCAACCGGTGATCAGTGAACCTGTCCGGCCATCGCGCTGATGACCTGGTCTTCCAGCTGAATACGTTCGGCAAGCGTTTCACCCAGGGAGGAAAGATCAGCAGACAGCCGTTCCAGCACCTCGCCATCACAGGACATCAGATCCACATCCTCATACCTGTCGTTGAAGCGCAGAATTCTGTCCGTCGTCTGGGCAATGCGCGGGTAAATACTACCGGCCACCTCGATCACCGGGGTACGGCGTTCGAGTTTGTCCGATATGTAGCGATATAACTGGAAATGGGCACTGGCGGCGTAATCGATCAGCGCCTGGCAAAAGTCCTGCAACGCCTCACGCGTTACCTCATCACCCTCGAACGGTTGCTGGTTGGCAAGTTCGGTATACAGAGACAATGTTTCAGTACGTGTCTTGACGAGTGTGGCCAGCTTTTCGCGGGAACGGCCTCGCCGTTCAGTGCCGGCGTTATAATCTGAGGGCATGTCAGCTCCAGTTATTTAGTGTCTTGTTTCCGGTGTCAATTTTGACTAACCAGCCACCCTGACCCGGGTTAAACGTCGATCCTTTGTCACCCGGTTCGGTGCTATCCGGCACCGTAATTTTCAGGATACTGAATTCTATCAGGTTTTCAAGACTGGTGCAGTTCTTGCTTTTGCTTGACCAGATTCAGGCAAACCAGGGAGTACCGGGATGGGAATACCAGTCAATGTGCGCGAGCTGCTTGACCGTGATCAAAGCAGTTACGAAGTTCTTCTGCATCGCAAAACCAACACGCTGGCGCAAGCTGCCGAAGCCTGTGAAATTGCCCTGGACCAGCTGGTTCGCGCTGTCGTTCTGGTCGATAGTCAGGGCCTGTTGATGGCTATTCTGCCAGCCGACCACATCCTGGACTTCGAGGCAATGTGCTCTTCGCTGCATCGGGACCTGGAACTGGTTCCCGGGCACCAGCTCACTGCCATTTTTGAAGATTGCGAACCCGGCTCGTACCCACCACTGGCACCGGCCTATGATCTCGATGTCATTATTGATCAGGCGGTCGATGCCATGCCGGTCATCACGTTTGAACCCGGTATACACACCTCCCTGGTACAGATGTCACACAAACATTATCGCAATCTGCTCGGCGATGTGCGCATTGGACAGTTTTCCCGCCCTGTCTCAACACTGCACACTGATGAGCAGATGCTGACAAACGTTGTAGAGCAATTCACGCCGGCGCGCGTAAAACGGGATATCGAGGAATTTCACGAATTACCAGCCCTGCCCACAACCGCTGCACAAATTCTTCGACTTGCTGCCG
>CAZVBD010000191.1:0-4485 GCA_964625255.1 uncultured Thiohalobacter sp. | reverse complement strand
AGTACAAGCGCCTCAAGCACCGCGGTGTGGTCTGCGAGAAGTGTGGCGTTGAAGTCACGCTGGCTAAAGTGCGTCGTGAGCGCATGGGCCACATTGAACTGGCCAGTCCGGTTGCACACATCTGGTTCCTGAAATCACTGCCGTCACGTATCGGTCTGTTGCTGGATATGACGCTGCGCGACATCGAGCGCGTGCTGTATTTCGAAGCCTTTGTGGTGATTGATCCGGGCATGACCACGCTGGAACGTGTCCAGTTGTTGTCGGAAGAGGCCTACCTCGAAGCTATCGAGGAAAACGGCGACGAGTTCGATGCACGCATGGGTGCGGAAGCTGTATTTGAGTTGCTGCGTGACCTGGATCTGCCGAAAGAGATTATCAAGCTGCGCGAAGATATGGGCGCCACCAAGAGCGAAACCAAGCTCAAGCGTCTGGGCAAGCGACTGAAGCTGGTCGAGTCCTTCATCGAGTCCGGCAACAAACCCGAATGGATGGTCATGACCGTGCTGCCGGTGCTGCCGCCGGAACTGCGTCCGCTGGTGCCGCTGGATGGTGGTCGTTTTGCGACCTCGGATCTCAATGATTTGTACCGTCGCGTCATTAACCGTAACAACCGCCTGAAGCGTCTGCTGGAACTGAACGCACCAGATATTATCGTGCGCAATGAAAAGCGCATGTTGCAGGAATCCGTCGATGCACTGCTCGATAACGGTCGTCGCGGCCGCGCTATTACCGGTACCAACAAGCGCCCGTTGAAGTCGCTCGCCGATATGATCAAGGGCAAGCAGGGCCGCTTCCGCCAGAACCTGCTCGGCAAACGCGTGGATTACTCCGGCCGTTCCGTTATCGTGGTCGGTCCAACACTGCGTCTGCACCAGTGCGGTCTGCCCAAGCGTATGGCGCTGGAACTGTTCAAGCCGTTTATCTTCAGCAAGCTACAGTTGCGTGGTCTGGCGACCACCATCAAGGCCGCCAAGAAACTGGTCGAGCGCGAAGGTGCCGAGGTGTGGGATATCCTTGAAGAGGTTATCCGTGAACATCCGGTCATGCTCAACCGTGCACCAACTTTGCACCGTCTGGGTATCCAGGCGTTTGAGCCAACGCTGATTGAAGGTAAGGCGATCCAGCTGCACCCGCTGGTGTGTGCGGCATTCAATGCTGACTTCGACGGTGACCAGATGGCTGTTCACGTCCCGCTCTCGCTGGAAGCCCAGCTGGAAGCGCGAACCTTGATGATGTCCACCAATAACATCCTGTCACCGGCCAGTGGCGAACCGATCATCGTGCCTTCGCAGGACGTGGTGCTGGGTTTGTACTATATGACCCGAACGCGTGTGAATGCCAAAGGCGAGGGCATGATGTTTGCCGATGTGTCGGAAGTGCATCGTGCCTATCAGGGCGGTTTTGCCGATTTGCACGCCGGTGTGAAGGTGCGGCTGAAAGACAGCAACATTACCGAAGAGGGTGAGCTTGAACACCGTTGCCGTGTACTGGATACCACAGTCGGTCGTGCCTTGCTGTCCGAGATTCTGCCCGAGGGTATTCCCTTTGAGGCGGTTGATCGCAACATGACCAAAAAAGCCATCTCCAGTGTGATTAACCTGTGTTACCGCAACGTGGGTCTGAAGGCAACAGTTATCTTTGCTGACCAGTTGATGTACACAGGCTTTGCCTATGCCACCCGTGCAGCGGTATCGTTCGGCATTAACGATATGGTTATTCCGGAAGAAAAGCCTGCGATCCTTGCCGAGGCCGAAAGCGAGGTCAAGGAAATCCAAAACCAGTACACCTCGGGTCTGGTGACCAATGGCGAACGTTATAATAAGGTGGTTGATATCTGGTCACGGACCAATGACCAGGTCGCCAAGGCTATGATGGACAAGCTGGGCAAGGAAGTGGTGATTAATGCCAAGGGAGAGAAGGTCGAGCAGGACTCCTTTAACTCTGTGTACATGATGGCTGACTCCGGTGCACGTGGTTCTGCTGCGCAGATTCGTCAGTTGGCCGGTATGCGTGGTCTGATGGCCAAGCCGGATGGTTCGATCATTGAAACACCGATCACGGCGAACTTCCGTGAAGGCCTGGACGTGTTGCAGTACTTTATCTCCACCCATGGTGCCCGTAAGGGTCTGGCCGATACGGCCCTTAAAACAGCGAACTCGGGTTATCTGACGCGTCGCCTGGTTGATGTGGCACAGGACCTGGTAGTGACCGAAGTGGATTGTGGTACCGACAGGGGCATGTTGATGACCCCGCTGGTTGAGGGTGGCGATGTGGTTGAATCGCTCAGTGAACGTGTGCTGGGTCGTGTTACAGCCGCCGATACCTATGCCCCTGGCACGGACGAGATTATTGTGCCTGTCGGGACATTGATTGATGAAAAATGGGTCGAGAAAATCGAGGAAGCCAGTATCGATGAAATCACGGTGCGCTCTCCGATTTCCTGTGCGACCCGGTACGGCATCTGCTCCAGTTGCTACGGGCGTGACCTGGCGCGTGGACATCAGGTCAATATCGGTGAGGCCATTGGTGTCATCGCGGCACAGTCGATTGGTGAGCCGGGTACCCAGCTCACCATGCGTACCTTCCATATTGGTGGTGCGGCCAGTCGTGCGGCAACGGTCAACAGCGTTGAAGTCAAAAACAGCGGTTCACTGAAATTGCATAATATCAAGACGGTAATCGACAAGAACGGAAACCTGGTGGCCGTATCACGTTCCGGTGAAATCGGCGTCATCGATGAGCACGGGCGTGAACGTGAACGCTACAAGGTGCCCTACGGCGCGGTTATTTCCGCCAATGAAGGCCAGTCCGTGGAAGGTGGCCAGGTTATCGCCAACTGGGATCCACATACACACCCGATTGTGGTTGAAGTGGCCGGTCATGTGCGCTTCATTGATTTTACCGATGGCGTGTCGGTACAGAAACACACGGATGAAATTACCGGCCTGAGCAGCCTGATTGTGACGGATCCGAAGCAGCGTGGCAGCGCCGGCAAGGATTTGCGTCCGATGGTGCAGCTGATCGATGCCGAGGGTACGGAGCTGAAAATTCCGGGAACGGAATTCGCCGCGCACTACTTCCTGCCGGCTGGCGCCATTGTCGCGTTGGAGGATGGCGCGGAAGTGCAGGTGGGCGATGTGGTGGCACGCATTCCACAGGAGTCCTCCAAGACTCGTGATATCACCGGTGGTCTGCCGCGTGTTGCGGATCTGTTCGAGGCTCGTAAGCCAAAGGATCCGGCGATTCTCGCCGAGACCTCAGGTACTGTCGGGTTTGGTAAAGAAACCAAGGGTAAACAGCGGCTTGTTATTGCAGAATCCGGTGGTGAAACCTACGAGGAACTGATTCCCAAATGGCGCCATATTTCGGTCTTTGAGGGCGAGCAGGTCACCAAGGGTGAAATGCTCGCCGATGGTGAGCCGAATCCACACGATATCCTGCGTCTGCTTGGCACGACCATCATGGCAGAGTATCTGGTCAAGGAAATCCAGGATGTATACCGCCTGCAGGGTGTGGGCATCAACGACAAGCATATCGAAGTCATTATTCGACAGATGTTGCGCAAGGTTGAGGTCGCCTCGGCAGGTGATTCGAAGTTCCTGCGCGGCGAGCAAGCCGACAAGGCTCGTGTACTGGACGAAATTGAACGTCTGGAAGCGGAGGGCAAGGAGCCGCCGAGGTGGATACCGATGTTGCTGGGCATCACCAAGGCGTCACTGGCGACCGAGTCATTCGTGTCTGCGGCTTCATTCCAGGAGACCACGCGCGTGCTGACCGAGGCGTCGGTACGCGGTTTGCGCGATGAACTGCGCGGACTCAAGGAAAATGTCATCGTCGGTCGTCTGATTCCGGCTGGCACCGGTCTGGCACACCACCTCGAACGGCGTCGTCAGCGTCAGGGCATTACAGCCGAAGATATCATGGAAGCCAAGACAGTCAGCGAGTCCGCATCCGATGACGAAGCGACCCAGGTGACAGAAGGTTGACGATTTGATCGTCCGGCCATCCCGGGTGTGGTGCAAACCCCGGTTTGGCCGAATTTCTGCTTGACAGTGTCGGGCGAAATACCTAAAATGCGCCTCCTTCGACAGGCCCGGTCCGCCCGGCCTGTCGTTTATTTTCAGGACTTTACGAAATTTTTCAGCACCCTTGTGAGCGGGGGTGGAGACCACATTAATGGCCACGATTAACCAACTGGTGCGTAAACCGCGCACCCGTAAACAGGTGAAGAGCAACGTTCCGGCGCTGGAGGCTTGTCCTCAGAAGCGCGGTGTTTGCACACGCGTGTATACCACGACCCCGAAGAAGCCGAACTCGGCGCTGCGTAAGGTCGCCCGTGTGCGCCTGACCAACGGTTTTGAAGTAACGACCTACATTGGTGGTGAAGGCCACAACCTGCAGGAGCACTCGGTGGTGCTGATTCGCGGCGGTCGTGTCAAGGATTTGCCGGGTGTGCGTTACCACACGGTGCGCGGCAGCCTGGAT
>CAZVBD010000190.1:0-4604 GCA_964625255.1 uncultured Thiohalobacter sp. | reverse complement strand
GATTTTTTACTGCAACAGGGCAAAGACATGTTGCAGAACGTCAACGCTGAATAACCGCAACCGGGGAAAACGATAAGTGGTGCCCTCGGCAGGAGTAGCTTCCAGATTGTACATATGGCCGGTATCAGGGTACGCGTGTTGCGCGACTCATGTGGCAACCACGCATTTTCAACCGCGCACGGGCCTGACCCGGCTTGTTGGCCAACAGAGCCAGACCCTTCAAGGGATAGCCAGCAGCATTCGCAGGTGTTTTGCGGCTCATGCGTATCGCCTTGCCGCGACCACTGGATTTCCACTGCATATCGATACGCTCTGTTTTTTGTTCGGCTCCGGGTGGATCAGATTTAAGCGTTACCACTGACCGATTGCCTTCTTCAAAAATCTCGATCTCAGCAAGCAGACGGTTTTTCCAGCACTCGATTTCACCCCGCCAGCGCCCGATTTTAGCGTCAGAGTGACGGCAAACAACTTGCCATCGTCGGTTGGGATGCCCTGCGCTTCGGTGACAGGCGTCCAGTTTGATCGTTCGCCGTTATCACCCCGGCCATGCAAGCTGCCATCGAGTTCGAGCTGTAGATTCATGACACCTGTTACCCCCATCGCCTTCCAGTCATAACGGAACTCATCCCCCTTGCGCTGACCGAAGCCGTTTGTGAGGGTTACACCAAGGTGATGTCGCAGTCGGCAGAACGGATTGGTGGAAGAGGTATCACCCATATAGGGAACAAAACACACACCGCGATAAGCGACACCGTTTGGCCCCACCCCTTCCACGCGGTAATAACCGCGCATCACAGGTGCCACTGTGCTATCCCTGACCAGGGTTTCACGTACCCGGTCAGACGCACGGCTGCCATCAAACCACTCCCGCTCACCGACGAGACGGCCATCGGCCTGCCGGGTATAGCTTTGCGGGGTTCCCGTGCGTCCAAAAACCAGCTTTCCGTTATAGAACAATGCGCCGCTTTGCTTGTATCTCATCTGTCCATGCTGCCAGCGAACCCAGTACATGCCACGTGCAGCACGCAGCATACTGAGCTGGTCATCTTTCAGGTCCTGGATGGCTGACATAATATCGGCGAACGCCGCATCCGCGTCGAAGCGGTCACTTTCCGCCGTCGCGTTTTGAGAGCCAACGAAAAACATCGCCAGCACAAGGCACAGACAAACCAGATTGTTCAAAGGTGGCTTGTTCATTGTACGGGCACCCTCAGGCCAGTCTCTGTTTGACTATATCATTTATTGTGTAATTTTTTGGAGGCGCGCAATTTGCGCCGGGCAGAATACCTTCACCGGCACTCCATTGATCATGTGGATCTCAGAACGCCATACACTCAAGAACGAAGTTTCCGGTGCGTCCCGCACCTTCGTTATTTGCCAGGACAAGCAGGGGCTGAATATGGCAGCTACGCTGCATATCTTTATCATAGCGGCCTTTTTTAACAGAAACACAGCCTGTTCTGGCAGGAAGCAGATGTAGTTACCCTGTTTTATTAAGGTTATCCCGGGAACGGCCGACACCCGCTGGTTGAAACAGGCTTTTGCGTAACCGGCAGTTATCGAAAGCTGGCTGAATATCAGCCAAACAATAACTTAAGGAAAAGTGATTGTCTGTGCCAGATGTAAGGGGGCGCAGTATGCGAGCGGGGCCATACCTCTTTGGGGAAGCCCGGACCTGTAGTTTTTTTGTTCGAGATTTCTCATGGAACCTGGGAAAATTTGTCACACTGCCAACCTGGCGTGTTGGTACCCTCTGTGCTGCCTGTCTTTCACTGTCTATCGTCAGCTGTGGCGGTGGTGGCGGCAATACACAAAGTGCATCATCACCCGCCGGTAATTCGTTTGTTCGTGCCCAGAAGGGACCGTTTCAAGCCGGCAGCAAGGTAGTTTTGTACGAACTCGATGCGAGTGGTCAGCGAACCGGGCGTACAACCATCACCACAACAGCCGAAGTCGGGCTGTTTGTTGCCGGAACCACCTGGTCCGGAGCAACGGAGGCCGAAGTTACCGGCTACTACTTCGATGAATCGAGCGGTACCTTCGGGGCACAGCCGGATACGTTGACAGGATGGATCAATTTGCCATCTGCGCAAATTCAATATATCAATCTGCTTACTCATTTTTCGTTGGCACGTACACGCAGCCTGGTCAGCGCCGGTCAATCCCTTAGCATCGCACGCATTACGGCATTCAACGAAATACGTACCCTTTTCAATCTTAAAACGGAAAATGCGGATGCGCTTGCGTATCTTGATCTTACCGATGGTACAGGAGTCTGGTCAGTTGATAATGCAAACCTGATGCTGTTTAGTACCGCTGTTATGATGGCCGGGCTTCAGCAGAGCGATATCGACGATATGCGTGATGACATTGCGGACGACGGCATCATCAACGGTATTGCAATGCCATTCTGGATACGAACGGCGGTATATGCTGGCATCGTCGACCTTGAGGCGGCAAAAATACGCCTGGAGACCTTGCCGGGGGTGGTTGACGCCCCGGGTTTCAGCACACTGGGTTCCACCTTTCCTTCCTGGGTAGACCTGACAGACGACTCCGACGGTGATGGTCTTTCGGACCAGGCCGAGGTGCTGGTAGAAGGATCAGATCCGTTATCATCTGACACTGATTCTGATGGCATGCCCGACGGCTGGGAAGTCAGCTTCGGCTTCGATCCTCTTGTTGACGATGCGTCAGGTGATCCAGACGGCGATGGTCTGACTAATGTGCAGGAATATCTAAGCCAGACCAATCCCAACGCCAGTGACACCGATGGCGACTCGTATACAGATGGTAATGAATTGAACAATGGCGGTGATCCGAACGACAAGCTGAGTCTGCCCCTGGCCATCACGTCATCACCGGGTCCCGATGGCGAAACCGGATTTAATTACACCTATGCAATGCAGACCACATGGGCTGGCGCAAATTTCTCGCTGGACAGTGCGCCACCCGGCATGAGCATAGATGCTTCAGGTGGCTTGATCAGCTGGACCCCGGCGCTGGCACAGCCAGGCAGCTTCAGTGTTTCGGTACGGGTGACATCCGGTCTGTATAGCACCGTCCAGTCCTATGTGCTTACGACGGTGCCGGGAAATACGGGAGACATCAATGAAGACGGCAAGATTAACGGTAAGGACATCCTGCTGGGCGAACGTATTGTTTTAGGCTTGATGGTTCCTTCAACACAGCAAACGATCCGGGCCGATCTTTCTGCAGACGGGAATATTCAGGGTAATGACGTCGTTATGATTCAGCGTATGGCGCTGGGACTGTAAGAGGTAGATATGAGCACACCAACCCGATTATTAAACTATATTGCACTTCTTCTGATTTGCGTGCTTTTCTCAGGTTGCGCCGGCATGCAGGCGATATCAAATTACGCACGCAGTGGCGACACGGTAATGGTTTCACTGGGTGGTACCGACAGCAACGCCCTGGTTCCCGTTATCCGCAAAGAAAACGTTAACATGAGTATTACCGACTCTCTGGGTAACAGCTATCCAGTCAAGGTACGCAACCTGTTTCGGGTTAATGGTGACCCTACCAGCGGTTACGCTTTTCGTTCTCCCACAAATACCATGGTATACGACAATTATGTCGATCCGCACCAGGGACTGTGGCTCGCCGTCATTGATCTGGTGGATCCGGTAAGCGGTACCCCGGTACCCCTGGCTGTGGGTAGTGCAACGCTAACCGTTAGTTCTGCTGACATACAGAACTGGTTTGATCCCACGAGTTACGGATGGTCCTGGACAAATGGCAACCTGAACAGTGTGGCCATCGAGATTCTTGCAGGAACCGGGACGTCCAATCTGATGAACTACCTGGGACCTGTCTCGACAGCGCCACTGGATAGCCTGGAGCCGAATCCCCAGGTGGAAGTTACTGCGACTGGAAGCTCCGGCAGCGATATCGGTGGCGGCCTGTTTGTGTTCAGCTTCCAGAACGCCGATTTCAGTGAGGCACTTAGTAGCCCACGCGCTGTAGTCACAGTCCCGGACCCGAATATCCAGATTCTGAGTAATCTTGCGGATCAGGGAGATGGCACGTCGAAACTGAACGTGGTTATCGTAAATCCTCATGGGTTCAAAACCGGTAACGACAAGGCAGGCCTGGTAGCCGGCCAAAGTCTGCGTCGAAGCCTTCGGTTCAGCCTGGTATGGTCTTCCGGTAACACCACGGTGAACGATGCTAACTGGCAAAGCCTGTTGCTACTTGATAGTGGTAGTTATTTTGATCTGGACGGCAACGATATACCGGCGTTGGCGCCAAGTATGACTAAAACGCGTTAAGGCATCGAATCAAAACCGGTTGCCGGGAAAACGTTGGGTGTTTCTTGAGGCAGATCTTGCCGCCTACTTGCGGTCGCTCTATCCTTGCCGTGGGCAAACGCCGCAGAGTGGTTGTACGGAGGTAACTCTATGTCACTCTACAAACGTGGTGGATTCGCATTACAGCCCCCAACGGAGAGCAGATACGCCGCTCTGCTCGGACTCCCCAACGCCAGGAAGCGCAGGAGTTCCATGACCGATTGAGGGCGGATTTGTGGCGAGTCCATCAACTAGGCGATAAACCCCGCCGTACCTGGCAAGAAGCTGTAG
>CAZVBD010000189.1:0-4627 GCA_964625255.1 uncultured Thiohalobacter sp. | reverse complement strand
TCCGCACCTTCGACAAGGTCAGTTTTGGCCTTATCATGAAAGCCACCAGTTCGCTGCACGTGGGAGACAGCCTCCGCACGCCCTGACCGGTAAAAACAATGTGCTGGCAATAGCCGGTACCTTCGGGCATGGTATTATCATGCTGAGAGGTACCGGTTTTTTATTGGGAGAGGCTCAAGGATGAGGTCACACCCGGAAACATCCGACAATCACACACAACGGTCCGACGACCTGTTTTACTGGCTGGCACTGGTACGCCTGCCGGGGATGGGCAGCCGCCGCATTGCTCGTCTGCTCGAAACCTTCGGAACACCCGCCGGCGCATTTACGGCGTCGGCGGAACAACTGCGCCAGGCCGGTGTACCGGCGGATTCTCTCGATAGCTTCCGGCAACCGGATCAGGCCGCCATTGAACATGACCTGCGCTGGGGAGAAGCCCCGGACAATCATCTCATCTGTCTGGATGACCCGCGTTACCCGCAGCTGCTGAAAGACATCCCCGACCCGCCACCACTTCTGTTCGTCCACGGTGACCCGGATTACCTGCGACAACCGCAACTGGCGATAGTGGGTAGCCGCAATCCGACACCTTCCGGGATCAGGCTGGCGCGGGAATTTGCGGCCTACCTGACAGAGTTCGGCCTGACCATCAGCAGCGGGATGGCGACCGGCATTGACGCAGCCGCCCATGAAGGCGCACTCGATGGGCAGGGCAGTACACTGGCTGTTGCCGGTACCGGGCTGGATCGCGTGTACCCGGCCTGTCATCGCGACCTGGCGCACCGTATCGCCGACCATGGCGCACTGGTATCCGAGTTTCCACCCGGCACCGCGCTGCTGCCCTCTAATTTCCCGCGCCGCAATCGCATCATCAGCGGCCTGAGCGTCGGTACGCTGGTGGTGGAAGCCGCGCTGCGGTCAGGCTCCCTGATTACCGCACGCCTGGCACGCGACCAGGGGCGTGAGGTGTTCGCTATCCCGGGATCCATCCACAACCCGCTTGCGCGCGGTTGTCATGCACTGATTCGCGAAGGTGCCAAGCTGGTGGAAACCGGCCAACACATTCTTGAAGAACTGGCACCGCTGATCACACTGGCGCAGGCCACAGACAACCTGCAGGCTGTGCAACACACTGACACAACGGCAAACACCACAGGCGATAAAACCACAGAGCTTGCAGAGGATTACCAGGAATTACTCGACTGCATGGGCTACGACGCCGTCAGCGTTGACGAACTGGTACAACGCAGCGGATTGACGCCGGAAGAGGTTTCCTCCATGCTGCTCATGCTGGAACTGGATGGCCATCTCGATTCCGGTACCGGCGGGCGCTATACCCGCGTACGATAGAGGCCTGAAATGAAAGAGAATATGTTTGACGTGCTGATGTATTTGTTTGAGCACTATTACATGGATGAGGAAACCGATCTGAGTCCGGATCGTGAATCCCTGCATACAGAATTACTGGAAGCCGGCTTCCCGTCACTGGAAATTAACCAGGCCTTTGAATGGCTGGAAGGCCTTGCGGTACAGGAACACGAAATCCAGTCACCGCAAACCGAGAATGCCATCCGCATCTTCTCGGAGCGTGAGTGCGAACGACTGGACACCGAGAGCCGTGGCTTCCTGCTGTTCCTGGAACAGATGGGCATTTTGCCACCGGATTCGCGGGAGCGCGCCATTGAACGCGCCATGGCACTGGAGACCGATGACTTCGACATCGGCCAACTGAAGTGGGTGATTCTGATGGTGTTGTTCAACCAGCCCGGTGCAGAAGCCGCCTATGCGTGGATGGAAGACCTGGTGTTTGACAGTGTGCCGGGAGGCTACCTGCACTAACGGAAACGACAGACAAATTCAGCATCAAGCCGCACCCTGTGCGGCTTTTTAGCTATTAGAGACTATGAGCAAAAACCTCGTAATAGTGGAATCGCCCGCGAAGGCGAAGACCATCAAAAAATACCTCGGCAAGGGCTTTGAAGTCCTGGCCTCGTACGGTCACGTGCGCGACCTGGTTCCGAAAGAAGGCGCGGTGAAACCCGACGAGGATTTCGCTATGAAATACCAGGTTATCGAACGCAACGCCAAGCATGTCGATGCCATCGTCAAGGCGCTGAAGAAAGCCGACACCCTGTACCTCGCGACTGACCCGGATCGCGAAGGTGAAGCCATCTCCTGGCACTTGCTGGAATTGTTGAAAGAACGCGGCATCCTGAAAGACAAGGGTGCCTACCGCGTGGTGTTCCACGAAATCACCAAGCGCGCCATCAACGAAGCGGTCGAACACCCGCGCGAACTGTCGATCGATATGGTCAACGCACAGCAGGCTCGCCGTGCGCTGGATTACCTGGTTGGCTTCAACCTGTCACCGCTGCTATGGAAAAAAATACGCCGCGGTCTCTCTGCGGGACGCGTACAAAGCCCCGCACTGCGCATGATTGTCGAGCGCGAGGAAGAGATCGAGAAATTCAAACCGCGTGAATACTGGACCATCGAAGCCGACCTGGAAAAGGACAAACAGGCCTTTACTGCCAGGCTCACCTACCTGCACAGCAAAAAACTCAGCCAGTTCTCCATCAACAAGGAGAAACCGGCGTACGAGGCCGAAAAGGAATTGATGGATGCTGCCAACGGCAAGCTGACCGTCAGCACCATTGAGAAAAAACAGCGCAAGCGTAACCCGGCCGCACCCTTCACCACCTCGACACTGCAACAGGAAGCCTCACGCAAGCTCGGCTTCACCACCAAGCGCACCATGAGCGTGGCGCAACAGTTGTATGAAGGCATCGATATCGGCGAAGGCGCGGTTGGTCTGATCTCCTACATGCGTACCGACTCGGTGAACCTCGCCAACGAAGCGGTGGATGAAATACGCGAACTGATTGCCGAGCGTTACGGCGACAAGGCGCTGCCGGATAAACCACACCATTTCAAAACCAAGGCCAAGAATGCCCAGGAAGCGCACGAAGCGATCCGCCCGACCTCGGCCAGAAATGTCCCCGAGGACATCAAGAAGCACCTGGGCTCAGACCAGTACAAGCTCTACAACCTGATCTGGAAGCGTACCGTTGCCTGCCAGATGACACACGCGACCATTCATACCGTAGGTGTGGACTTCAACATCGGCGATGGCAACACGCTGCGTTCCACCGGCTCCACGGTGGCAGACCCGGGTTTTATGGCCGTGTATGAAGAAGGCGTGGATGACGCCAAAAAAGGTGGCGGTGAAGAGAATCGCCTGCCGCCACTGGAAAAAGGCGACACGGTGGATCTGCACAAGATCCGCCCGGAACAGCACTTCACCGAACCACCACCGCGCTTCAGTGAGGCCAGCCTGGTCAAAACACTGGAAGAACACGGCATCGGCCGACCATCGACTTACGCCACTATCATCTCGACACTGCAACAACGCGAGTATGTGACGCTGGAAAAGAAACGCTTCCAGCCCACCGACGTCGGCCGCATTGTCAGCAACTTCCTGACCAACCACTTCACCAAGTATGTGGACTATGACTTCACCGCTCGCCTAGAAGATGAACTCGATGCCGTGTCGCGGGGTGAAAAGGAATGGATCCCGCTGATGAAGGAGTTCTGGTACCCGTTCAAGGAACTGGTCAAGGACAAGGAAGAAAGTGTCTCGCGCAGCGAAGTCACCACAGAACCGCTCGGCGAAGACTGCCCCAAGTGTGGCAAACCGCTCAACATCCGCCTCGGCCGGCGCGGGCGCTTTGTCGGTTGCAGTGGCTACCCTGACTGTGACTACACGCGCAACCTTAACGATGACGGTGAAAGCAACGAACCGGAAATCGTGGAAGGTCGCAATTGCCCGGAATGTGATTCACAACTGATTATTCGTAGCGGCCGCTACGGCAAGTTCATCGGCTGCTCCGGTTATCCCAACTGTAAATATATCGAACCGCTGGAAAAACCTGAAGACACCGGCGTCACCTGCCCGAAATGCAACAAGGGCACCATGCTCAAACGCAAGTCACGACGCGGCAAGATTTTCTTTTCCTGTTCAACCTACCCGGACTGTGACTATGCGGTGTGGAACGAACCGGTGGAAGGCCCCTGCCCTGAGTGCAACTGGCCGATCCTGACCGTCAAAACCACCAAAAAACGTGGCACCGAGCGGGTTTGTCCGCAACAGGAATGCTCCTTTGCCGAGCCGTTTGAGCAGGACGAAGCCGAAGAGACCAGTAGCGCCGATTGAACGGCTTTCCGTCACACTGGCAAGTCTCCCGGGCCGCGCGCTGCATCCACAGCGGTGGCATTGTCGCCTACCCGACCGAAGCTGTGTTCGGGCTGGGATGCGATCCCGCCAATCCCCGTGCCGTGATGCGACTGCTGGCGCTCAAACAACGTCAACCTGGAAAAGGCCTGATTCTGGTTGCCGCATCGCTGCAACAGCTACAACCCTGGGTCGCCCCCCTGCCCCGCAAACTAAATCGCCGTCTCGAATCGAGCTGGCCCGGCCCGTATACCTGGCTGTTGCCCGCCACAGAGCACTGTCCGGTCTGGCTGACTGGCGGTCGCGATACGCTCGCCGTACGCGTCAGTGCTCACCCGGTCGTGCAACACCTGTGCAAGGCCACGGGTGGCGCCATCGTGTCCACCAGCGCCAACC
>CAZVBD010000188.1:0-4660 GCA_964625255.1 uncultured Thiohalobacter sp. | reverse complement strand
TGCGCATGACCCTGCGAACCGTAACCGATAATACTGACCTTTGAACCCTTGATGATGGAAAGGTCTGCGTCCTTGTCGTAATAGATATTTAGTGCCATAGCTCTGTACCCTGACTGAATTTTAAATTTGTTCAAACATGCAAGGCGCGTTCACCGCGCGCGATGCCCGTCACACCCGACCGCACCACTTCAATGATGTCGGTCGCAGCAATTGCTTCAATAAAGGCATCCAGCTTGCTGCTGGTGCCGGTAACTTCAATGGTATACAAGACATCTGTGACGTCGATGATACGCCCACGGAAAATATCGGCCAGCCGTTTGATTTCCTCTCGTCCATCACCGGTCGCACGTACCTTGATCAGCATCATTTCGCGCTCGATATGCGCGTCCTCACACATATCCATCAGCTTCACAACGTCAATCAATTTGTTCAACTGCTTGGTGATCTGTTCGATAATCTGCTCGGTACCGGTCGTCACCAGTGTCATCCGCGACAACGAAGGATCTTCGGTCGCCGCTACCGTCAGCGACTCAATATTATAACCGCGCGCCGAGAACAATCCGGCCACGCGCGACAAGGCACCCGCCTCGTTTTCCATCAGTATGGAGATGATATGCCGCATGATTACACCAGTATCATTTCATTCAGGCCGGCACCGGCCGGGATCATCGGATAGACATTCTCTTTGGGGTCGATCAGGAAGTCCATAAATACCAGCCGGTCCTTCAGCTTCATGGCTTCCTTGAGGGCACCCTCAACATCCTCAGGCCGGGTGATCTGCATCCCCACGTGCCCGTAGGCCTCCGCCAGCTTGACGAAGTCCGGTAACGATTCCATGTACGACATGGCATAACGTCCCTGGTAGAAGAACTCCTGCCACTGGCGCACCATGCCGAGCACCCCGTTATTCAGGTTAATAATCTTGATCGGCAGGTTGTACTGCAAACAGGTCGACAACTCCTGAATACACATCTGGATACTGCCTTCGCCGGTGATACAGGCAACCGTGCTTTTCGGATGCGCAATCTGCACGCCCATCGCTGATGGCAGACCGAAGCCCATGGTGCCGAGACCCCCTGAGTTAATCCAGCGATTCGGTTTGTCGAACTTGTAGAACTGTGCCGCGAACATCTGGTGCTGACCAACATCAGAGGTCACAAAAGCGTTACCTTTTGTGACCTTGTACAACGCCTCGACCACCGCCTGTGGCTTGATCTGTTCGCTGTCGGCGTCGTACTTCAGGCAATCCATGGCGCGCCATTCCTCGATCTGCTTCCACCAGACCTTGAGCGCTGCCGCATCCGTTTTCACCTTGCTGGCGTTCAGCTGGGCGATCATTTCCTTTAATACCTGGTCGACCGGGCCAACAATCGGCACATCGACACCGACATTCTTGGAAATACTGGCCGGATCAATATCGACGTGAACGATCTTCGCCGTCGGGCAGAACTTTTCGATATTACCGGTAACACGGTCATCAAAACGCGCCCCGATGGCAATCAGCACATCACAATTGTGCATGGCCATATTGGCTTCATAGGTCCCGTGCATGCCCAGCATGCCGACAAACTGCCGGTCAGTTGCCGGGTAGGCACCCAGCCCCATCAGTGTGTTGGTGATCGGGAAATTCAGCTGTTTCGTCAGCTCCACCAGCTGCTTGCTGGCATTGCCCAGCACCACGCCACCACCGGTGTACAACATCGGGCATTTGGCTGACAACATCAGCTCAACAGCTTTTTTAATTTGCCGTGGATGCCCTTTGGTCACCGGGTTGTAGGAGCGCATCTTCACATGCTTCGGGTAGTGGAACTCCGCTTTCAGCGTGCTGACATCCTTGGGAATATCAACCACCACCGGGCCGGGACGCCCCGTTGTCGCCACATAAAAAGCCTTGCGGATGGTCAGCGCCAGATCCTTCACGTCCTTGACCAGGAAGTTGTGCTTCACGCACGGGCGTGTGATGCCGACATTGTCAACTTCCTGAAAAGCATCGTTTCCGATCAGCGCCGTCGGCACCTGACCACTGAACACCACCATCGGGATGGAATCCATGTAGGCCGTGGCGATACCCGTCACCGCATTGGTCGCACCCGGGCCGGAAGTGACCAGTACCACACCCGGACGACCGGTGGAACGCGCGTAGCCGTCTGCGGCGTGAGCTGCAGCCTGTTCATGGCGCACCAGGATGTGCTGAACCTTGTCCTGCTTGTCAAAGGCATCATAAATAGGCAATACCGCGCCGCCGGGATAGCCAAACACATGTTTGACTCCCTGCGCTTCGAGGCTGCGTATAAAAATTTCTGCGCCGGTCAACTCCACCTGTTTTTCCTCAAAAAAAGCCCGTATATCGGGCACATGCATAAAAGTGCAAGTTCAGAACTGGCTAATATTGCCACCGTTTCCGGACAGAATCCAGACCTGTTTCAGACGAATAGCAGAACAGCGCTCAACGTTTTTATGTCGCTGCCGTGAACCCTTTACTTGCCACACCGTTATTCATAGGGTAAGTATCTGAAATACGACGACAACCAAGGGGGTTTACATGATCGTACGGACACTCATCGGAAGCATTCTGCTGCTGGCCATGGCCGGCGCCCAGGCCGCCATGTTCAAATGGAAAGACGAACATGGCAATACCCAGTTTGGCCAGTTCCCCCCGACCGGAATCCAGGCTGAACGCATGAAAGCGCCACGCGCGCCAGCATCACCCGGCAAAACCGGACCCAGCCTGCAGGATCGCGTCAAGACGCTGGAGCAGAAACAGGGCCAGGACCGGGAAAAGGCGCTGATGGAGAAGGAAGACCAGGAACGCGCCGCACAACTGAAGCAAAACTGCGAAAACGCACAAAATACCGTCAGATTGCTGGAGCGTGGTGGCAACCGTCGCTATCGCATGCCGGACGGTACCGTTCAGCGGCTCGACGAAAATGAAACCCGTCGCCGTATTGGTGAATCGAAGAAATATATCAAGGAGAACTGTCCCTGAGTCCTGGAACATGCGGGATTGAAATGGTGGAATGCTGTAACACAAACCCTGTACTCCCCCGACAGCCAACCGTTACAATCCTGCGCCTGATCCTAATGGTATTGATGAAATCTGAATGAAAGTCTCCCGATTCCCCCTTGCGACCGTAAAAGAAACTCCTGCCGACGCCGAGGTCATCAGCCACCAGCTGATGATGCGCGCCGGCCTGATCCGCAAAATCGCCGCCGGCCTGTACAGCTGGCAGCCGCTCGGACTCCGCGTCCTGCGCAAGGCCGAGGCTATAGTGCGCGAGGAAATGAACCGCGCCGGCGCGCTGGAGTTGCTGATGCCCGCCGTCCAGCCCGCCGAACTCTGGCAGGAATCCGGCCGCTGGGAACAGTACGGCCCGGAACTGCTGCGTTTCACCGACCGCCACAACCGTGAGTACTGCATCGGGCCGACCCATGAGGAAATCATCACCGACCTGGTGCGTCGCGAAGTCCGCAGTTACAAGCAACTGCCGGTCAATTACTACCAGATCCAGACCAAGTTCCGCGATGAAATCCGCCCGCGCTTCGGCATTATGCGCGCCCGCGAATTCCTGATGAAAGATGCCTATTCCTTTCACATCGACAAGGCTTCGCTGGATGACACCTACCAGCTGATGTATGACACCTACACGCGCATCTTCACCCGGCTGGGGCTGGACTTCCGCGCCGTGCGTGCCGACAGTGGCTCCATCGGCGGCGCCCTGTCGCACGAATTCCATGTACTGGCTGATTCCGGAGAAGACGCCATTGTGTTCTCCAGTGAAAGCGATTACGCCGCCAACCTGGAACTGGCCGAGGCCCTGCCGCCTGCCGGGGACCGCCCCGCCGCAAGTGCGGAGAAACAAACCGTCGATACACCCGGTGCGCACAGCATCGAAGATGTCTGCAAGCTGCTCAACGTCAAGCCCGAGCACACTCTCAAGACCCTGTTGGTGGAAGGTGCCGACGGCGGCGTGGTTGCACTGTGCCTGCGCGGCGACCACACCCTCAACGAAATCAAGGCGGAAAAACTGGAGCAGGTTGCACAACCGCTGACCATGGCCAGCGAAGAACAGATTCAAGGTGCGGCCGGCTGCCATGCCGGTTCACTCGGACCGGTGGGACTGGATATCCCTGTCATCGCCGACCCTGCGGCGGCACACCTGGCAGATTTTGTCTGTGGCGCCAATATCGATGGCAAGCACCTCACCGGTGTCAACTGGGGCCGTGACTGCCCGGAGCCGCAAACCGCCGATCTGCGCAATGTGGTCGAGGGCGATATCAGCCCGGACGGCAAGGGTGTGGCGAAAATCGCACGCGGCATCGAAGTCGGCCATGTCTTCCAGCTCGGCGACAAATACAGCCAGGCGATGAAAGCCAGTGTGCTGGATGAAAACGGCAAGGATATCGTCATGCAAATGGGCTGCTACGGCATCGGCGTATCACGCATCGTTGCCGCTGCCATCGAGCAAAACCACGACGACCAGGGCATCCGCTGGTCGCCGGCACTGGCCCCCTTCCAGGTTGCGCTGCTGGGCATGAACCGGAAAAAGTCCCACCGGGTGCGCGAAGCCTGTGATGCGCTCTACGAGGAAATGCTGGCCGCCGGCCTCGATGTCATTTTTGACGACAGAGAGGTAAGGCCCGGGGTCATGTTTGCCGATAT
>CAZVBD010000187.1:0-4755 GCA_964625255.1 uncultured Thiohalobacter sp. | reverse complement strand
TCCCACCACACCCGGCAAGCACGAATGCCGAACTTAAAAATAACCCTGCGACTTTCCTTATTGTGGAACCTGACATACACCTCTCCAAAATTCTATATTGTTGATTTATAAGCACACAAACGTACTACATTGGATAGTAGCTTATAAAGATTTCAGTGATATGACGGTTTTTCAAGACTTGATTCAGCATCGCTGGTAATCGCTGCAGGACAAACTGTCCAATCGCGATCAGTATCGGCATAAGCACCAACACCACAGCACGCAGATTGATCCGTTTCTCCGAAGCACGAAGCTGGCTAAATAACAACGCAGCGTGACAATTTCACCGAGCTTTAATCGGAACCTTTCCGATTCTTCACTTCCATGTTAGTAGCTGCCACGACTCCGTTGTGCTCACCGCATTGGGCAGCCCCACTTGATAAATACCTTGGCAGGGTAAATTGGCTCTTTGTTCAAATGACCCCGGGCAAAATCTCTATTTACATCCATGTAAATTTGCATATATATTGCATATATGCATGGATATATTCATCGCGCAGACCTTGCTGAGACGCTAAAAAACCGGCTTGAAAGCAACCCTGCTGTGGCGCTGTTGGGTGCCAGACAAGTGGGCAAGTCGACCCTTGCGGAGGTTTTGCTGAAGCAATTCCCGGGTGCAGTCTACCTCGATCTGGAACGCCCCGCAGACATCAATAAGCTGACAGATCCCGAAGCTTTTTTCACAAGCGTCGGTCAAGTGCTTATTTGCCTGGACGAAATTCAGCGTTTACCCGATATCTTTCCGGTCCTGCGTGGACTGATTGACCGCAATAAATGCAATGCCCAGTTTTTGTTGCTGGGTTCAGCATCCCGGGATCTTATTCGGCAAAGTGCTGAATCGCTGGCGGGAAGATTATCTTATCTCGAAATGACCCCGTTTACTCAAGCTGAAGTGCCATCTATTACCCCGGCGGTACACTGGCTCAGAGGAGGGTATCCTCGAAGTATTCTCGCTGGGCATCAGTCCTCACACCATCAGGAAATATATCGATTTGCTGGAGCAGACATTTATGCTCAGAGTATTATTACCCTATACCAATAATACAAAAAAACGCCTGGTTAAATCGCCCAAGGTATACTTGAGAGACTCCGGGATTCTTCACGCTTTACTGGGGATTGAAAATCAGCAGGAACTGTTTGGCCATCCTGTCTACGGGGCATCCTGGGAGGGTTATGTGATCGAAAACATCGTCACTCAGCTTCCCCGCTGGAAGACCTCTTTTTTCAGAACGTCCAACGGCGCAGAAATGGATCTGGTGTTGGAAAAAGGGCCGAAGCGGATTGCCGTTGAAGTCAAGTCATCAACCAGTCCGATTGTATCAAAAGGATTCTGGACGTCGATTGAAACCATTCAACCCGATGCGACTTATATTGTTGCGCCGGTGGATAGTGCCTACCCCATAGCTGAACGTGTGAATGTAGTGCCTCTTCCTGCGTTTATTGAAAGCATGGCCAGCTGACGGTTACCTTAAAGGGGGTGGAACCTGACATATAACTCTCCAAAAAAAACCCTGTGCAAGAGCCCCGTTCAGTTTTCCTCTCGCGCAACCACCAGCACCAGTCCGAGCACGCTGGTAATCAGGTACGCCACTGACGCAATGCCGTGCAAGGTCGCGAATGCTTCACTGCCCACCAACCCGTCAACACGCATGGCGGCGACTTTGGGTGTCAGAATAAACTGCCCAATCGCGATCAGCGTCAGCATAAGCACCAACACCACAGCACGCAGATTGATCCGTTTCTCCGAAGCACGAAGCTGATTGAATAACAATAACAGACTGCCACAGGCCAGACCGACCCAGGCGATGATAGTAAACATGGCACCCGCCAGCGTTCCCGCCAGTGCACGATCTTCAAGGTTGGCGAACAGGGCCGGTGCGACGATATAACCCATCGTCCACAGACCGCCCACCCACAGCATTAGCAGAATACGTTCACCGGCGAGCAAGCGGGGGGTATTCACAGGTGCAGTCAAACAGCGTTATTCGTAACGAACTGCAATAATTTCGAAGGACTTTTCACCGCCAGGCGTAACAACTGCGGCTACATCATCCTCGAACTTTCCAATCAGCGCACGCGCAATGGGTGAACTGAAGGAAATCCGTCCTTCCTTGATATTCGCCTCATCCTCACCGACGATCTGGTAGGTCACTTCATCACCGGTATCTTCATCGACAATAACAACCGTAGCACCAAATACAACCTTGCCACCGGCATCCAGTTCGGCCACATCGATAATGGTGGCATTGGACAGTTTCCCGTCTATTTCCTTGATACGCCCTTCGGCAAAGCTCTGCTGTTCACGTGCGGCGTGATATTCAGCATTTTCCTTCAGATCACCGTGCGCGCGCGCTTCGGCAATGGCTGCAATAATACGCGGACGGTCTACCGTCTTGAGCCGCTGTAACTCTTTGCGCAGCTTTTCCGCCCCGCGTTTGGTCAGTGGAACCTTGTTCATGCCACGTACTCCTGGTGCAGATCCTGCAATCGTTCAACGATGGGTGAGTCAATACAGGTCAATGCGAGACTGGTCGCATAGGCGTGTGCAATGGTGGTGCTGTAGGGCACCTTGTGTTGTAACGCCGCCCCGCGAATCGTATACGAATCGGCAATGGCCTGCTTGCCTTCGGTGGTATTCACTATCAGGTCGATCTGTTCGTTCTTGATCATATCAACAATATGTGGACGCCCTTCCATGACCTTGTTCACCACTTCGCAGGGAGTGCCCGCCGCGCTGATAGCGCTGGCCGTACCCCGTGTGGCGACCACGGTAAATCCCTGCTCGACCAGCTCGGCGGCTACTTGTACGGCGTCGTCCTTGTCGGCATCGCGGACACTGATAAAAACCTTGCCGCCAGTTTGTGGCAACACTTCGCCCGCTGCAACCTGTGCCTTGGCAAAGGCTTCGCCAAAACTGCGTCCTATACCCATGACTTCACCTGTGGATTTCATCTCGGGGCCAAGCAGAGGGTCCACTCCCGGGAATTTCACAAACGGGAACACCGCTTCCTTAACCGAGAAATAAGACGGTATGCGTTCTTCCGTCACACCCTGCTCGACCAGCGAACGACCGGCCATACAACGTGCGGCAATCCTGGCCAGCGGAAGGCCCGTCGCCTTGGAGACGAAGGGCACGGTACGTGAGGCACGTGGATTGACTTCCAGCACATAGACATCTTCACCCTGGATGGCAAACTGGGCATTCATCAAGCCAATGACGTTCAATGCTTTGGCCATGGTGCGCATCTGCTCGCGCATTTCATCCTGGATTTCCTGGCTAAGGCTGTAAGCCGGCAGGGAGCAGGCGGAATCACCGGAATGCACACCGGCCTGTTCGATATGTTGCATGATGCCACCGATCAGCACATTCTCGCCGTCACAAATGGCATCGACATCGACTTCAATGGCATTATTGAGAAAACGATCCAGCAAGACCGGCGATTCGTTCGATACGCTGACCGCCACGGCCATGTAATTGCTCAGGTCATCTTCGTTATACACAATCTCCATGGCACGCCCGCCGAGTACATAGGAAGGCCGGACTACCAGTGGGTAACCGATCTCGCCTGCCAGCGCCAGGGCCGCATCGACGCTGCGTGCAGTACGGTTGGGCGGTTGTAATAAATTGTTTTCCTCGATCAACTGCTGGAAACGTTCACGGTCTTCTGCCAGGTCGATGCTGTCCGGTGTGGTACCGATAATGGGTGCGCCGGCTTCTTCCAGCGCCCGCGCCAGTTTCAGTGGCGTTTGTCCACCATACTGGACGATCAGGCCTTTCGGCTGTTCCTTGTAGACAATTTCCAGCACGTCTTCCAGCGTGAGCGGCTCGAAGTAGAGACGATCCGAGGTATCGTAGTCGGTGGATACGGTTTCCGGATTGCAATTGACCATAATGGTTTCATAACCATCCTCGCGCATCGCCAGCGCGGCGTGTACACAGCAATAGTCGAACTCGATCCCCTGCCCGATACGGTTCGGCCCGCCGCCCAGCACCATGATTTTTTCACTGCGGGTGGGTTCGGCTTCGCACTCTTCTTCATAGGTGGAATACAGGTAGGCGGTGCTGGTGGCGAATTCAGCGGCACAGGTGTCCACCCGTTTGTACACCGGACGCACATCAAACTTATGGCGCAGTTTGCGGAATGATGACTCATCAATCCCCAGCAAGGTGGCCAGCCGGCGATCAGAAAAACCCTTGCGTTTCAGCTTGCGCACACGCTCCCGGTTGAGACCGCCGACGCCCTGTTCACGCACCTCGGCTTCTATCTGAAGCAGCTCCTCGATCTGCACCAGGAACCAGGGGTCAATTTTGGTCAGTTCCTGGACTTCCTCCAGTGACAGGCCGGCGCGGAAGGCATCACCGAGACACAGGATACGGTTAGCACCTGCATCGCGTAACTCACGCCGCAAGGTGTCCAGTGCATGGTCCTGTTCGAAATCAATGTGTTCGTCAAAACCGTAGATCCCGGTTTCCAGTCCGCGCAAGGCCTTCTGTATGGACTCCTGGAAGGTGCGGCCGATAGCCATCACTTCACCTACCGACTTCATCTGCGTGGTCAGGCGATTCTCCGCTTTCGGGAATTTCTCGAAGGTAAAGCGCGGGATCTTGGTCACCACATAATCGATGCTCGGCTCAAACGAAGCCGGTGTTGCACCGCCGGTAATTTCATTCTGCAATTCGTCCAGCGTGTAACCGACTGCCAGCTTGGCCGCCAC
>CAZVBD010000186.1:2872-4759 GCA_964625255.1 uncultured Thiohalobacter sp. | reverse complement strand
CCGTTGTTCGAGCAGGCCAAGGTGTGTGCCAACCACCTGGCGCACCTCGGCATTGCCCGGTACGAGGGTTCAGTGACCTCGACCAAGCTCAAGGTAACCGGCATCGATCTGTTCTCCGCCGGTGATTTCCACGGTGACGAAAATACTGAGGAACTGGTATTACAGGACCCGGGGCGTGGTGTGTACAAGAAGGTCGTGCTGCGCGACAACCGCATCATCGGTGCCGTCATGTATGGCGACACCATCGACGGTACCTGGTATTTCGAACTGATGCGCGACAACACGGATGTCACAGACCTGCGTGATCACCTGTTATTTGGTCAGGCGCACCTTGGCGACTCCGGCCACGGTGATGACAACCGTGTCGCAGCCATGGCTGATACAGCTGAAATCTGCGGCTGTAACGGTGTCTGCAAAGGTGAAATCGTCGAGGCGATCACCCAGAAAAACCTGTTTACGCTGGAAGATGTCCGTGCCCACACCAAGGCCTCCAGTTCCTGCGGTTCCTGTACCGGCCTGGTCGAGGCCTTGCTGGCACACACCCTGGGTGGTGACTATTCTGAATCACCGGCCAAAAAGCCGCTGTGTGGGTGTACTGAATTCACCCACGATGAAATCCGTGCCGGTATTCGGGACCACGAACTGAAAGATATCCCGGCGACACTGAACTTCTTTGAATGGAAAACCCCGGATGGCTGTGCCAAGTGTCGTCCCGCACTTAACTACTACCTGCTGTGTCAGTGGCCGGGTGAATTCAGGGATGACAGCCAGTCGCGCTTCATCAATGAACGTGCCCACGCCAACATCCAGAAAGATGCGACCTATTCGGTTATTCCGCGCATGTGGGGTGGTGAGACGACGCCGGCTGAACTCAGGGCCATTGCTGATGCCGCAGAGAAATACCAGGTTAAAACTGTTCATATCACTGGTGGACAGCGTATTTCACTGTTCGGCCTGAAGAAAGAAGAACTGCCGAAGATCTGGGGCGATCTGAATGAAGCCGGTCTGGTCTCCGGTCACGCCTACGGCAAGGCGCTACGCACCGTGAAGACCTGTGTCGGCAAGGAGTGGTGTCGCTTCGGTACCCAGGACTCCACACAGATGGGCATAGACCTGGAGAAAATGACCTGGGGCAGCTGGACGCCGCACAAATATAAAATGGCCGTCTCCGGTTGTCCGCGTAACTGCGCCGAGGCGACCATCAAGGACTTTGGTGTGGTATGTGTCGATTCCGGTTATGAACTGCACGTCGGCGGTAACGGGGGTATCAAGGTACGCGCGACCGATTACCTGTGTGCCGTCAACACTCCGGAAGAGGTCAAGGAATATGCCGCAGCCTTTATGCAATTGTACCGCGAGCATGCACATTACCTGGAGCGCACCGCACCCTGGCTGGAACGCGTTGGCCTGACCTATGTGAAGGAAAAGATTGTCGAGGATGACGAAGGTCGCAAGGCGTTAGCTGAACGCTTCCTGTATGCACAGACATTTGCACAGGACGACCCGTGGGCTGAACGCGCCAAAGGTGGCGAAGCACACGAATTCACCCCGATCACGCAGGTAGGTTAAAAACATGAGTAACGATAACTGGATTGAAGTCGGCAAGGTCGAGGAGATTCCCCGTCAGGGCGCACGCGTAGTCAGCCGTGCCGAGGGTGACATTGCGATATTCCGCACCGTCGATGACGAGATCTTTGCCCTGCGCGACAAGTGTCCGCACAAGGGCGGGCCATTGTCACAGGGTATTGTGCACGGCAAGCGCGTCGCCTGTCCGTTGCACGACTGGAAAATTAACCTGGACTCAGGCGAAGCCGTGGCACCGGACGAAGGCTGTGCTGCACGCTATCCCGTGAAAGTCGAGAACGGCGTGGTGATGTTGTCTTTGAC
>CAZVBD010000186.1:0-2772 GCA_964625255.1 uncultured Thiohalobacter sp. | reverse complement strand
CGCCGAATTGACGGTGGTTTCAGAATAACAGGTAAGCAAAATGCTTTTCGGACGGAACAGGAAGAACCCCATTAAACTGGCCGACAAGGGTGCAGTGGAATGGAAGTACACCACCTGCGGTTATTGCTCGACCGGTTGCGCCATTGAAGTCGGTCTGAACAAGGACGGCAAGGCCGTATCGGCACGTGGTGTCGGTGATGCCGATGTCAATCGTGGCAAGTTATGCATCAAGGGTATCTTCGAGTACGAATTGTTTGAGAGCGGCGGCCGTGGGCGGGTGCCGTTGATGCGTGATCGTATCCACGAACACTTTCGTGAAGCGAACTGGGACCAGGCGCTGGATACAACAACATCTGAAATCCAGCGTATCCAGGAAGCACACGGTCGCGATGCCTTTGCGATTGTCTCCACCGGCCAGATCATGACCGAAGAGTTTTACACGCTGGGCAAGCTGGCGCGTGGCGTGATTGGTACCAATAACTACGACGGCAACACGACCCTGTGCATGGCCTCAGCGGCCTCAGGCTACAAGCGGTCATTTGGTTCCGACGGCCCCCCCGGATGTTACGAAGATTTCGAACATACCGATTGTCTGCTGGCCATAGGCTCCAACCTGCCGGAACAGCACCCCATTATCTACTGGCGTATGCGCGAGGCACGCGAGAAACGGCCTTTCCCGTTAATCGTGGTTGATCCCCGCGTGACCATGTTGGCGCAGAACGCTGACATGCACCTGCCGATTAGCCCCGGCACCGATGTAGTACTGTTAAACAGCCTGGCGCATGTCATTCTGAAAGAAGGCCTGCAGGATGAAGACTACATCCGTGCCCACACGGATGACTTCGACAGTTTCCAGGCCACGATACAGGATTACGACCCGCTCACCGCCTCGAAAATTTGCGGTATCGATGAAGACACCATCCGTAACGTTGCACGGCTGTACGCCAAAGCCAATGCGGCCATGACCATCTGGACCATGGGCATTAATCAATCCACGCACGGCTCGGATGGCGTGGTAGCCATCAATAACCTTAATCTTGTCACCGGCAACATCGGCAAGCCCGGTGGCAGCAGTCTATCCATCACGGGCCAGTGTAATGCCATGGGTACGCGCGAGTGGTCATCCTGTTCCGGTCTGCCGGGTTACCGGGCACTGGAAAAGGAACAGGATCGAAAGGACATCGCGGCCTTCTGGGGGATCGACGAAGACTTTTTCCCCAAAAAACGCGGCCTGTTCATGACCGATATCCTGCCCGCCATTGAAACCGGGCAGATCAAGGGTCTGTGGTTGATCGCCACCAACCCGATGACCTCCATGCCCAACACCGCGCGTATCCGTAAAACCCTGGAGAAACTGGAGTTCCTGGTGGTGCAGGATGCCTATGCCGATGTTGAAACCAACGAATACAGCCACGTGTTCCTGCCCGCCGCGATCTGGGCCGAGAAGGAAGGCGTGTTCACCAACACCGAACGCCGTGTGAATTTAATCCGCAACGTGATGCCACCGTTCGGCGAGTCAAAACCGGACTTCTGGATCTTCAACGAAATGGCGAAGCGCATCGAGCGCGATAAAAAGCCGAACTTTCCCGAGACCACCGAACAGGCCTTCGAGGAAATGAAACAGTTATCGAAAGGCCGCATGCTGGATATCTCCGGCATGAGTTACGACAAGATCGAACAGCAGCGCGGTTTGCAATGGCCATGCCGTGACGGTGATAAAACCGGTTCGCAGCGCCTGTATACCGATGGCGTATTCCAGTACCCGGGTGGAAAGGCCAAACTCATTCCACTACCGTTTGTCGACAACAATGAACGGCCGGATGATGAATACCCCCTGTGGCTGAACAGCGGTCGTGTGGTCGAGCATTTCCACACCCGCACCCGAACCGGCAAGGTGGGTAACCAGAACAAGTTCAGTCCCACGCCCTATATGGAAATAAACCCCGATGCTGCGGCAGAACTTGGTGTTGAACATGGTGAGTATGCCCGCCTGGTGTCGCGGCGCGGTGACGCTATTGTCATGGTGCAGTGTACCCAGCGTGTACCGCGCAACATGATCTTCGTACCATTCCACTACCACGAATGTGTCAACCGCATCAGCCTGGGTCTGCTCGATCCGCACTCACGTCAGCCTGCCTATAAACAGTGTGCCGTGCGCGTGGAACCGATTGAAGACCAGCAGGCTGCCGCCGCGATTAACCTCGCTGCCAGAGCCTATTGACCATGATAAATACCTTTCCCCGTCATTCCGGCGCATGCCGGAATCCAGATGTTTCAAACTACTGGATGCAGGCCTGCGCCGGCATGACGGTGTAACTGGAAAATACTATGTTCAAGGTAAGAGACAACGAACCGGAGTATGCGTTTATTCCGAACACCGAAGCGCCGCAGACCAACTGCTACGGCAAACCCATCCAGCTGGTCGATGAAAACGATCCGCTGGCCGGACAAAGCCTGAACATCAACGGCGACAGCAGCGTGGGGGACAACCCCAATCGCTACAAACAGCACGGTTTCTATTTCAATGCCGATAACTGTATCGCCTGTCATGCCTGCGAAGCGGCCTGCGCGGAAAAAAATGATACCCCGGCACATTTGGCGTTTCGTTCAGTCGGTTATCTTGAAGGAGGCAGCTATCCGGCCGTGACGCGGTTGAACATCTCCATGGCCTGCAACCATTGTGACAACCCGGTGTGCCTGAAGGGTTGCCCGACGCGCGCCTATACCAAGTTTGCTGAATACGGCGCCGTGTTGCAGGACCCGGACATCTGT
>CAZVBD010000185.1:0-4781 GCA_964625255.1 uncultured Thiohalobacter sp. | reverse complement strand
GTAGTTATTGTGTTTTTCAACGGTGAAATCGAAAAATGTCTCTGACAAATCGAGGCCACGCTTCACTGAATCCACCGGACGGAGGGTTCGTACAAATGCAATCAAGGCAGACAAGTGCGGGAAACGCTGTTGCCAGCGATCCAGCCAGACACGGCTCACAACACGGGCACGGTGGTAACCGTGATAGAACCCCTGCTGTTGCCGTTCGGTATGAGAAAGCGCATCCACTTCCTGCTGCAACGCCGCCTGCAAAGCTGTTGACATGACATAACGGTCATATTGACCAGCGCGCGAGGCGTGCTGAGCGATACGACGCCGCTTGCCTCCATCTGCCATATAAGTCGCGAGTTGCCGCAGAAAATCCGAATCGGAGATCTTGAGCATACAGCCGCCATCGTCACGAATAACGTGGCCCCGGTATTCATGACTGCGTGGTTTGCGTTGGGTGATTGAAGCATGCACACCAAACAGGCCCAGCAGTGCCTTGATCGCCTGTGCAAATGCTGCACATTGTGTTGCCAGCGTCGCACTGCCGTGCTCAGTACTGATGGTGCCATCGGTATCGATCAAACCCGCCAGGAAAGGCAGAAAATATTTCTCCGGCCGCTGCGCCACCCAGGACGGGACTGACAATGTCCTGGACTTCTTACCGGTTTGTCCGTCAATGAGTTTAACCGCCTTGCTGGCGTCAAAACTGGCAACGGTATAGTCCCAGACAGGCGTACCGTTGACAGTCTGTGTGGCGACAACCCGCGCCTGCGAACCACAAAAGGCCTGGAAAAATGCGGCATAACGTTCGACAACTTCACGTTCAGCGGCACGGATTTTAAATATAAAGCGTGCCCCTTTGGCTTTGGCTCGCGCCGCCCAGGCCTGACGGCCTGGCTTATAGGAAAACGATTTCTCGTAAGCACTGCCGTCTCCCAGGTGTGCTCCAGCAAACCAGGCGTCCAGCACACGGGATTGATCCGCTTCCCACGGGAGCTGGTAGTGCACCAACGCATCATCCTCCCGGACGTCGTCGGCACGCACATAACACAGCCGATCGTCACGACTGACGAGTACCGGATGTTTAACCGAGGTTTTCAGCGACGTTCCGTTCGAGATGATTTCGATATTTTCGGATTGCGGTACATGAGTGGTCAAATGGCGCTCGATGGAACGCAATTCAAAACAGCCGGTATCACGGTCGTAACTCAGGATACGCTGGTGCTTTTCCGCCACCGCGCGATCTGCCGTCACCAACCCCTGCTCGGTATACACCAGCGTGCCTGGCGCCACACATCCCGCTTTCAGCGTCAGTCCGGCCTCGTGTACCCGCTCCAGGATATCGTTCATCGAATCCTTGATGGTGCCGGACACGGTACAGTTAATGGTCGAGGTGGCAGGTTTGTGTTCCAGCGCGCCGGCGTTGGAGATAATACGGCCGGCAGGAATCGCGCCGTGTCGCAGTGCCCAGACAAACTGTTCGTACCAGTGATCCTGCTTCTCCGGCGTCACCTCAACTTCAGCGAGGGCATGCGCCACGCGCTGGTAGGTATCATCAATCGTTTCATCGACTGCGGCACCATCCTTGCGCTTTAACCGGTACTTCTTGTCCCAGATATCCATTGAGGCATCCTGCAAAGGGATATCCGTAACACCGGTCGAAACAGACTTCAGCTGGACTGATTTCATCGCGACTCCTGACTCCTTGTATTTGATTTTATATGTGATTTTTTTTGATCTTCGGTGGGCACCCGATATAGGGGGGTGGCCTTTCGACCCAACCACAAGATGTTGTGTGAACGAGGAGTAAGATTAGGTCTGACCGGCGTCTCTGTCAAGCACCTGTAACACCAATTTTAAAAGAATTATTTTAGTTATATTACAATGGATTAGCTACAGAACTTGTTTATAAATATGAAGCTATAAGCGGCTGGTGCTGGACAGGTTTGTCAAACGGAAAAATACTACATATTGTGTTGCTGATATAGCAGGTCGCTGGCACTGTCGATATCCGCAATTACACCCCACTGGTCTGTCTCCAACGATTCCAGCTCATGACTGAATTCAGCAATGATGTGGCGCGCACCTTCATCACCGGACAACTGCAACAGCGCCTGGCCATACCTGTGCGAAAACCCGACCGGGTGTCCTCGCTGTTGACGATAGTACGGTGCAATAATACCGCCCCCTCGCTTCAAACCGTCAAGGACCCGCCGGATGATTTCGAGTGGGACACCGGGCATATCCGCCAGGGCGATCACCCAGCCTTGTGATTTAAGACTGGCCGACACGCCACAGGCAATACTGGTCCCAACCCCCTCACTCGCCAGCGGATTACTGACAACGCGGAAACCATCCATCTTCAGCAGCAGGGCAACATCACATTCTGCATTTTCAACGACAACGAGAATATCGGAAAGTACCGCACGCAAACGACGTGCCGCAACGAGAGCCAGCGGGGTTCCATGATCTATCGGCTGAAGCAGTTTGTTACCGGGAAAACGTCTGCTTTGGCCGGCCGCAAGCAAAACCCCTGTAACCTCGCCGTTCATGAAATCGTCTCGCGAAGCACCCCTGATTTCGCTTCTGAACGAACAGCCGTCACCTCAGCCAGAATGGAAACCGCTATCTCTGCCGGTGTATGACTTCCAATGGCCAGCCCTACCGGTGCACGCAGGCGTTGCAGATCCCGAGCCGGCACTCCCAGTGTTGCCAGCCTCTCGCGCCGCACCTGGCTGGTTCGCGCCGAGCCGAGCGCGCCAACATAAAAGGCTGCGGACTCCAGCGCATCCATGAGCGCCATATCGTCGAGCTTCGGGTCATGCGTCAGTGTAATAACGCCGCTTCGCGAGTGATCGGCATAGGCGTGAACCGCCTCGTCCGGCATCATACTGACAAGCTCCGCACCGTCGATATCCCAGCTTCGTGTGGCATCTTCACGCGGATCGCAAATAATCACTCGGTAATTCATCATCTGCGCAATCCGGGCGACATACCGGGACAAATGTCCCGCACCTATCAGAAGTAATTGCCATTGAGGTCCAAAAACCTTTCTTACCCTGTCCTGCGTACGGGAGAAGTTATCTTTCGCTGCAGCCGGGTGCAGACTGACCGCTCCACTGCTCAAACAGACCTGGCGTGTAACAAGACGGGAGGAGCGTACTTGTTCAAGCAACATCCTCAGCTGCGTATTGCTGTGCAGGCGCTCTACCAGTAATTCAAGCCGGCCACCACAGGGCAACCCAATTCTTGCAGCCTCTTCACAATTCATGCCGTAATTAATTCTCGCCGGATACCTGTCTGCAAGCGTGTTGTTCTGAAATCGATCCAGCAGATCCTCTTCAACACAGCCACCCGATACTGAACCGACACTAAGCCCGTCCTCCCGCATCAGCATGATTGACCCGGCCGGTCGCGGCGATGAACCCCAGGTTTCCAGTACTGTCACCAGCGCAACACGGTGCCCTTCTTCCAGCCAGGTCATGGCCGTTTCCAGTAATGCATTGTCTGAGCCCGGATCGACCGGTTTGTGTGGCAGGTTTTGCGGGACGATAGCAGAAAGTGTCAAGATCAGGCGCTCACTACTGATTGATAACAACAAGCCCCGTGATGACAAGGACAGTCCCCACGGTGCGTGACGGTGTTATCGTTTGTTGCAAGGCACCCAACACACCGTAATGATCAAGAAAAAGGGACACAACAATCTGTCCGGCAACCGCTGCGACCAGCATGTTTGCCACTCCGACCTTGGGAATAAGCAGGATCGTTGCAGTGATAAACGTCGCGCCCAGCAAACCACCAAACCATAACCGGGTCGGCAGTGAAGAAAGCTGCCCGACTGTCGGGAAACCGGAGCCAAGCAACATGGTCACAACAATCAGACCGAAACTTCCCACCGCAAAAGACAACAAAGCCGCCTGCAAAGGACTGGACAGGGTTTTCCCCAACTGGGAATTCACCACCCCCTGAACAGCGACCAGTCCGCCGGCCAGCATGGCCAATACAATTACAACGATTTTACTCATACCATCATCTCCGACAATTCAGTTTTTTAGTGAATCCTTGAATAAGCATCCGGCACCAGTCGCAGTGCAGTGTCAATCAATGCCAGGCACAGTTTTGGCGAGTCACATCGGAATTCATCGCTGTCCGGCTCAAGTTGGCCAATTAATTCCGGCAATAATGCGCGGGATCCGAACAACGTCTCCAGTTGCCCCAGACGGGCAAATGCCGATAACGAATAGGCCGCCAGCATCGTGTCTGACTGATACTTGTTTCGAGCACCATCATCCTTGTCTTCACGTTGCAGGCGACGCATCAGGGTGCCGGAGAGTATTTCCGGAATCCGTGGATTCAGCGATTCAACGCTCTCAAGCTGGGCGGCGAGGTGAACAAGGTATGTACAACGCAAATAATCATCCGGGCGTGCACCGTTTGTATCGGCAAGATAGTCATCAACACACTGCACCAGCAGGTCTCCTCTGTCTGGGAAATACCGCTCCCGTTGACCAAGACTTTCAAGTGCAGAAACCAGGAACAAAACCTGTGATGCACGCGAGCCCGGACTCAACTGATCAAAAAGATCAACCGCTGTATCCAGCCAGTTTCGCCTGAACCCGACGAAGCACTCAAGACCGAGCGCTGGCAATGCATTCAACATGAGTGACAGGGGAAAGACCTGATAATCCAGACCGCTGTGCACACCATCGTCACGATACCTTTGCGGGTTCTGTATTTGATGATCCAGATCAGTTAACACGTCGGTAACAAGCCTTTCGACATCTGTGCCTACA
>CAZVBD010000184.1:0-4871 GCA_964625255.1 uncultured Thiohalobacter sp. | reverse complement strand
GCTCAATTCGAAAAGGATGCGACGATGAAACAACGTGATCTGGTTATCATCGGTGGCGGTGCCGGTGGGCTGGTGGTCGCCAGCGTGGCAGCACAACTCGGTTTAAATGTCACACTGGTTGAAAAGGCGGCGAAACTGGGTGGTGACTGTCTGCACTATGGTTGTGTGCCGAGTAAGACCCTTATCCACGCTGCCCGTGTCGCATCGTTGATGCGCCGTGGTGCCGAGTTTGGTTTGCCGGATTGCAAGGTGGATGTGGATCTGGGCAAGGTTGCTGATCATGTCCAGTCTGTTATCGAAAGTATCCAGGTACACGATGATCCGGAGCGTTTCCGGGGTTATGGTTGTGAGGTACTCTTTGGTGCAGCAACATTCATTGATGCCCGCAAGGTTCAGGTTAACGATGAAGTGATCCGGGGCAGGCGGTTTGTTATTGCAACTGGTTCACAACCCTTTATTCCTCCGATTGAAGGCTTGCAGGAAGCGGGCTACCTGACTAATGAAGACCTGTTTTCCTTGCGTGACCTGCCACGTCGGCTGGTGGTGCTGGGCGGTGGACCGGTCGGGCTGGAAATGGCGCAGGCCTTTGCGCGCCTCGGTAGTCGCGTGACGGTGGTGGAATGTTTGCCGCACCTGCTGCCCCGCGAAGACCCCGAAGTGGCAGATGTCTTGCAAGCACAGCTTGAATCGGAAGGGCTGGTCATTCATACCTCAACAACGGTCGAACGTGTTTCCCGGGAAGATAACGAAACAAGGATAGAATGCAGTGAAGGGCTGACACTGGAAACCGATGCACTGCTGGTTGCCGTCGGTCGGCGTCCGGTTGTCGAGGGTCTGGGGCTGTCTGTGGCAGGTGTCAGTCATGATGCAAAGGGTATCCCGGTAGACCGGCGTCAGCGCACCTCACAGAAACACATCTATGCCTGTGGCGACGTGTGCGGGCCATACCCGCTGACACATATCGCTGAATACCAGGCCGGTATTGTGATCAGCAACGCCATCTTCCGTATACCCAAAAAAACCGATTACCGGGTCGTTCCCTGGGTGACTTACACAGACCCGGAACTGGCTCGGGTCGGCATGACAGAGCAACAGACACGGGACAAGGGTATGGAGCCCACCGTACTGAGGTTTCCTTTTCAGGATATTGATCGTGCCGTTACCGATAGAGAGACCTCGGGTCTGGCAAAGCTGGTTGTACACAAGGGAAAGATTCTTGGTGCATCCATTCTCGGCCCGCATGCCGGTGAGCTGATTCATGAAATTGCCCTGGCGATGAAAACCGGTGCGGGCATCAGTGATATCTCGGCTACCATTCATGCCTATCCAACACTGGCACAGATACATCGGCGTACTGTGAATACCTGGTATGGCCGGAAACTGTTCAGTCCCGGTACCCGGCGGTTGGTCAAGTGGATCAATCGTCTGATACCGTAAACGAGATTACTGCAATGAACAGTATCCCTGATCCGGCAGCCTATGAGGCCTGGTATACCACGCCTCGCGGGCAATGGGTGAGTGATTGTGAATTCACCCTGCTGATGCAGCTGTTAAAACCTGACGCTGGTGCCTCATTACTGGATGTCGGTTGTGGAACCGGTCATTTCAGTCGTCGTTTCGCCCGATCCGGTTTGTCGGTGACCGGTATCGATCCTGATCCCGCCGCACTGGCATTTGCCCGGGCACAGGGTGGAGGTATTCACTACCGGCAGGGGAGTGCGCTGGAACTGCCTTTTCCTGACAAGGCTTTTGATTACACCGTTGCTGTGACCAGTCTTTGTTTTGTTGAAGAACCCCTACAGGCACTGCAGGAAATATGGCGTGTCAGTCGCCATGCCTTGGTTCTTGGGCTGCTCAACCGTCACAGCCTACTTCACCGGAGAAAAAAGGGGCGGGGCAGTTATACCGGTGCTCGTTGGGATGCAGCCAGTGAAGTATTGGATACATGGCTACCTGCACTTACACCCTTACCCGGGAATATCACGGTGCGTACGGCGGTTTTCTTCCCGGGGGGGAGCCGGATAGCGCAGTGGAGTGAGCGATTGTTACCCAATGTGTTGCCCTGGGGCGGTTTTCTGGCAGTCGCACTGGAGAAGCCGTGAAACACGCCCGGTAGTGCTGCGTGGACCAGGTAAATGCAGCTGTAACCTGGGTGACAGCCAATACACGGAAGCTGTTCTAGAATGTTCATGCGCGTTCACTATGAAGTATCCGGAACACCACGCTAAAGGAGTACATCATTATGAGACGATTATATTTTCTCCTGCCAGATCTGGACGTCACGCATAAAGTGGTCGATGAATTGCTCCTTGCGCGTGTTGAAGAACGTCACATTCATATCATAGCGGCCGAAGGTGTTGAACTGGGTGATTTGCCGGAAGCTTCTCTGTTGCAAAAAAGTGATTTTATACCGGCGATGGAACGCGGTGTGGCACTGGGTGGTGCGACCGGTGTGCTGGCAGGTCTGGCAGCACTTGCTTTGCCCGGGATCGTGGTTGCAGGCGGAGCGATACTGGGTGTGAGCCTGCTGGGTGCGGGTATGGGCGCCTGGCTGGGTGGAATGATCGGTATGGATGTTGAGAATACACGTGTCAGGGCATTCCAGTCGGCGATTGAAAAGGGCGAGATCCTGGTGCTGGTTGATGTGCCCAGAGACCGGGTCAGCGAAATAGAACAGCTCGTCAGGAAACACCACCCTGATGCTGATTTTGAAGGGACTGAGCCGACCATTCCCGCTTTCCCGTAATGTTGCCGATTTATTTAATGAGGTACCAGATCCATGAATGAGAACACCTCTCCCCATCTGGTACTGGCGTGCGGTATTTTCGACGATGAGGCGGCAGCCAGCCGTGTAGTGGAAAAACTGATTGATGACGATTTCCCCATGGACCAGTTATCGCTTCTGCACCGTTCCGGTGGCTCCGGTGATGACATGCTTGGTCTTGCCTTTACCAATACCGAGGAGCGTGTGAAGGTGTGGGGCGAACATGGTGCGGCCTGGGGTGCGTTGTGGGGATTGCTGGCCGGTGCAACCGGGTTGTTCATGTTGCCTGGCATCGGGCCACTGTTGGCAGCAGGGCCTGTTGTAGAGGCGCTGGGTGGTGCCATTGCTGGCGCCGCTTTGACCGGTGGCGCCATGGCCGGCGCTGCGGCACTGACGCAGCTGGCCGCTGCCCTGCATCGAATCGGTGTACCGGATGCCGATATCGAACTGATTCATGACGCCATCCAGCAAGGACGTTATGCAGTTATCCTGCATTGTAAGCCTGAGCAATCGGAGCAGTGCGCCATGCGTCTCGGCTGGGCCGGTGCAGATCCTGTTGTCATCATGCCAGTGAGACATTGAGCGGAAATAATAATTATGAAAATATCATTTCACGGTGCAGCGCAGGGTGTAACCGGTTCCTGCCATCTGCTGGAATGTGCCGGCAAGCGAATTCTGGTTGACTGTGGTCTGTACCAGGGTGGGCGTGAACTGGTTGAGGAAAATGCCGGGCCTTTCGGGTTCGATCCCGACAGTATCGATTACCTGTTGTTAACGCATGCCCACCTCGATCATTGTGGACGTATTCCGTTACTGGCCAGGCGGGGTTTCAAAGGTGAAATCATTACCACATCGGCATCGGCTGAACTGGCCCGGCTGGTGATGCTGGACTCTGCCGGACTGCAGGAAGAAGAGGCACGATATCAGTTGCGCAAGGCGCGTCGACATGGCGGCAACCATGACAGGAACATCGAGCCGCTTTACACCACGCTGGATGCACTCAACAGTCTTGAGTATTTTGGTCGTCACGCGGCTTATAACAAACCCTTGCGTCTTGATGGTGGTATTGATGCAACCTTTATCGATGCCGGGCATATTCTTGGTTCTGCCAGTATTGTGCTGGATCTTGAGGAACAGGGACGCAAACATCGCATACTGTTTTCCGGTGATCTCGGTTACAGCGGCCGTGCCATTCTGAGAGATCCGGTTAGTCCACAACCGGTTGATACGGTTGTTATGGAAACAACCTACGGCGACCGTTTGCACAAGCAGTTACAACCTTCTATCGATGAGCTGTATTCTGTAGTCAATGAAACGGTCCGGCAGGGAGGAAATGTCATTATCCCGACCTTTGCGCTGGAGCGTGCCCAGGAGATTCTGTATTACTTGCGGGAAGGTGTGGAGAATGGTCGTATCGAGCAGTACACGAATGTCTTTCTCGATTCACCGATGGCGATATCCGCTACACAGATCTTCAGGCGTCACCCGGAATGCTTTAATACTGAAACATTGAAACTGTTTGATTCAGGCACGGATCCTTTCGATCTTCCCGGCCTGCATTTTACCCGCGAGACAGCGGAATCCATGGCGATCAACCAGATTGATGGTGGTGCGGTGATTATGGCAGGTTCAGGTATGTGTACCGGTGGCCGGGTCCGTCATCACCTGAAACACAATCTTTGGCGCAAACAGAACAGTATTGTCTTTGTGGGATATGCCGCGCAGGGTACGCTGGCGCGGAAGATTATTGATGGTGCAAAAAAGGTACGGATCTTTGGTGAAGAGATTCCGGTCAAGGCTGGCATTTACACTATCGGCGGATTTTCCGCGCACGCGGACCAGGCTGAATTGCTGGCCTGGCAGCAACGCACCGGCAAGCCGGAAACGACTTTCCTGGTACATGGGGAGGCCTCTGCCATGAAGGAGTTTGCCGGTAAACTGGATAAAACCCGGGTCGAGCAACCGGAACTGCACCAGTCATTTACTTTGTAATCATTACCCGCAGATTAATCATCATGCCGACGACATATACAGCGGCGCTGACTGAACAGCAATTCTGCAGCAATGACGGAGAGATAAATCACACCAATCCAGTACAGGCTTTGTC
>CAZVBD010000183.1:0-4878 GCA_964625255.1 uncultured Thiohalobacter sp. | reverse complement strand
GCAACTCGCGCGGCAACCGGCGTAGCAGGTAAACCGCCGTTTCATCCGGCAACTCACAACCTTTCTGCCTGGCTCGCAACTGCATGGCCTCGCGACGCTGTTCATCATCCAGTGCATGAATCGGATACACCACCCCCCAACTCAGTCGCGACAACAGATCTGCCAGGCCGATATCCAGTTGTGCCGGCGCACATGCGGCACTGACCAGTAACCGGCCACCCTGCTCGCGTACCCGGTTGTACAGGTGGAACACCGCCTCTTCCCAGTCCGCCCGGCCTGCGAGCTGTTCAATATCATCAAGGCAAATCAGGTCGAACTGCTCCCAGCCTTCCAGTACCGCAGGCGGCAGGACATCGATATCGTTCAGTGAAAGATAAGCTACCGTCCGCCCGTGTTCTGTCGCAGTGTGACAACAGGCTTGCAGCAGGTGTGTCTTGCCAAAACCTGACGCGCCCCAGCACAGCACAAAGGCTTCGCCCTCACCCACAGCGCTGCTGCGCAACTGGCGCACCAGCTCCGCATTGGGTCCGGCCACATAGCTGGAGAAACGCGCTGAGGCACGCAGTTGCAATGCCAGCGCGAGCTGCCGGCTCACGAATGATCCCGTGCCCGGCGGCCCCAGGTAATAACGTAATCCAGGCCGCTCCAGACGATGCTGACAGTGACAGCATAGACCAGCCAGGCAATCCATTGACTATCACCATAGCCGGTTGCCTGGTTAAAGAGCACCAGTAATACCAGCAAGATCTGTAGTAACGTGTTGAGCTTGCTGACCAGCGTGGGATGCGCATCGAGCCGTTCTACGCGATAGTTGTAGATCACAGCTCCTGTGACAATCACGACGTCGCGCAGCACCACCAGGCCCAGTAGCCAGAAGGGTAAAATACCGTTCCATGCCAGTGCGGCGTAACAGGAAATCAACAGCGCCTTGTCGGCAAGCGGGTCGAGCAATGCACCCAGCCGGCTGGTCCAGCCGTAGTGCTTGGCGAGAAAACCGTCCAGCGCATCAGAAAACCCGGCGACAAAAAACAGCACCAGTGCAAGAAGGTAGTAATCTTCCAGCAAGGCCCAGGTCACCGGCCCGACCAGCACAATGCGACCAAGCGTAATCAGGTTGGGAATATCGCGTGCGCGCATACCGGTATTGTTACTGAATCAACCGGAATTGCCAGGGTGCATCGCCCTCGGTCGTAACCGGTTGCAGCACCCGACCCAGCCGGATCAGTTTTACGAGACTTTGCTCAGACGTATTCAGCTTCAGGGAAAACCGTACCTGGTCACCACTCACCATCGCCACCTGCACCTGATCGACCGGACTTAACGATGCCAGATAAGTCTGTACCCGTGCGTAATCGTTTAACCGGTTTATGCCTTGCACGGACACCAGGCGGCTGGTCTCGTCACTGGCCACCACGGCATACTGGGTCGCCAGTAAACCTGTGGCCCCGGATATGCCCTTGTGCACGATGTCCTCTGCCGTATCACCATGCACGATCCAGCTCTGGCTGGCACCGGCACCGAGCAATGACCACTGGCCATTCCAGCCGCTGGATGAACGGCTCACGCGGCCGATTAATACCACCTGCGGACGGTAGCGTTCCGATGCCTTCTGCACCGGTCCCGGAAAACCGCCCCACAGATCGGCAAAACTGACGGCATGCTTATCCTGGAGATCGAGCAGGGGCAAACTGGCCGGTAAACCGTAGTGCTGTGCCGCATCACGCAGGGCCTCGGCGAACGGGTCCAGGCTGGAGTCGGATACCAGGAAGCGCTGGCCATTGTCATCGACAGCCAGCCACACCAGTACATCCGGCCGGTCACGCCCCCAGTAGGGCAAGCCCAGTTTGCGCAACTCCCGGGTTAACGCCACTTCGTCAAACTGCGCCCACAAGCGTAATTCCGGAACGTCATCAGGCGTTGCCGCTGGACTTTCATTGAACCGGAACTGGGCCACAAAGCGTCCCGGTTTTTCCAGCAGCGACTGAACTACCTCGCGATCAGCAATCGCGGCATCGCCGGTGATGCGCACCAGCACCGTCGCCAGCGCCTGTCTCAGTGCATCCTGGCGCGCTTGCGTGTCACGCCCGTTTGCCAGTGCATCGGCCTGAAACAGTTTGTCCAGGCGGGCCGCCAGCGCACTCTGGTCAAACGCCAGCAAACACAGGCAGCACAACAGCACCCGGCGCAGCATCATTCCTCTCATTTCCATCCCCGAAAACATCAAGCCCGTACCTTACCACAGGTCGGGAAATGCGCTCAGTACCGGCTCGCACCCGGCTGGCGCATTTCACCGGCTGCGGTTTCCTAGTAACATGGCGTTTTTCCCGTTTGGAGCCCACTGTGTCCCGCCAGAATTCCTCATCGTCCGGTTCTTCGATCAGTTACCGTGATGCCGGCGTCGATATTGACGCGGGCAGTGCCCTCGTCGAGCGTATCAAGCCCATCGTTGCCAAAACCCGTCGCCCCGGCGTTGTTTCCGGCCTCGGTGGTTTCGGCGCCCTGTTTGAACTGCCGCTCGACCGCTATCGCCATCCATTGCTGGTGTCCGGCACCGACGGCGTCGGCACCAAACTCAAACTCGCCATCGACAGCGGTAAACACGACACCATCGGCATCGATCTGGTCGCCATGTGCGCAAACGATATTATCGTGCAGGGCGCCGAACCGCTGTTCTTTCTCGACTACTACGCCACCGGCAAACTGGACGTGGACATCGCCGCCGACGTGGTCACGGGCATAGGTCGCGGGTGTGAGCTGGCGGGCGCTGCACTCATCGGTGGCGAAACAGCAGAAATGCCGGGTATGTACAAGGCCGAAGACTACGACCTGGCCGGTTTCTGTGTCGGCATTGTCGAAAAAGACAAGGTCATCGATGGCCAGTCCGTACAGGCCGGTGACGCACTGATTGCGCTGGCATCCTCCGGACCGCATTCCAACGGCTATTCGCTGATCCGTAAAATTCTCGACGTCAGCGGCGCCGGGTTCGATATGCCGCTGGACGGCAAGCCACTGATCGACTGGCTGCTGGAACCGACCCGTATTTACGTTAAATCCCTGCTGGCGCTACTGGAAAAAATCGACGTACACAGCCTGTGTCACGTGACCGGTGGCGGCCTGCCGGAAAACCTGCCACGCATGTTGCCGGAAAATACCATTGCCAATATCGACACCGGCAGCTGGCAATGGCCGGCGGTATTCCGCTGGTTGCAGGAACAGGGCAATGTTGACCGCTTTGAAATGTACCGCACCCTTAACTGCGGTGTCGGTATGGTGATCTGTGTGCCGGATGCCGAGTGTGACGCAGCACTCGCGCTGCTGAAAGACCTGGGTGAAAGTGCATGGCGGCTGGGCCGTGTTGATAGCGGCAAAGGCGAGGCGCGTGTCGAGCTGAATGACTGAAGAACACCCCCCCCTGAAACTGGTCGTACTGATTTCAGGCCGTGGTTCCAACCTGAAAGCCATCCTTGAAGCGATTGACGCCGGCGAGCTGCATGCCGTGGTCTGCGCCGTCATCAGTGATCGTGCCGATGCCCCCGGCCTCGAACACGCCCGCAAACGCGCCATCGATACGCTCGCACTGGATGCAGCCGACTATCCCGACCGCGAAGCCTATGATCGCGCCCTGCAAGGCATGGTCGACCTGTTCCATCCCGGGCTGGTGGTGCTGGCCGGCTTCATGCGCATCCTCTCGCCGGCATTCGTCAACCACTACGCCGGGCGTTTGATCAATATTCACCCGTCACTACTACCCCGGTTTCGCGGCCTCAACACCCATCGGCGCGCCATTGAGGCCGGTGCCGACGAACACGGCGCCAGCGTTCATTTTGTGACCGAAGAACTCGATGGTGGCCCGGTGGTTGCGCAGGTTCGCCTGCCCGTATTGACCGGGGACAGCGCCGACACGCTGGAGCAACGTGTTCTGGAACAGGAACACCACCTCTACGTGACTGTCATACAGTGGGTGGCAGAAGGCCGAGTCACACTGGACGATGGCGGCCTGCGCTTTGATGGAAAAGCGCTCGATGCACCGAAACAGCTGGAGGCAAAGTGACCGTATACCACCACAACCGTCGGCCAGAACCGTTGGCGCGGTACGTCGCCGTGCTTGCGGTGATCATCATGACATCACTGATAACCCTGCCTGTCGCTGCCGGGGCAGAAGACCCTTACCCCGAGTTCGTCGCCAATTACCTGGTGCGCGTCAACGGCATAAAAGTCGGTAAAGCGACCTTTTCCCTGCAACGCGAAGGAGCCGACGAATACCTGTATCAGCAGCACACCACATCCAGCGGCGTTGCGGCCCTGCTGGGATTCAATGCGCCCACCCGCAGCAGCCGCTGGCGCTACGTCGACGGTGAAATCCAGCCCCTGGAATACCGTTCGAAGCGAAAGAACGGCGATGATGACGACAACGCCCATCTGTTTTTCGACTGGAAGACGATGCGCGTCACAAACCGTGGCGCCGGCGAGCAATGGGATATCGAACTCCCCGAAGGCACACTCGACAAACTGATCATGCAGCTGGCCATGCTGTTCGACCTGCGCGAGGGCAAGACCAAACTGAACTATGCCGTCGCCACCGACGCACACATCAAGCACTACCGGTTTGAAGTCACCGGCCGGGATACTATTGAACTGCCATTCGGAAATTACGACGCTATCCGCGCAGAACGCAAGGACGACAAAAAGGATCGCAGCCTGGTCTGGGGCGCACCGGAACTGAACTACTTCCCGATACGCTTTCTGAAACAGAAAAAAGGTGGCCTCGAAGTGGAAATCCTGTTGCAGAAGCTGGATTTCAACCCCCGCCTCGCAAAAGACACCCTCGACTAGAACCAGCCGATTCAGGCCTTGGGCAGCGTCACCCCGGTCTGGCCC
>CAZVBD010000182.1:0-4937 GCA_964625255.1 uncultured Thiohalobacter sp. | reverse complement strand
AGATCATGATGGGCGCCGAGCGCAAGTCCATGGTGATGAGTGAGGATGAGAAAAAGCTGACCGCCTACCACGAGGCCGGGCACGCCATTGTCGGTCGACTGGTGCCCGCCCATGACCCGGTTTACAAAGTCAGTATTATTCCGCGTGGTCGTGCACTGGGTATTACCATGTTCCTGCCCGAGGAAGACCGTTACAGCTTCAGTAAACAGCGGCTGGAAAGTCAGATTTCCAGTTTGTTCGGTGGGCGTATTGCCGAAGAGCTGGTCTTTGGCCCCGAGATGGTTACCACCGGCGCGTCAAACGATATCCAGCGCTCGACCGAACTGGCGCGCAATATGGTGACCAAGTGGGGTCTGTCTGAACGACTCGGTCCCTTGACGTACAGTGAAGAAGAAGGCGAGATTTTTCTCGGTCACTCGGTCACGCAGCACAAGAATGTGTCGGATGAAACGGCACATACGATTGATGCCGAGATTCGTGCCATCATTGACCGCAATTACCGGCGTGCTGAAAGCCTTCTGAAAGAAAATCTGGACAAGCTGCACGCGATGGCTGATGCGTTGATCAAGTATGAAACGATTGATGCAGACCAGATTGATGACATCATGACTGGCAAGCCGCCGCGTCCGCCGCAGGACTGGGATGATGACCAGTCACGTGGCAATGGCGCAACGGCTTCTGCCGAAAAAGACAGTAAAGACACCACCGGTGGCAGTGATCCCATTGGGGGACCGGCCGGGCAGCACTAGCTGACATAGCCACGGCAGACAGCAGATGCAGCTGGATTGCAACGGCAAGATACTCGATCTGTCACGCCCGCAGGTGATGGGCGTTCTCAATATCACCCCCGATTCGTTTTCCGACGGGGGTGATTTTTTTTCGCCTGAAAAAGCCCTGCAGCATGCACTGGATATGGAAGCGGCCGGTGCAGCGATTATTGATATCGGCGGTGAGTCCACGCGCCCCGGTGCAGCTGAAGTCTCGTTGCAGGAAGAACTGGATCGGGTGATCCCGGTGATCGAGGCGCTTCAGCCCAGCCTTGGCATACCGCTATCAATTGATACACAGAAACGGGAAGTTATGCGTGCCGCCGTTGCCGCAGGCGCGGGGTTGATCAATGATGTCAATGCCTTGCGTGCGACAGGGGCGGTCGAGACGGCTGCAGCCTGTGGTGTGCCGGTGTGCCTGATGCATATGCAGGGCGATCCACGCACCATGCAGGCTGATCCACGTTATGACAACGTGGTCGATGAGGTATGTGATTTTCTCATTCAGCGTGCGGAGGTTTGTCGGCAAGCCGGGATTCCACAAGCGCGTATTCTGCTGGACCCGGGGTTTGGATTTGGCAAAACGGTTGAGCAAAATCTGGGATTGCTGGCCGGGCTTGGTACACTGGTCGATGCGGGGTACCCGGTACTGGTTGGCCTGTCGAGAAAAACATTAATCGGCAAACTGCTTGGCGTGAACGTAACAGGACGGTTGCCCGCCAGCCTGGCGCTGGCGATGATGGCCGCTGAAAGAGGGGCAAGGCTAATCCGGGCGCACGATGTGGCAGAGACCTGGCAGGCCTTGCAGATGTATATCGCATTACAGGAATCAGGCAAAGGGTAGCAGTATGGGTAGAAAGTATTTTGGCACGGACGGTATTCGCGGACGTGTCGGGGAACACCCGATCAATGCCGAGTTTATGCTTAAACTCGGTTGGGCCATGGGCCGCGTGCTGGGCTGTGGTGCCTCAAGGCGTGTTGTGATCGGCAAGGACACGCGCATTTCCGGGTACATGTTTGAGTCTGCACTGGAAGCCGGGTTGTCTGCCGCCGGTCTTGATGTTCGCCTGCTGGGCCCCATGCCGACCCCCGGCATTGCCTACCTGACACGAACACTGCACGCCTGTGCCGGTGTGGTGATCAGTGCATCCCATAACCCGCACTATGATAACGGCATCAAATTCTTTTCTGCCGATGGCACGAAGTTGCCCGATGAAGTCGAGGCAGCTATTGAAGACGAAATTGATAAACCGATGATGACTGTGCCGTCGGAACAGCTCGGCAAGGCGGAGCGTGTCGAGGATGCCCGCGGTCGCTATATCGAGTTTTGCAAGAGCACCATTCCGCCGCGCAGCTCACTGACGGGTATGAAAGTCGTTGTCGATTGTGCCAACGGTGCAACTTACCATATTGCGCCCAGCGTACTGGATGAGTTGGGCGCTGAAGTAATTGCCATTGGTGTTTCCCCAAACGGGCTGAATATCAACGAGGGTTGTGGCTCCACGCAGCCACAACTACTGGGCGAGGAAGTGCTGCGACAGCAGGCTGATCTCGGCATAGCACTCGATGGCGATGGTGATCGTTTGATCATGGTCGATCACAAAGGTGAAGTCGTCGATGGCGATGAGTTGCTCTACATCATTGCCACGTCCCGGCAGGATACTGACCAGCTGTCCGGGCCGGTGGTTGGTACCTTGATGACCAACCTTGGGCTGGAGCATGCTTTCCGCGACCGTGGCATCGACTTTATGCGTGCGAACGTGGGCGACCGTTACGTTATGGAATTACTGGAAGAACATGGTGGTGTGCTGGGTGGCGAGTCATCCGGGCATATTATTTGTCTCGATCGCACCTCGACAGGTGACGGCATAGTGTCTGCCCTGCAGGTGCTGGCAACGCTGACGCAGAGCGGCAAGCGTCTGCACGAACTTAAACAGGGTATGAAAAAATATCCACAGCACATGATTAACGTACCGCTGGCGCGGCAGATCAATATCGACAGCAGTACCTTGATCCAGGATGCAGTACGCGAAGCCGAAGCCTGCCTCAACGGCAGGGGGCGAGTCCTGTTACGGCCATCCGGCACCGAGGCGCTGATCCGGGTTATGGTCGAGGGTGAGGATGGCGCCCTGGTACTGTCGCAAGCACAGCAGCTTGCCGAAGTGGTCGTACAGGCGGTCGAAGCTTCGGGTTGATTTGATGCGTCTGATGCGTCGTATTTTTCTGCTGTTGCTGGCGGCGTTCGCGACCCTCGGTGCTTTGCTTGGTCTGAATCTGTACACCTACGCACGCTTGACGGATGAATTACCGGTCGCCAGGCTTTCCTTCCAGCACGTTGCACCACAACAGTATCGTGTTGAACTGCGCAGCGGTGATTTCTGTGATACACAGACGTTCCTGCTGTATGGCGATGAATGGCGTATCGATGCACACTTTCTCAAGTGGAAGCCCTGGGCGAACCTGCTTGGACTCGATGCACGTTACCGGCTTGATCGCCTGAGCGGCCGTTACCGGGATGTCAGGCAGGAAAACGAGAATCCCCACATTGCCTGGGCATTGTCCGATCCACCGCTGCTCGAATCTGTAATAACAGACGGTAGCTGGCTGGCCGGGTTGTCACCGTTGGACACTGTGTTCGGCAGTTCGGTTTACCAGGCCATTGAGCCGGGCTATGAATACACGGTGTACCGGGCGCAGAGTGGGCTGCTGGTGCGTAAACAGCCACTTGCCTCTATCCACCGCCGTGGCAGTCGCCTGGTGATTCCTATCAACAAGCCTTGTGCCGAATAAAGGTGGTTGAAATCGTCCCACCCGGGACTGTTGGCTGATTCCGATTGATTTTTGCGGGTCTTCCCGCTACGCTACGCGGCTATTTTCAAGGGCTTGCAGGAGATACGCATGCGTCAGATACTGGTCGCCGGGAACTGGAAACTTAACGGTTCGCTGGAAAGCATCAAACCACTGGTTGCGGGCATTACGGCTGGCGCCGGGGATACCGGGAATACGCAGATTGCGGTTTGTCCGCCCTTTGTTTACATCCCGCTGGTGTCCAACCTGCTGGCTGACAGCAAGGTTGTCGTCGGTAGCCAGGATGTCAGTGACCAGGAGTCCGGTGCGTTTACCGGTGAAATCTCCGGTCCGATGCTGAAAGATTTTAACTGCACCTATGCCATTGTCGGTCATTCCGAGCGTCGCGCCCTGTACGGCGAGGATGATGCGTTTACGGCACGTAAATTTGCGGCAGCACGCCAGTCCGGACTGATACCGATTCTGTGTGTGGGTGAAACGCTGGAAGAACGTGAGCAGGGCGTCACCGAAGACGTGGTTGCACGCCAGCTGGATGCCGTTATTGAGCTGGAAGGTATCGAGGCCATCGGTGATGCGGTTATCGCTTACGAACCGGTGTGGGCGATTGGTACCGGTAAAACGGCGAGTCCCCAGCAGGCGCAGGATGTCCATGCCTTTATCCGTGGTAAACTGGCTGGTCTGAACCCGTCTGTTGCAGACAAGGTACAGATTCTGTACGGCGGCAGCGTCAAGGGCAGTAATGCCGAAGAGCTGTTTGCCATGGATGACATCGACGGTGGCCTGATCGGTGGTGCTTCACTGGATGCCGGTGATTTTCTGGCCATTTGCAAGGCCGGCAACTGATTTTCTGAATGAGGAGCATCGCGCTCCGGGTGTGTTGAATGTTTACTACATTGTTAATACTTCAGGTACTGCTGGGGCTGACCATTATTGTGCTGGTGCTGTTACAGCAGGGTAAGGGGGCTGATATGGGCGCTGCATTTGGTGCAGGGTCTTCCGGTGCGGTGTTCGGCGCAGGTGGCGGCGGGTCCTTTTTTACCCGCGCGACAGCCATACTCGCAGCGATATTTTTCATCAACAGTGTATTGCTGTCCTCGCCGCTGGTGCGGGATGTGCGTGATGTCGACACCAGTGTGACGGAAGGCATCGCGGTTGAAAAGCCTGTGGCACCGTCAGATTTACCCGATCTGGCCATACCGGCACCCGCAGACGCCGTTGATTTGCCGCCAGTGAATGACCTGCCCGATGCCCCACCGGTCGCACCAGCCGAGCCGGCACCCGATACGCTGCAACAGTAGTACCTATCAGCCGACGTGGTGGAATTGGTAGACACGCTATCTTGAGGGGGTAGTGGCGAAAGCT
>CAZVBD010000181.1:0-4963 GCA_964625255.1 uncultured Thiohalobacter sp. | reverse complement strand
CGTTATAGGTGTAGGCGACGCTGCGGCAGTCCAGCTTCTGCGCTGCACTGGCGATCAGTTCCGGTGAAGCCTCATCGGCCAGGGTGTGGATTTCCCGTGACTTGCTGATATCCCAGTTCTGGCAGAACTTGCAGGCCAGATTGCATCCCGCGGTACCGAATGACAGTACCGGCGTACCGGGCAGAAAATGGTTCAGCGGCTTCTTTTCAATTGGATCAATGCAGTAGCCACTGGAGCGGCCGTAGGTAGTAAGCACAATCTTGTCGTCGAGATTTTGACGAACAAAGCACAGGCCCCGCTGGTCAGCGTGCAGCTTGCAAAAGCGTGGACACAGATCGCACTGAATCCGCCCATCGTCCAGTTTGTGCCAGTATTTTGTATCAACGGTATAACGATCGCGTTCTGTCATGTGCGTAGCTCCCGTTTACAGTCATGTACTAAATACACCGATTGTGCATAACCTGTCATTGATAAACATCAACAGGAAAGCCGTCTGTTCAAAGTATAGTAGCCATAAACGTCTTAACCAGATGGGTGAATCAGGAAAACCGGCACGTGCTATGGGCATTAACGGTTGCGCCTCGGTGCTCAGCGCCGTGCTCGCAACGCTGCTGGCAATTCACTTTGGCTTCCTTGTCGTCATCGTACTGGCACTGATGCTCTATGCTTTATCTGTGTTCGTGTTCCCTGCCACCGATGGCTGACGCTATGCCTGTTCACAACGAAGATATCGCCGCCGTGTTTGACGAAATCGCGGACCTGCTCGAAATCGAGGCTGACAACCCGTTTCGGATTCGCGCCTACCGGAACGGTGCGCGCACACTGCGCGAACTCGGCCGGGACGTCCGCACGTTAGTCGAACAGGGTGAGGACATCACCCGCCTTTCCGGTATCGGAAAAAACCTGGCCGCCAAAATTCATGAAATACTCGAGACCGGTCATTGCCACACACTGGACAAACTCCGCAAAAAGATCCCCGCTGACCTGACCGAACTGCTGAAGCTGCCGGGCCTGGGCCCCAGGCGTGTACATGCCCTCTTCCACGAACTGGATATCCACAACCACGAGCAACTGGAGCGCGCGGCCCGCGACGGCCTGATTCAGCAGTTGCCCGGTTTCGGCGCAAAAACCGAAGCGCGTATCCTCGAAGCGCTGCAGGCGCATGCCGATACCAGCAAACGCTTCAAGCTGGCGGTCGCCGGTCGCTACGCCGAATCGTTGGTGGCATATCTCAAAACCGCCAGCGGTGTCAGTCAAGTGGAAGTCGCGGGCAGCTTCAGGCGTTCCCGCGAGACAGTCGGTGACCTGGACATTCTGGTCGCTGCGCGCCATGGTCGTAGCGTCATCGAGCACTTTGTTACCTACGACGAAGTCGAAAACGTGCTGTCCAGCGGTACCACGCGCGCGTCCGTCATCCTGCGCAGTGGCCTGCAGGTCGATTTGCGCGTAGTGGCCGCGGCAAGTTACGGCGCAGCCCTGTACTACTTCACCGGCAGCCGCTCGCACAATATTGCCGTGCGTCGTATCGCACAGCGACAGGGCCTGAAAATCAACGAGTATGGCGTGTTTCGAGGTAACAAACGCGTCGCCGGCAAGACCGAAGAAGAAGTGTTTGAGTCGATTGGTCTACCCTACATCCCGCCCGAACTGCGGGAAAACCGCAGAGAGATCGAGGCTGCGCGCGCCGGCCTGCTACCGACCCTGGTTAAAACCGATGACCTGCGTGGCGACCTGCACTCACACACTCGCGCCAGCGATGGCCACGAGTCGATTCAGGTCATGGCCAATGCAGCAAAAAATCACGGCCTGGAATATCTGGCCATCACCGATCATTCCAAACGTCTGACGGTCGCCCATGGCCTGGACAGCAAACGGTTGCTGGCGCAACTTGAGTCGGTCGATGCCTTCAATGCCGGCGATCACGGCATCACACTGCTCAAAGGAATCGAGGTCGACATTCTTGAGGACGGCAGCCTGGACCTGCCGGACGACATTCTGGCCCGGCTCGATGTCGTCATCGGCGCCGTGCACAGCCGCTTCGACCTGACTCGTGCGAAGCAGACACGCCGCATCCTGCACGCCATGGATAATCCGAATTTCACCCTGCTGGCACATCCCAGCGGTCGTCTTATCGACCGGCGTGCACCCTACGACGTCGACATGATAAGAATCATCCGCCATGCGCGTGAACGCGGCTGCTTCCTGGAATTGAACGCACACCCGGAACGGCTGGACCTGCTGGACACCCATTGCCAACTGGCGCGCGAGGAAGGTGTACTGGTCAGCATCAATTCCGATGCGCACAGTATCGTGGACTTCGACAATCTGCGTTTTGGCATCGGACAGGCCCGGCGTGGCTGGCTGGAAAAACAGGATGTACTCAATACCCGTCCGCTGTCAGAGTTGCGTAAACTGCTGGCGGGGACCCGCTAACGCTGAACCCCACCAGGAAGGCGAAGCTCGACAATGAGCGGCAAGTGGTCAGAGGCAACACGCACCAGTTCGCTGTCTGGCACTTCGATGTCGGCCACCGTCAGGCCGGAATCAACGAACACATGGTCGATACGGGCAGTGGGAAAGCGCCCAAAAAAAGTGGACCTGGGCCGGTGGCTTTCCAGCTCGATCTGCGCGTCGTTCAAGCGGGTGCGCAGCTGGCGGCACACCGACGAGGACGGCAGCGCGTTGAAGTCGCCGCACAGCACCACCGGTCCGCTGCATGCCGGGTGCCCGAGCCAGTCCGGCCCGAGCAGTGCTTCTGCCTGCGCACGGCGTTCGCGCGGCAGCAGGCCGAGATGGGTGTTCAGTACCTGAATCGGCGTACCGTCCCGTTCGATCTCAACCCACAGAACCCCGCGCGGTTCGATCCCTGGCTTGTCGGGTAACCCCGGCAGCGTTCCCGCCTTGACCAGTCGCATGGGCAGATGGGTCAGGATCGCATCGCCGTAGCGCTCCTCCTCGATGTGCATGGCCGGATGGAAGTGAAAGTCCATCTCCAGGCACTGGGCGATGATATGAGCCTGGTCCACACCTTCGGTGCGCGCCCGGCCCACGTCCAGTTCCTGCAAGGCCACAATATCCGGTGCATAGCGGGCGATCACGCGGGCGATGCGCTCTGGTGAGAGTTTGCCATCCATGCCGATGCAGCTGTGTACGTTGTAGGTCATGATACGCAACGTGTCCTGTGCGACGGCGCGTACCCCAGGGGCGCTGCCCTCCGTGCGTTTTCTCCGTTTTGCCGTTTTGTGCTCGGCCCGACCCAAAAAATGCAGTGCAGCACGACGCAGGTCACTGGCGCGCAGGTGATCACGCTCTGTTACCGGTAAGGGCGCATCAGCCGGTAACAGTGCAAAGGCATTGGTCTCCTCAGGCCCGGCACCACCGTGGGCACCATTCTCATTGGCGAAACTGCATGCCGTCGCACCGACTCGCCAGCCACACAGGATGAAGTCCCCTGCATCCGGGTGGTGGCACAGCGCGACCAGTTCTTCGGCCGCTTCGTCCAGACAGGGATGATCGGCACCCAGGATATCGGCCGCCTGTTGCGGCAGGGTAAAGGCACCGGCATCGGTCCACGCTGTAACAACTCCCGAACCAGCCGGCGTCAGCACCAGCGGCACCCTGGCACTTGCCACCAGGGCACGCGCCACAGCGTCGCGCTCGGGCGGTGCCAGCCTGGCCTTGCAGTAGACAAAGCCCACCGGCCCCTGTGCCGCCACCTCTACCTGGCCGCCGGCCGCCTGACCCGGCATCAACCCCTGTACCGGCAACAGACGTTGTATCTTTTTGCCACCGAGCTGGCGTACCCGCTGGGTCTGAACTCCGTGCGGACCGTACACTGTCTGCGGGCCAGCGCTTATCCCGAGATCCGCGAACACATCGGACACGGCATCCCCAATGCTGCGACCGTACCGCTTGTGGTAAGACTGAACCTCTTGCTGGCCATGATCGGAATAGACCCACACATCATAGTGACGGTGAACCGAGCGGTGCGCGGCGCGCCAGATACGGGCAATGGCGTCATCGATACCCTTGAGGGTCCAGTGAGCGAACAGAGAGGACGGTCCACGCCGATGCGCCTGCTCGTCGTAACCGAGAAAGTTGAGGTGAATGATGGGCAACCCCCTGGCAACATCAATCTTGACCCCGATGGTAACCAGCTCACGCAGCAAGATGGAAACTGCCACCCGGGTCGGCACAAACTTCAGTTCCTTGATGAGGTCATGACCCTCATTCAGGCCACGCACGAAATCGACAATTGCCAGCACCAGCTCCACGACCAGAAGCACGGCGGTGCGCAGGAAACTGTAGGCATTGCTGAGAATCAGAAGTGTGACAACCAGGGGATTGGCGGTACGCAGGGTCGGCCCCCAACCCAGCGATGATGGACAGAAGTGGGGCTCTCTGGCCCCGCCCGTGTAATTATTCGCGTAGGAACTGCCCTCCTTGAGCAGCGGCTCATCCCCCTTCTTTTCAAGCTCCCGCTCCACGCTGGCTGCGGCAGTGGGTTCGAACATGCGTACGATGCGTCCGGAGGCGCTGTCCCGGAAATTAAAACCCGGCACCACAGCTTTCACGCCGTAAAACAACTCACCCTGAAAAGCCGCGGTGGTCGCCGGCACGCCCGCGAACTGGCGGTGCAGATGGTAGTGCTCGCGATGGATCAGCCTGTTGAGAAACGGCATTTTGCCACGCTGCAGTGCCTGCTTTAGCTGCGCATGGGCAAGACCATCGATCTGGATTATGACCAGGCCCGGGGCGCTCGGTGGCGCTTCCGATCTTGGCAGGCGTAACAGAGTCGCCAGCCATTCACTACGGCTCGACGCACGTCGCAACCGCCGCAGGAAGACTTCAATGCGGCCGATCACGGCGGCGTCCGGTCAATCTGTCCAGTCTCGCTGAAGGCGGCACTGGCCGCCCCCGCCATACCCGTGAGGATGTCCCACTCGGCCTTGATGAGATCCAC
>CAZVBD010000180.1:0-4988 GCA_964625255.1 uncultured Thiohalobacter sp. | reverse complement strand
TGGGCACGGCTCAACGAAACCCTGGGCGATCTGTCCGATCTGGCCGATGCCTGTATCGAGGGCGCACTGGAACGACTGGCCTGTTGGCAGGCGGCGGATACCCCGCCGCCATGGCGTGATAACAGCCGCCAACCGGCCACGCTGGTGGTGCTGGCGATGGGCAAGCTGGGTGCCCACGAACTGAATTTTTCCTCCGATATCGACCTGATTTTTACCTACCCGGAAGCACAGCCGGCCCGCAAGCGCGGCGCACTCAGTCCGGAACAGTATTTTACCCACCTTGGCCAGTCGCTTATCCAGGTTCTGTCTGACCACGATGCCGACGGGTTCGTGTTTCGCGTGGATATGCGCCTGCGACCTTATGGCAGTGCCGGTGCGCTGGTGTGCAGCTACGACGCGCTGGAAGAGTATTACCAGTCGCAGGGTCGTGAATGGGAGCGCTACGCCATGATCAAGGCGCGCCCGGTCACCGGCGATGCCGACAGCCAGCGTGAGCTGATGGAGTTGCTGCGGCCGTTTGTGTTTCGCCGTTACCTGGATTTCCAGGCCTTCGATGCGCTGCGTGATCTCAAGCGCCAGATCCGTAAGGAGGTGGAGCGTCACGACCAGCAGGACAATATCAAGCTGGGACCGGGTGGTATCCGGGAAATCGAGTTTATCGTGCAGGCGTTCCAGCTGGTACACGGCGGGCGCGAGCCACGCCTGCGCCAGCGTCGCGTGCTGGACGTATTGCCGGCCCTGGTGGACCTGAAGCTGCTGCCGCCACACAGCGCCGTACAGTTGGAATCGGCCTACCATTTCCTGCGCCGCAGCGAAAATCATTTACAGGCCTTGCAGGACCGCCAGGTTCATCAGTTGCCCGAGTCCGACACGGAACGTGCGCAACTGGCGTTATCGATGGGCTACCCGGACTGGAAACGCTTTATCGCCGCCCTTCGTGGTCATCGCCGTCGCGTCGAGACACATTTTGAGCAGGTCTTTGATTCGCCTCAGCATGGACCGCCGGATGAGGACGAACCGCTGCGTAACCTGTGGCTGGAGCGCTGCAGCGATGAAGAAGCCGTGCAACTGCTGGAAGAGACTGGCTACAACGACCCGGCCGAAGCGCTGCGCCGGATCGGGCAGTTGCGACAGGGGACGGCGCCGCGCTATCTCGGCGAGCAGGGCCGTGTGCGCTTTGATGCGTTGGTGCCGATGGTGATCGCGGCTGTGGCACGTCAACCCGAACCGGCCGAGGTGCTGGGCCGGTTGGTGAATGTGCTGGAACACATCGCCGGCCGTACCACCTATATCGCCCTGTTGCAGGAGCGTCCGCTGGTGCTGTCACAGCTGGTACACCTGTGTGCGGCCAGCGCCTGGATTGCCGACCAGATCGCCCGTTTCCCCATGCTGCTCGACCAGTTGCTCGATCCGCGCAGTCTGTATGCCCCGTTGTCACAGCAAGAGCTGGAAACCGAGCTGGAACGGCGCCTCAGTGACGTCGATGACAGTGATCTGGAATTGCAGATGGATCGCCTGCGCCAGTTTCGTCATGCCATGGTGTTGCGTGTGGCCGCCGCTGACATTGCCGGTGCAGCACAGGTCATGGTGGTCAGTGACGAGTTGACCGCCATTGCCGAGGTGGTGCTGGAAAGGGTGTTATCGATTGCCTGGGCCAATATGCTGCGCCGCCACGGCGAACCGCGCTGCCGGGTGCGGGGCAAACAGCGTCCTGTCGCCTTTGCCGTCATCGGTTACGGCAAACTGGGTGGTATCGAGCTGGGCTATGGCTCTGATCTTGACCTGGTATTCCTGCACGACAGCGCCGGCAGTGCGCAACGCACTCATGGTCGTAAACCGGTCGATAATGCTGTGTTCTTTGCCCGCCTCGGGCAACGCATGATCCACATGCTGGAAACCTTCACCGCCGCCGGTGCGCTTTACGAGGTGGACATGCGCCTGCGTCCCTCCGGTAATTCAGGGATGCTGGTGAGTGATATCGATGCGTTTGCTGACTACCAGCTCAACGAGGCCTGGACCTGGGAACACCAGGCGCTGGTACGGGCGCGGCTGGTGGCGGGGAACCGGGCACTGGAAAAACCCTTTCTGAACGTCCGCCGCAAGGCACTGGCGGCCTGTGCCGATCAGCCTGATCTGCGTGAGCAGGTGCGCGATATGCGCGAGCGCATGCGCCGCGAACTGGGTTCACGCGGGGATGGATTTCACCTCAAGCAGGACCCGGGAGGTATCGTTGATATCGAATTTATGGTGCAATACCTCGTCCTGCGCTGGAGCAAGGCTCACCCGGCCCTGTTGGGCCACACCGACACCATCAGCCTGCTGAAGGTGCTGGCGAGAGAAGGCCTGCTCAAGTCTGCGTATGCCCAGATCCTGATCGAGGCCTACCAGCAATATCGCGGCGTCCTCCATCGGTTGACGCTCGCCGAAAAGCGGCCGGTGATCAATGATGACCGGCTGGAGCGGCCACGCAAGAAGGTGGTCAGACTATGGCGCGAGCTGATGGAAGACTGATGACGCCGTTAACGCGCGTCATGCCGGCGCAGGCCGGCATCCATGCGTCCGGCGGTTGCTGTGGATCCCGGCCTGCGCCGGGATGACGAAAGGTGAAGCCGGGATGACAAAAATCAGACAGGTGATCCTGATCAGAGCAAGTGATCCTGTTTTTATACATTTGAAGGAGAAGTTAGATGTCGATGGCTGATCGTGACGGCGTCATCTGGTATGACGGCGAAATGTGCCCCTGGCGTGACGCGACCACACACGTGCTCACGCACACCCTGCACTACGGTATGGGGGTGTTCGAAGGTGTGCGCGCCTACGATGCCGAGCAAGGCACGGCGATTTTCCGGTTGCAGGATCACACCGATCGCCTGTTCCGTTCTGCGCATATTCTGCAAATGTCCATGCCTTTCGACAAGGACACCATCAATCAGGCACAGCTTGACGTGGTGCAGGAGAATGGTCTGAGTTCTGCGTACCTCCGACCTATGTGCTTTTATGGCGCCGAGGGTATGGGATTGCGTGCCGATAATCTGAAGGTGCATGTCATTGTTGCTGCCTGGGAGTGGGGCGCTTATCTCGGCAAGGAGAACCTGGAAAAAGGTATCCGCATTCGTACCTCGTCCTACACGCGACACCACGTTAATATCACCATGTGCAAGGCCAAGGCCAACGGCAACTACATGAACTCCATGCTGGCACTGCAGGAGGCGCTGACCTGCGGTTACGATGAGGCCATGCTGCTGGATAACGAAGGCTATGTGGCGGAAGGCAGCGGCGAAAATATCTTTATTGTCCGCAATGGCGTGCTCTACACCCCTGACCTGACCTCGGCGCTGGAGGGTATCACCCGCGAAACGATCATGACGCTGGCGCAGGAACAGGGGCTGGAAATTCGTGAAAAGCGCATCACTCGTGACGAGGTTTATATTGCCGATGAAGCCTTCTTCACCGGTACCGCCGCTGAAGTGACGCCCATTCGTGAAGTGGATAACCGCACCATCGGCAACGGGGGTCGTGGCCCGATCACTGAACAGTTACAGACCCTGTATTTCGATCAGGTACACGGTCGCCGCGAGGACCATCCTGAATGGTTGTCGCTGGTCGGACAGAACGGAGGATAAGCTATGCCGGGTTCCAGTACAGCCGCAGATGCGAAGCGTGGAGAACGCTACATTCAGGCCAATGCCGAGAATTGTTATGACGTGTCACACGCTGATCTGCCACTGCATTGCCCGATGGACAGTATGAGTTTGTGGAACTCGCACCCACGTGTCTACCTGTCCATCGAGGACACCGGCAAGGTCAGGTGTCCTTACTGTGGTGCTGACTATATTCTCAAGGACTGAGCAGCCGGTTGCGGCTGTGAACCCCTGTGCAACGCAGTGTTGGTGACGCCTACGTCCTGTGGCGGTTCAGTGACGGCAAACCGGGCCATGATGCGCAGAGCCTGGGGTTGGTGCAGTCCCTGCAAGGACGTTGCAAGATCGAAGTCCACGAGCTGAGTGCCCGCAATCGTTTCGCTGCATTACGCGCCTGGCTGACGGGCCGATACCCGGCAGGATGCGCGCTGCCCCGGCCCAACCTTCTGGTTGGCGCCGGCCACGCAACGCACTGGCATTTGCTGGCGGCACGTCGTGCTGCCGGAGGACGCGCTATAGTGTTGATGCAGCCGAGCCTGCCCAATGCCCTGTTTGACCTGTGTCTGATCCCCGAACACGACAGCCCTCGTCCAGCCACCAACGTACTGGTGACGACCGGCGTGCTGAATACACAGCGCGCTTGCCGGGAGGCCGTGGGTGATTATGGCCTGATTCTGCTGGGCGGACCGTCACCGCACTATCGCTGGAATGATAACGAGGTGCTGGTACAGATCAACGCCTTGCTGTCGGCACGGCCACAACGGGACTGGCGGGTATTGGGTTCACGCCGGACGCCGGGGTCGTGCCTGGCGTTGCTGAACAAATACGAGGGGCTGACGGTATTGCCATCCGGGACATCGGGTAATGCCGTGGCCGAGGCGTTGACCGGCGCCGCCGAGGTGCGGGTCAGCGAGGACAGCGTTTCGATGATTTATGAATCGCTTACCCATGGTGTGCCGACCGGACTGCTGGCCGTCAAACGGCGCACCAGCAACCGCGTGACGGCTGGTGTCGACACGCTGGTGGCGCGAGGCTGGGTGGCACTGCCCGGGGACTGGAGAATACCTGCCGTACCGCCATCACTCAACGAGGCGGGGCGTTGCGCAGACTGGATTATGGAACAATGGCTGAACGTAAACTGACTATCCTGCAACTGTTACCGGCACTGGAATCCGGTGGTGTCGAACGCGGCACACTGGAAATTGCCCAGGGTCTGGTGAAGGCCGGACACCGCTCACGGGTTGTCTCCGGCGGCGGCCGGCTGGTCAGTCGGCTGACCGGGCAGGGTAGTGAACATATCCAGTTACCCGTGGGGCACAAGTCGTTGTGGAGCCTGCGGCTGGTTTA